>LT599022.1:3474936-3774936 GCA_900079695.1 uncultured Alphaproteobacteria bacterium
GGTGCTGGCGCTGGTGGCGATGCTGCTGACGCAGATGACCTCGAACACCGCGGTGGCCGCGACCTTCGTGCCGCTGTCGATCTCGATCGCCCAGGGCCTCGGCGTCTCGCCGCTGCTGATGGCGATCCCGGTGGCGCTCGGCGCGTCGCTGGCGTTCTCGCTGCCGGTGGCGACCCCGCCGAACGCGATCGTGTTCGGCTCGGGCCTGATCCGCGTGCCCGACATGTTCAAGTCCGGCTTCACCCTCTGCCTGATCGGCATCGTGATCTCGATCGGCGTGATGGCGGTGATGATGCCGATCGCCTTCGGCGTGAAGGTGTGAGTCTCCGATAAAGCCCCGCCTCCCGTTCCCCAGACGGGAGGCTCCCACCGGCACCCGCCGCCCCCGCAAGGGCGGCGGTTTCCGTTTGCGCATGAAAAAGCCCGCCGGGCGGCGGGCGGAGGTGGGAGGGGGAGAGCGTCAGTCGAGCGTGACGCCGTCGCGCGCGAGGACGATACCGCGCTTCGACAGGGCCTGTCGCAGCCGGGCGTTCTCCGCCTCGGTCATATGGCGGCTCGGCGAGGCCTGACCGCCCAGCGGATCCACCAGTTTGCCGCGGGCGAACACCTCGTAGTACAGGTGGTTGCCGGTGGCGAGGCCGGAACGGCCGACGTAGCCGATGACTTGGCCCTGACTCACCTTGGCGCCGACCTTGAGGCCCCGGGCGTAATCCTGAAGATGGGCGTAGCCGGTCACCACCTCGCCCGCATGGGTGATGCGCACCAGCTTGCCGTAGTTGCCGTTGCGGCCGACGAACGCCACCGTGCCGGGCGCGGTGGCGAGCACCGGGGTGCCCGCCGGGGCCGAGTAGTCGACGCCCTTGTGGAACTGCGGCCGCTTGAGCACCGGGTGGATGCGCCAGCCCCACGGCGAAGTGAGGCGGCCGCCCGGCACCGGATCGCCGGTCGGGATACCTTCGACGGCGTCTTCCGCCTGCCGTTGCGGCGGCAGGGCGCGCTCGGTGCGCGCGGGCGTCGGCGCGTCTTCGATCCCGACTTCGAGGGAGCGCCGCAGCGGGAAGGCGGCGAGGCGCTGCTCGCCAGCGGGTTCGTGAACGGTCAGGCTCGCGAGCTGGGCGTCGGATTTGTCGGCGGTGAGGCGGTAGACGAGATTGAAGCGCGCGCCGGGGGCGGGCTGACCCGGGCCGAATCCGGCGGCGACGGTCGCGGCGACGCCGTCGGGCACGCCGATCGACACCAGGAACGACGGGAAATCCGGTCCGACGGTGCCGCGCACCGAGCGGCGCAGCGGCGCGTCGGTCTCGATCTCCGGAGTGCCCACCAGCACCACGTCGGGCTGCTTCGCGCCGCCGCCGATCCGCAGCAGCGCGAGGCGCTGGGTGCCGGGGCGCGGAATCTCGGTGCGCAGGGTGAGCTTCGCGCCCACCGCCGGGGCGACGCCGGTCTCCTTGAGCGCGGCGAGCACGGCCTTGCGCTCGGCGGCGTCGATGCCGATGCGGCGCAGCACCTGATCGAGAGTTTCCTTGGGCGCGAGGGTGAGGCTGCGGGTTTCCGAGGCGGCCACGCTCGCCGAATGGCCGGCCGACAGGGGGCGGGCCGGATTGGCGAGAGCCGGGGCGGCGGCGAGCGCCGCCAGCGACAGCGCGGTGAAGGCGAGCAGGGTGCGGCGCGCCCTCATCGGTCCCCTGCCGACGCAGTGGTACCGGGCGCGACGGTCGGACAATGGGATTGCCGACGGACCAAACCTACTCCCCCCAGGATCAGCGCGCGGGCCGAGGATCCGGCCCGTCATATTGTTTCAATTCTTCTACAAATACCTTTCCCTTCGCATCGGCGCAAGCCTTGAAACAAGGCGATTTCCTGACGCGGGGGGCGCGCGGGCGCGCGATCACGGCGTCATCAGCCGGAGGAACTCGCCGGTGGCGGCGATCCGCACCGGCAGCCGCGCCGCGAGGTCGCCGTCCGCCTGCAGCGGTCCGACGCCGGAGATCTCCACCTCGCGCGCGGTCAGGGTGCGCACGCCCGGCGCGCGGTGCAGCACGCCGAGCATCAGCCGCAACCCTTGCGAGAACACCCGCGCGCCGCCCGCGGCATCGAGCAGCACCACCTCGAACTCGGGGCGGGAGAGGTCGGCGGCCGGGGCGAGACGGTAGGGGCCGCCGTAGTGGCGGCCGTTGCATACCACCACGCTCGCGGCGCGGTAGGGCTCGCCGTCGATCCGCAGGTCGACGGCCGGGAAGCGCCCGACGGCGGCGAGGCGCAGGGTGTGCCAGAGGTACGCCCCCTTGCCGCACCGGCGCTTGAGACCGGGGGTCACCGCCGCCACCACCGCGGCGTCGAACCCCGCGCCCGCCATCATCAGGAAGGCGCGCTCGGCGCCGTCCGCGGCGCGGATCCGCCCGGCGTGCAGCGGCTGCGCGCGGCCCGCCAGCAGGGTGCGGACGATCGTCGCCGGGCGGCGCGGCAGGCCGATCTCGTGGGCCAGCACGTTGGCGGTGCCGAGCGGGATCACTCCGAGTCGCAGGCGGGCGGCGGCGGGGTTGCGCAGCACCCCCTCGGCGACCTCGGCGAGGGTGCCGTCGCCGCCCGCGGCGACCACCAGGCCGTCGGCGGGCGGGTCGAGGGCGGCGGCGATGCGCACGGCGTCGCCGGCGCAGGCGGTGGGGCGGAGGTCGACCGCCGCGCCGAGCGCGTGCAGCCGCGCCAGCACGCGGCCGAGCAGCGCGCCGCGGCGCGGCCCGGCGGTGGGGTTGAAGATCACGATCATCGCGTTCGCGCGCCTTCGATGACGAAACTGCAACCGGCATACCGGTGGTCCGTGACGTTTCGGTTAAGCTACTGTAAAACAAATATGAAATCAGGATTTCAGAGGGTCGAAAAGAGTGGCGGCGCGGCGAACCTTGATTTAGGAAACGGGGCAGGGAGAGACTTCGAGGACCGGCACCGCGATGGACAGCGCGCCCACCTACCGCTACCGCACCATCTGGATTTCCGACGTCCATCTCGGCACCCGCGGGTCCAAGGCCGAGTACCTCCTCGACTTCCTCAAGCGCTCGGACAGCGAGACCCTCTATCTCGTCGGCGACATCATCGACGGCTGGCGGCTGAAGAAGTCGTGGTACTGGCCGCAGGCCCACAACGACGTGGTGCAGAAGCTCCTGCGCAAGGCCCGCAAGGGCACCCGGGTGGTGTTGATTCCCGGCAATCACGACGACTTCCTGCGCAGCTTCACCGGCTTCGAGCTCGGCCGCATTCCGATCCACAAGCACGCCATCCACGAGGGCGCGGACGGCCGCAAGTTCCTGGTGGTGCACGGCGACGCCTTCGACGGCATCGTCACCTACGCCCGCTGGCTGGCGTTCCTCGGCGACACCGCCTACACCTTCGCGCTGGTCGCCAACCGCTGGTTCAACGCGCTGCGCCGCCGACTCGGCTTCTCCTACTGGTCGCTCTCGGCCTATCTCAAGCACAAGGTCAAGAACGCCGTCGCGTTCATCGCCAACTTCGAGGGCGCGATGGCCGAGGTGGCGCGGAAGCGCGGCCTGTCCGGCGTGATCTGCGGCCATATCCACCATGCGGAGATGCGCGCGATCGGCGACGTTCTCTACTGCAACGACGGCGACTGGGTTGAGAGCTGCACCGCGCTGGTCGAACACTTCGACGGCCGCCTCGAAATCCTGCGCTGGCTCGACGGCGGCGGCCGCGCGATGGCGCTGCGCGACGGCCTCGTCTCCGCCGCGGCGCTGCCCGCCCCCGAACCCGCTCCCGAGGTTGCCTGAATGCGGATACTCGTGGTTACCGACGCCTGGCTGCCCCAGGTCAACGGCGTCGTGCGCACCTACCGGACGCTGGCGAAGATGCTGGGCGAGATGGGCCACGAGGTGGTGTTCGTCACCCCGCAGGATTTCCGGACCGTGCCGTGCCCCACCTATCCCGAGATCCGCCTCGCGGTGCTGCCGGGGCGCAAGCTCGGCCGGATGATCGCGGCGGCGCAGCCCGCGGCGATCCACGTCGCCACCGAGGGGCCGCTCGGCCTCGCGGCGCGGCGGTTCTGCCTTGCGCGCGGGCTGCCGTTCACCAGTTCGTTCCACACCAAGTTTCCCGAATACGTCCACGCCCGCTCCGGCCTGCCGGTGAGCTGGGGCTATGCCGCGATGCGCTGGTTCCACGGTCCCTCGCAGGCGCTGATGGTGGCGACGCAGGGGGTCGAGGACGAACTCGCGGCGTGGGGACTGGGGCGGATCCGCCGTTGGACCCGCGGCGTCGATACCGAGCTGTTCCGCCCGCGCGACAAGGGTTTCCTCGACCTGCCGCGGCCGGTGGCGCTCTACGTCGGCCGGGTGGCGGTGGAGAAGAACGTCGAGGCGTTCCTCGCCCTCGACCTGCCCGGCACCAAGCTGGTGGTGGGCGACGGGCCGCAGCGCGCCGCGCTCGAAAAGCGCTATCCCGCGGCGGTGTTCGCCGGGGCGCGGGCGGGCGAGGACCTGGTCGCCCATTATGCCGCCGCCGACGTGTTCGTGTTTCCCTCCCGCACCGACACCTTCGGTCTGGTGCTGCTGGAGGCGCTCGCCTCGGGGCTGCCGGTGGCGGCGTATCCGGTGGCGGGGCCGAAAGACGTGATCGGCGACGCGCCGGTGGGCGTGCTCGACGACGACCTCGGCGCGGCGGCGCGGCGCGCGCTGACGATCCCGCCCGAGGCGTGCCGCGCCTTCGCCCTCGAACGCTCGTGGCGGGCGAGCGCCGAGCAGTTCCTCGGCAATCTCGCCCCGTTCGACACCGATGTGGCCTTCCCCAAGGCGGCCGGAACCGTGTAAAACGGACCCGCGACCGGCGTGGGCCGGTCACAGCTTCGGGATTCTCCGCACGTGTATCGCAACCGACGCCGCGGCAGCGCGGCCTGACCGATGGGCTGGGTCAAGGATCTTTCGCGCAGCGACGTGGCGCAGGCGCTGGTGTACGGCCTCGTCGCCCGCTACGTCCGGTTCGTCCGCTGGAGCGGCCGCTGGCGCGCGCGCGATCCGCACCACCGCGACGCCGCCCACGCGCTGGCCGGCGGGCGGGCGATCTACGCCTTCTGGCACTCCCGGCTGCCGCTGATGTGGGCGTTTCCCGGCATCGACGCGGGGCGCGTCCACGTGCTGATCTCCGCCCATTCCGACGGCCGCCTGATCGCCGGGGTGATGGAGCGCGTCGGCCTGCGGGTGATCACAGGCTCGACCTCGAAAGGCGGCGCGCAGGCGCTGCGCGCGATGATCCGCGCGGTGGCGAAGGGCGGCTGCGTCGGCATCACCCCCGACGGTCCGCGCGGCCCCAACATGGTCGCGCAGGCCGGGGTGATCGCGCTCGCCCGCGCTACCGGGGTGCCGATCCTGCCGATCGGCTTCTCGGCGAAGCGGGTGAAGTTCCTCGACTCCTGGGACCGGATGCAGATCGTGCTGCCGTTCACCGAGGGGGTCTACGCCTTCGGCGAGCCGATCGTGGTGCCGCGCGACGGCGACGAGGAGACCTATCGCCTCGCCCTCGAACGGGCGCTGACCGGCGTCACCGCCGCCGCCGACGCCGAAATGGGCCACCCGCCCGCGGTCGCGGGCACGGTGCCGCGCAAGAAGAGGCCGGCGCCATGATCCTCGGCCTCTATCGCGGCGCCACCGCCCTGCTGTCGCCGTTCGTCCATCTGTTTCTCGGCCGCCGTCGCGCCCACGGCAAGGAATCCGCCGAGCGCTTCCCCGAGCGCCTCGGCCTGCCCTCGGCGGAGCGGCCGGACGGGCCGCTGGTGTGGATGCACGCCGCCTCGGTGGGCGAGGCGCTGTCGCTGCTGCCGCTGATCGAGGCGATCGCCGAGGGATGGCCGCGGGTGTCGCAGCTCGTCACCACCGGCACCGTCACCTCCGCCGACCTGATGGGCCGCCGCCTGCCGCGCGACGTCATCCACCAGTTCGTGCCGGTCGACCTGCCGAAGGCGGTGGCGCGGTTCGTCGACTATTGGCGGCCCGGCCTCGCGATTTTCGTCGAAAGCGAGATCTGGCCCAACCTCCTCGTCGCCGCGCGCGCCTCGGGGGCGGAGCTGGCGCTGGTCAACGGCCGCGTCTCGCCGCGCTCGTTCCGTCGCTGGCGGCGGCTGCCGGGGCTGGCGCGGCAACTGTTCGGCGGCTTCGCGATCGCGTTCGGCCAGACCGAGGCCGACGCCGAGCGCCTGCGCGTTCTCGGCGCGGCGGGGGCGGTCTGCGTCGGCAACCTCAAATACGCCGCGCCGCCGCTGCCCGCCGACGCGGGCGAGCTTGCCGCCCTCGCCGGTGCGATCGGTGCGCGTCCGGCGTGGATCGCCGCCTCCACCCACCCCGGCGAGGACGCCTCGGCGGCGCGGGCGCACCGCGCGCTGCGGGCACGCTTTCCCGATCTCCTCACCCTGGTGGCGCCGCGTCACCCGGAGCGCGGCGACGCCGCCGCCGCCGAGATCGCGGAACTCGGCCTTTCCGTGGTGCGGCGCAGCGCGGGCGACCTGCCGGGGCCGGAGACCGATGTCTATCTCTGCGACACCCTGGGCGAGATGGGGGTGTTCTATCGCGCCGCGGCGATCGCGGTGATGGGCAAGTCGTGGATCGGCGAGGGCGGGCAGAATCCGCTGGAGCCCGCGCGCCTCGGCTGCGCGGTGGCGTTCGGTCCGCACATGGAGAACTTCGGCGTGATGGCCGCGCGGATGGAGGCGGCGGGCGCGGCCTGCCGCTTCGCCGACGAGGCCGATCTCGCGCGGGCGGTCGGCGACCTGCTCGGCGCGCCCGCTCGCGCCCGCGCGGTGGCGGATGCCGCCGCCGCCTTCGCCACCGCCGAGGCGGCGAGCGCCGCGCGCGTTCTCGACCGCCTGCGTCCGGCCCTCGACGCGCTGGAGCGCGGTCGATGAAGCCGCCGCGCTTCTGGATTTCCGGCGGGCCGCTTGCCCGCCTGCTCCAGCCCCTCGGGCTGGCGGTCGGCGGCGTCGCGGCGTTGCGGCAGGCGTTCGGGCGGCCGTGGGATCCGGGGGTGCCGGTGTTCTGCATCGGCAACGTCACCGTCGGCGGCACCGGCAAGACCCCGGTGGCGCTGTGGCTCGGGCGTTTCCTCAAGGACCTCGGCCGCAACCCCGCCTATCTTTCGCGCGGCTACGGCGGCGCCGCGCCCGGGCCGCTCGCGGTCGACCCGCTCGCGCACGACGCCGACGCGGTCGGCGACGAGCCGCTGCTGCTCGCCGCCGTCGCCCCCGCGTGGGTCGGCGCGGACCGGGTCGCCACCGCGAAGCTCGCGGTCACCGCCGGGGCCGATTGCCTGATCCTCGACGACGGGTTCCAGAACCCGGCGCTCGCCAAGACCTGTTCGCTGGTGGTGGTGGACGCGGGCGTGGGCTTCGGCAACGGTCTGGTGATGCCCGCCGGGCCGTGCCGGGAGTTCCCCAAGGCGGGGCTGGCGCGCGCCGACGCCGCGGTGCTGATCGGCGACGACCGGCACAAGCTGCGGCCGCGCCTCGAACGCCACCTGCCGGTGTTCGCCGCGCGCCTCGCGCCGCGCGCGGCCGAGCGGCTCTCCGGGCGCGACGTCGTCGCCTTCGCCGGGATCGGCCGCCCGGAGAAGTTCTTCGAGACCCTGACCGGCCTCGGCGCGCGGATCACCCGGCGCTTCGCCTTCGACGACCACCACCCCTACGTCGAGGACGACATCCAGCCGATTCTCGATTTCGCGTTCGAGACCGGCGCTGTGCCGGTGACCACCGAAAAGGACGCGGCGCGCCTGCCGCCCGACCAGCGTCAGCAGGTCGACGTGGTGGCGGTGGACGTCGTCTGGGACGACGCCGACGCGGTCGCCGCGCTGATCCGTTCCAAGTTGTGAGGCGCCGCCGATGACTTCCTGGGTCACCCGCCGGATCGTCGATCCGCTTTCCGCATGGCTCGCCAAGGGCGTCTATTATGCCGTGCGCGCGCTGCCGGTGGATTTCGCCTCCGCCCTCGGCGGCCGCCTCGGCCGCGCGATCGGGCCGCTGCTGCCGCCGCACCGGGTGGCGGCCGCCAATCTCGCGATGGTCTTTCCCGAGAAAACCGCCGCCGAGCGCCGCGCGATCCTGCGCGGCATGTGGGACAATCTTGGCCGCACCTTCTTCGAATATCCGCACCAGTCGCGGCTGCTGGAAATGGGGCGGGTGGAATATGTCGGTCTCGAGCACGTGCGCGCGCTCAAGGACGACGGCCGCCCCGGCCTGCTGTGGAGCGGGCATCTCGGCAACTGGGAACTGGTGAGCGCGGGCGCCGGATTGGCGGGGCTGACGATGCACCGCATCTACCGCGCCCCCAACAACCGCCGCCTCGACTGGCTGTTCCGCGCCGACCGCCACCTCGCCGCGGGAGAACTGCTGCCCAAGGGGGCGCGCGGCGCGAAGCGGGCGATGGTGCTGCTGAAGCGGGGCGAGCACATCGGCATGATGGTGGATCAGAAGATGAACGACGGCATGGCGGTGCCGTTCTTCGGCCGCGACGCGATGACCGCCTCGGCGCTGGCGACGATGGCGCTGGTGTTCGACGCGCCGGTGGTGGGCGCGCGGGCGATCCGTCTCGGCGGCGCCCGTTTCCGCGTCGAGGCGACGGCCCCATATACCATCGAGTCGACCGGCGATCGCGCCGCCGACGAGCGCCGCGCGATGACCGAGATCAACGCGACGCTCGAAACCTGGATCCGCGAGTATCCCGAGCAGTGGCTGTGGGTGCACCGCCGCTGGCCCAAACCGGAGGCTTGAGAGATGGTCGAGACGGTGACCCCGCCGGGGCTGATCGGCATGCGCGCGCCGGACTTCCTGCTGCCGGACGCGACCTCGGGCGAGAGCATCAGCCTGGCCGACGTGCGCGGCACCGAGGCGACCCTGGTGATGTTCGTCTGCAACCACTGCCCCTACGTGCGCGCGGTGATCGACCGGGCGGTGCGCGACGTGCGCGAACTCGAAAGCCTGGGGGTGCGCGCGGTGGCGATCATGTCCAACGACGTCGGCGCGTATCCCGAGGACGGCCCGGAGGAGATGAAGGCGTTCGCGGCGCGCCACAAGTTCGGCTTTCCCTACCTCTACGACGAATCCCAGGCGGTGGCGCGCGCCTTCGGCGCGGTCTGCACGCCGGATTTCTTCGGCTTCGACCGGGGATTGCGGCTCGCCTATCGCGGCCGGGTGGACGCCTCCGGGATTCGCCCCGCGCCCGAGGGGGCGAAGCGCGAACTCTACGAGGCGATGGCGGCGATCGCGCGCGGCAAGGGCGCGCCCGCCGAACAGGCCCCGAGCGTCGGCTGCTCGATCAAGTGGCGCGGCGAAGCCTGATCGCGGCCATGGACTTGGTCCGCGTCAGCCCTTATTGTGGGCGCGGCGCGGCTATGTGTCCGTCGCGCCGCGTCCGAAATTCCAGCAGGCCCGGTCCATGTCGTCGACTCCCGATACCTACAAAACCGCCGAAGAAAAACGCAAGCGCGAGCGCGAGGCTGCCGAGCAGAACAGCCTGTTCCGCGAGGTCGAGGACGATTTGCGCCACGACAAGCTGGTCGGCGTGTGGAAACGTTACGGCGCGGCGGCGATCGCGGGCGCGGTGCTGATCGTCGCGGTGGTGGCGGGCTACCAGATTCACAAGTCGATGCGCGAGAGCGAACGGGTCGAGCAGGCCGCGGTGATGGACAAGGCCGAGGCCGCCCTGCGCGGCCGCGACGCCGAGACCGCCGCCAAGCTCCTCGGCGAGCTGGAGACGACCGGCAACGACGGCTACCGCACCCTCGCCCGGCTGCGCCACGCCAGCCTGCTGATCGCCCAGAACAAGGTGCCCGAGGCGCGCGAACTGCTCGCCCAGGTGGCCTCGGATTCCGAGGCGCTGCCCGCCTACCGCGACCTTGCGGTGGTGCAGGACGCGCTCGCCGGGCTCGATACCGACGATCCCAAGGCGATCGAGGAAAAGCTCGCGCCGCTCGCCGTCGCGGGCCACCCGTGGCGCCACACCGCGCTCGAAATTTCGGCGCTGGCGATGGCCAAGCAGGGCGACCCGGCGCGCGCGGTGAAGGCGCTCGACGGCATTCTCGACGACCCGGATACCACCCCCGAGCGCCGCGCCATGGTGCAGAGCCTGCGCACCGTGTTCGCGCGCGACGCGGCGAGCAAGTGAGGACGACGATGCGCAAGGCGATGCTCAAGGCCGCGGCGTTCGCGGCGATGCTGCCCGCTCTCGCGGGGTGCGGGGCCGACGACTGGTTCGGCGAACCGGACAAGCCGCCGCTGCCGGGCAAGCGCATCTCGGTGCTGGTGCACGACACCGAACTCTCGCCCGATCGCGGCAAGAGCGTCGACATCGTTCTGCCGCGGCCCGAGACCAACGCCGACTGGCCGCAGACCGGCGGCTACAGCCACCACGCGATGCAGCACATCGCGATCGCCGACACCATCTCCCGCGCCTGGAGCACCGATATCGGCTCCGGCTCGAGTTCCGAGAACCGTCTGGTGTCGGCTCCGGTGGTCGCGGCGGGCCGCGTCTACGTGATGGATTCCGGCGCGCGCGTCTCGGCCTACGATGCCGGGGACGGTCATCGCCTGTGGCGCTACGACCTCACCCCCGATGCGGACGAGGACAGCGTGGTGCGCGGCGGCGGCGTCGCCTTCGACGGCGGGCGGCTGTTCGCCGCCACCGGCGTCGGCGAGCTCTGGGCGCTCGACGCCGCCACCGGCGGCCAGTTCTGGAAGGTCGCCCTCGACGCGCCGTTGCGCGCCGCCCCCACCGTCTACGGCGGCCGGGTGTTCGTCGTCACCGCGTCCAACCGCGTCGTCGCCTACGCCGCGCAGGACGGCGCCAAGCTCTGGGAGTTCACCGGCGCGGAGGAGGCCGAGGGTCTGCTCGGCGCGGCGAGTCCCGCCGCCGACCTCGGCGTGGTGGTGGTGGCGATGCGCTCGGGCGCGCTCGCGGCGTTGCGCGTCGAGAACGGGTCGCTGGCGTGGGAGGATTCGCTCGCGGGCGGCCGCCGTTCCTCGGGCTTCCTCTCGATCGGCGACATCAAGGCGCCGCCGGTGATCGCGGGCGGCCGCGTCTACGCCACCGGCAACTCCGGCCTCACCGCCGCCATCGACCTGCGCACCGGCGGCCGGATCTGGGAGAAGGAGATCGCCGGCGTCGACATGCCCTGGGTCGCGGGCGGCTTCCTGTTCATGGTCGGCACCAACAACGAGGTGGTGGCGCTCGAAGCGCGCTCCGGCCGCATTCTCTGGGTGACGCCGCTGTCGCAGTGGCTGCGCCCGGAGAGCCGCGGCGGCCGCATCGTCTGGAACGGGCCGATCCTCGCGGGCGACCGTCTGTTGCTGGCGGGCTCGCACGGCTACGTCGTCGCGATCTCCCCCTACACCGGCAAGGTGATCGGGTACGACCGCCTGTCGGCGGGGGTGAGCGTGCCGCCGATCGCCGCGGACGGCACCGTCTATTTCCTCACCGACGACGCCGACCTGCTCGCGTATCGCTAACGAAAGACACGCCATGCTTACCGTCGCCATCGTCGGCCGACCCAACGTCGGCAAGTCGACGCTGTTCAACCGCCTCACCGGCTCGCGCTCGGCGATCGTCCACGACATGCCGGGCGTCACCCGCGACCGGCGCGAGGGCAACGCCACCCTGGGCGATCTCGCCTTCCGCCTCGTCGACACCGCCGGGCTGGAGGACAGCCGCGATCTCGACACCACCGAAGGGCGGATGCGCCAGCAGACCGACCTCGCGATCCGCACCGCCGACGTGGTGCTGATGCTGATCGACGCCCGCGCCGGGGTGACGCCGCTCGATTCCTACTTCGCCGATCTGCTGCGCCGCCAGTCGAAGCCGGTGATCCTGGTCGCCAACAAGTGCGAGGGGCGGGCGGGGCAGCCGGGGCTGTTCGAGGCGTATGCGATGGGGCTGGGCGACCCGGTGCCGGTGTCCGCCGAGCACGGCGAGGGCATGGGCGACCTGTTCGACGCCCTCCGCCCGTATGCCGACGCCGCGCGCGCCGCCGAGCCCGAACCCGAACCCGAGCCCGAGCCCGAGGCCGAGCGCACCGAGGAGGAGATCGAGGCGGAACTGCGGGCGCGGCCGATCTCGCTCGCGATCGTCGGGCGGCCGAACGTCGGCAAGTCCACCCTGGTCAACCGGCTGCTGGGCGAGGAGCGGATGCTCACCGGCCCCGAGGCGGGGCTGACCCGCGACGCCATCGCCAGCCCGTTCGAATGGCGCGGCAAGCGCATGACCCTGGTGGACACCGCGGGCCTGCGCAGGCGCGCCAAGATCGAGGACAGCGTCGAGAAGCTGTCCGCCCAGGACACCCTCAACGCGGTGCGCATGGCCAACGTCGTCGCGCTGGTGGTCGAGGTCGACGGCATTCTCGACAAGCAGGATCTCACCATCGCCCGCCACGTCGTCGACGAGGGCCGCGCGCTGATCGTGGTCGTCAACAAGTGGGACGTCGCCACCTCCAAGACCGAGCTGGTCGAGGAACTGAAGCTCAAGCTCGCCCACGCCCTGCCGCAGGTGCGCGGGGTGCCGTTCGTCACCGTCTCGGCCCTCAAGGGCCACGGCATGGACCGGATGATGGAGGCGGTGGAGAAGATCTACGAGGTGTGGAACCGCCGCGTCTCCACCCGGCCGCTCAACGACTGGCTGCGCGAGATGACCGAGCGCCATCCGCCGCCGATGGGCGGCCTCGGCCGACGCCTGCGGGTGCGCTACATCACCCAGGCGAAGATCCGCCCGCCGACCTTCGTCGCGTTCGTCTCCCGCGTCGCCGACATGCCGGACAGCTACGCCCGCTATCTCGTCAACGGCCTGCGCGACGCCTTCGACCTCGACGGCGTGCCGATCCGCCTGCTGTTGCGCCAGGGCAAGAACCCCTACGCCGACAAGGGCTGAGCGGCGCCGCCGCGCACACCGGAGCGGACCATGGGACGCAATCTTTTCCTCGGCGTTCTCGGTGCGTCGATGCTGGCCGCCGCGCCCCTTCGCGCCGCCGAAATCGAGGCCCCCGGGCCGGGCGGCCCGCTGCGCGGCACTCTCGTCGAGGGTGGCGCGAATGCCCCGGTGGTGCTGATTCTACCCGGCTCCGGCCCGACCGACCGCAACGGCGACAACCCGCTCGGCGTGCGCGCCGCCCCCTATCGCCGCCTAGCCGAGGCGCTCGCGCAACGGGGCGTGACGAGCGTGCGGATCGACAAGCGGGGGCTGTTCGGCAGCGCCGCGGCGGTGCCCGACGCCAACGCGGTGACTCTGGACGACTACGTGCACGATGCCGAAACCTGGATCGCCGCGATCCGCGCGCGCACCGGCGCCGCGTGCGTGTGGCTGCTGGGGCACAGCGAAGGCGGGTTGATCGCGCTCGCGGCGCAACATGCGGACGGCGTGTGCGGGCTGGTGCTGGTGGCGACGCCGGGGCGGCGGCTCGCCGACGGTCTCAAGGCCCAGATGCGCGCCGCCCTCGCCAACGGGCCGTTGCTGGAGAAGATCGACCGGACGATCGACCGCCTCGCCGCGGGGGAGCGGATCGCGGCGGCGGACCTGCCCGCGCCGGTCGCGCCGCTGTTCGCGCCGGAACTCCAGGGGTATATGGCGAGCGTGCTGCCCCGCGACCCGGCGCGGATGATCGCGGACGCGCGCCGCCCGGTTCTGATCCTGCAAGGGACCCGCGACCTTCAGGTGGGGGTCGCCGACGCCGAGGCGCTCCACCGCGCCGCGCCGCGCGCGACGCTGAAGCTGCTGCCGGACGTCAACCACGTTCTCAAGGTCGTGGAGTCCGACGACCGCGCCGCCAACGTCGCGGCGTATGCCGATCCCGACCGGCCGCTGGCTCCCGGCATCGCCGAGGCGGTCGCCGCGTTCGTGACCACCGCTACTTTCTGAGCTTGCGCGGGTCCACCGGGTTGAGCTGGCAGAACGCCCAGGGGCCCATGTCGAAGTGGAAATGGTCGCGGTGGGCGGAGTCGGAATCCGGGCCGAGCACGCCGGTGAACAGGGTGCAGGCGCCCTGGCCCACCTGTTTCAGGAATTCGGCGTAGGCGTCGCGGCCGTTCCAGTGGCGCGCCACCGAGACCTTGTCGCCCTTCGCGGTTTCGAAGATGCCGATGTCGATGGCGTTGGCCTTGGCGTGCTCGCTCATCCGGCTCGCCTTGCCGGTGGCGCGGCGGCAGGCGTAGGTGCCGTAATGGTGGATCGTCGTCACCGGCGAGCCCAGGGTCCGCGCCGCCGCGGGCTGCACGAAAATCCCCTCGAACGCCGAAAGCTGCTCCGCCAGGGCGCAGGTCATCACCGCCGGGCGCGACAGCTTCGCCTGCCCCACCCGTGTCACTTCCACCGCATCGCGGATCGGGCAGGCGGCGCTGCCGCCGTCCGCCACCGGCTTGTAGTCCATGTCGTAGACCTTCAGCCGGTCCAGGCAGTTTCCCTCCGCCGGCACCGGACTCGGCACCGGCTTCGCCCCCGGCGGCGGCGCGGCGCACGCGGCGAGCAGCGTGAGCAAGGCCAGGGCGGGCCAGGGGCGCCGCCTCTGGCCCCCGCACAGGGCCGTGGGCCCTGCGAACCGATCCGTCTTCTGCCGCGCAGCGGCGATCGAGCCGTCACGCGGCACACCGGTCTCTTCACGCTTCGCGCCAAAACCGGAACGAACGGGGTCGAAGGGCCACCGGCCCTTCGCGGGTCCAGGGCGGCGCCCTGGCCTTCCCTTCGCGCTTACGGGGAAACGATCTGGCCGGTTTCGGAACATTCGGGGGCGGCGAGGCGAAGGAGGGTGGGGAGGAGGGTTTCGGGATCGGGGAGACCGGAGGGGTCCTCGCCGGGGAAGGCTTCGGCGCGCATCCGGGTGCGCACCGCGCCGGGGTCGAGGAGGTTGGCGCGGATCGCGGTGGTGGCTTCGACCTCGGCCGCGTAGGTGCGGACCAGGGCTTCGAGTCCGGCCTTGCTGGCGGCGTAGGGGCCCCAGTAGGCGGGGGCGAGGCGGGCGGCGGTGGAGGTGAGGAAGATCGCGCGCCCGGCGTCGGAGCGGCGCAGCAGCGGGTCGGCGGCGCGCAGCAGCCGCCATTGGGCGGTGAGGTTGAGGGCGACGACGCGCTGGAACGCGGGCGGGTCGAAGTGGGGGACGGGGCCGAGGCCGCCGAGCTGGGCGGCTGCGGCGACGAGCACGTCGAGGCGGCCGAAGCGTTGCGCGATCAGGCTCGCCATCTGGTCGACGCGGTCGCCGTCGGCGAGGTCGAGGGGGGCGAGAACGAGCGGCGGCAGGCCGAAGAGCTGGAGTTCGTCGTCGAGTTCGGTGAGCGCGCCCTCGGTGCGGGCGACCGCGACCACCGTCGCGCCCGCCATCGCGAAGCCTTTCGCCGCCGCGCGGCCGATGCCGCGCGACGCGCCGGTGACGAGGGCGATCCGCCCGGCGAGAGGGCGGTCCGCCATCACTTTTTCGCCGCGCCGCGCTCGACCAGGACGCTCGGCCGCGACAGCAGGTGGTGGTCGTGGTCGGTGAGTTCGAGCGGATATTCGCCGGAGAAGCAGGCGTCGCAGTATTGCGGCTGGGCGGCGTTGCGATTGGTGCCCGAGACCGCGCGGTAGAGCCCGTCCATCGAGACGAACGCGAGACTGTCGCAGCCGATCGCTTCGGCCATCTGCTGCTCGGTCATCTTCGCCGCCATCAGGTCGGCGCGCTCGGGCGTGTCGATGCCGTAGAAGCACGGGTAGGCGGTAGGCGGCGAGGAGATCCGCATGTGCACCTCCGAGGCTCCGGCGTGGCGCATCATGTCGACGATCTTCTTCGAGGTGGTGCCGCGCACGATCGAATCGTCGACGAGGATGATGCGCTTGCCGCGGATGATCTCGGCGTTCGGGCTGTGCTTGAGCTTGACGCCGAGGTGCCGGATCGCGTCGGTGGGCTGGATGAAGGTGCGGCCGACGTAGTGGTTGCGGATGATTCCGAGCTCGAACGGGATGCCCGACGCCTGGGCGTAGCCGAGCGCCGCGGGCACGCCGGAATCCGGCACCGGGATCACCAGATCGGCCTCCACCGGCCGTTCGGTGGCGAGTTCGGCGCCGATGCGCTTGCGCGCGTCGTAGACGCCCTTGCCGTCCATCAGGCTGTCGGGGCGGGCGAAGTAGATGTATTCGAAGATGCAGAGCCGCTGGCCGGTCTCGCGGAACGGCTTCTGCGAGTGCAGGCCGTCCTTGTCGATGGTGATCGCCTCGCCGGGCTCGACGTCGCGCACGAAGTCCGCGCCGATGATGTCGAGCGCGCAGGTCTCGGAGGCGACGATCCACGCCTCGCCGAGTTTGCCCAGCACCAGCGGGCGGACGCCCGCCGGGTCGCGCACCGCGATCATCGCCTCGGGCGAGAGCATCACCAGCGAATACGCGCCCTTCACCTGCCGCAGCGCGTCGATCACCCGGTGGGGGATCGTGGCTTCGAGGCTGGTGGCGATGAGGTGGACGATCACCTCGGTGTCGGAGGTGGACTGGAACAGGCAGCCGCGCCGGATCAGCTGCTTGCGCAGGGTCATCGCGTTGGTGAGGTTGCCGTTGTGGGCGATCGCGAAGCCGCCGCTCTCGAACTCGGCGAACAGCGGCTGAACGTTGCGCAGGATCGTTTCGCCAGTGGTGGAGTAGCGCACGTGGCCGATCGCGCTGTCGCCGGTGAGCAGGTTGATCACCGATTCCTGGGCGAAGTTGGCGGCGACGTGGCCCAGGCCCTTGTGCGAGTTGAAGCGCTCGCCGTCGCGGGCGACGATGCCGACCGCCTCCTGCCCGCGGTGCTGCAGGGCGTGCAGGCCGAGGGTGGCGAGACGCGCGGCGTCGGGGGTTCCGAACACGCCGAAGACCCCGCATTCCTCCTTGAGCTTGTCGTCGTCGAAGGGATTGGTGGTCAGGCACTCAGCGCAAGGCATCATCCGGGATCACTCTCACACGGTTGGATTAGCGGTTGGCGTCGATCAAACGGTTCATCTCGCGGCGTTGGTCTTCGCCGTAGCCCTGCGGCGTTTCGCCGCCGGCGGGCGCCTTGGGGGCGGGCGCGCCCCACGATTTCACGGTGCGGTCGATCGCGATCGCGTCCTCGGCGGTGCGCTTGGCGGCGTTCGCCTTGTGTGCGGCGTCCGATCCGGTAAGGCTGTCGGGCGCCCAGCCGATCAAGGTATCGGCGGCGCCGACGATCCACGGCGTGGTCTTGGCGCCCTTCATCCACGACGGCGGGCCGGAGAGGTCGAGCATCCACGCCATCACGATGTAGGCCAGCACCACCAGCAGGCCGCCGCGCACCAGCCCGAACACGAACCCGAGCGCGCGGTCCACCGGCGAGAGCACGCTGCCGCGCACGCCGGAACTGATCGCCCGCACGATCAACGAGGCGACGATCATCGTGCCGATGAACAGCACCGCGGCGGCGGCGCCGTCGGCGGCGAGGGTGTTCGAGATCATCGCGCGGAAGTAGGGGCGCAGCACCGGCAGCCCGAACACCACCGCGGCGATCGCGGCGATCCACGCGGCGATCGACAGCGCCTGATGGGTGAAGCCGCGCAGCATCGCCAGCACCGCGGACAGCAGAACCACCACCAGCACCGCGATGTCGAACATGGGCAGGCTGTCGCTCAAAGCTCAATGCTCCTCGGTCCGGCGCTCCGCCGCGGGCGGAAACAGCGCGACGATGTCCTGGGCGTGGCCGATCTCGCGCGGCGCGATGCCCTCGGGCGGGGCGGCCTTGCGCCCGCCGGTGTGCACCCGGCGCGGCATCAGCGCCGCGGCGAAGCCGAGCTTGGCGGCCTCCTTGAGCCGCAGATCCGGCTGCGCCACCGCGCGCACCTCCCCCGAAAGGCCGATCTCGCCGAACACCGCGACGTCCGCCGGGGCGGGCACGCCCGAAAGCGACGACAGCACCGCGCAGGCCACCGCGAGATCCGCCGCAGGCTCGCCGATCTTCAGCCCGCCCGCGACGTTCAGATATACGTCATGCCCGCCAAAAGCAATGCCGCAACGCGCCTCCAGCACCGCCAGCAGCATCGACAGCCGCCCCGAGTCCCAACCCACCACCGCACGGCGCGGCGTTCCCAGCGAGGAAGGCGCGACAAGCGCCTGAATTTCCACGAGAACCGGGCGGGAGCCTTCGAGCCCCGCGAAGACGCAGCTGCCGGCGACGTTGCCGCGCCGTTCCGCCAGGAACAGCGCCGACGGGTTCGCCACCTCGCCCAGACCCGAATCGGTCATCTCGAACACGCCGATTTCGTCGGTCGCGCCGAAGCGATTCTTCACCGCCCGCAGGATGCGGAAGTGATGGCCGCGCTCGCCCTCGAAATAGAGCACGGTGTCGACCATGTGTTCGACCACTCGTGGCCCGGCGAGGGTGCCCTCCTTGGTGACGTGCCCGACCAGGAACAGCACGAACCCGCGCCGCTTCGCCAGCCGGATCAGTTCGTGGGCGCAGGCGCGCACCTGGCTGACCGTGCCGGGGGCGGAATCCAGGGTGTCGAGGAACATCGTCTGGATCGAATCGATGATCACCACCTCGGGCGGCTGGCCGACGTCGAGGGTGGCGACGATGTCGCGCAGATTGGTCGCCGCGGCGAGGTCGACCGGGGCGTCCTCCAGCCCCAGGCGCCGCGCCCGCAGGCGCACCTGCTCGACCGCCTCTTCGCCCGAGACGTAGGCGCATTTCGCGCCGCGCTGCGCCAGCCGCGCCGCCGCCTGCAGCAGCAGGGTCGACTTGCCGATGCCGGGGTCGCCGCCCACCAGCAGCACCGAGCCCGCCACCAGTCCGCCGCCGCTCACCCGGTCGAGTTCGCCGATGCCGGTCTCGCGCCGCGCCATCGGGCGGCCCTCGCCCTTCAGCGGCACGAAGTCGATCGCCCGGCCGTTCGCCAGCGCCTTGCCCTGCGGCGATTCGTTGGCCGGGGCCGCCTCCTCGGCGATGCTGTTCCACGCCCCGCACACCTCGCAGCGCCCGGCCCACTTCGCGGTCACCGCGCCGCAGGACTGACACACGTAGCGGGTCGTCGACTTGGCCATCAGGCGCGGGCTCCGAAGAACGACCAGGCCGGGCTCCGCCCGGGCCCGCGAAGGGGCTCGGCCCCTTCGATCCCGTTCGCTGGTTTTTCCGCGAAGCGGGATTCAACCGTCACGCCGCGCGATGGCTTGATCGCGCTTCGCGCAAAAACGAATGGGAGGTGCGGAGGGACCGAGTCCCTCCGCGACGTTTTTTGCCCCGCGCAGCCGTTCACCGGCGCACGTCCATGGTGATCGGGCCTTCGGCGCGGCCGTGGATGAACTGGTCGACGTAGGGGTTTCCGGAATTGTCGATCTCGCCGATCGGTCCGACCCAGACGAGCCTGCCCTTGTAGAGCATGGCGACGCGGTCGGCGATCTTGCGGGCGGAGGCCATGTCGTGGGTGATGGTGACGGCGGTGGCGCCCAGGCGTTTGACGCAGGTGACGATGAGGTCGTTGATGACGTCGGCCATGATCGGATCGAGGCCGGTGGTGGGTTCGTCGAAGAAGATGATCTCGGGCTCGGTGGCGATGGCGCGGGCGAGGCCGACGCGCTTCTGCATGCCGCCCGAGAGTTCGGCGGGCCAGAGTTTGGCGACGTCGGCGGAGAGGCCGACCTTGGCGAGGGTGTCGACGGCGAGGTCGAAGGCGTCCTTGCGGGAGATCTTGGTGGTCTGGAGCACGCCGAAGGCGACGTTCTCCCACACCGGCAGGCTGTCGAACAGCGCCGCGCCCTGGAACAGCATGCCGATCCTGGCGTTGACCGCTTCGAGGCGCTTCGAGCCCATGCCGACGACTTCCTCGCCGTCGATCCGGATCGAGCCGCTCTCGGGGCGGAGGATGCCCTGGATGCACTTGATCAGCACCGATTTTCCGGTGCCCGAGCCGCCGATCACGACGAGGGATTCGCCCTTGCCGACGTCGAGGTCGACGCCGTCGAGGACGATCTTGTCGCCGAAGCGCTTGTGGACGTCGCGCAGGCGGATTTTCGGGGCGGCTTCGGTCATCGCGGATGGGCCCTAGGTGGCGAAGAAGATTTCGGTGACGACGTAGTTGGCGATCAGGATCATGATCGAGGCGGAGACCACCGCGTTGGTGGTGGCCTGGCCGACGCCCTGCGCGCCGCCCTTGGAATGGTAGCCGTTGTAGCACCCGAGCAGCGCGATCAGGAAGCCGAACACCGCGGCCTTGACGAGGCCGGAGGCGACGTCGGTGAACTCCAGCACGTCCCAGGTGTTGGCGAGGTAGCTGCCGGAATTGAAGCCGAGCTTGCCGACGCCGATGAGATAGCCGCCGAACACGCCGAGGATGTCGGCGATCACCACCAGCAGCGGCATCATCAGCAGCCCGGCGAGCAGGCGCGGCGCGACCAGATACTTGTAGGGATTGGTGGAGAGGGTGGCGAGCGCGTCGACCTGCTCGGTGACGCGCATGGTGCCGATTTCGGCGGCCATCGAGGCGCCGATGCGCCCGGCGACCATCAGCCCGGCGAGCACCGGGCCGAGCTCGCGGGTGAGCGAGAGCACCACCACCATCGCCACCGCGCCCTCGGCCTGGAAGCGCGAGAAGCCCGAGTGGGTCTGAAGCGCCAGCACCATGCCGGAGAAGATCGCGGTGAGCGCCACCACCGGCAGCGAGAAGTAGCCGATGTCGAGGAACTGGCGGAGGATCTGGCGCGGGTAGAACGGCGGCCGCACCATGTGCGAGACCGACGCCAGGGTGAATCGCGCCAGGCGGCCGACGGTGGCGAGGAAGGCGAGAAACACCCGTCCGATCAGTGCGAGGAAGGTCATGAGGCGTCGCCGTTCCTGTAGAGCCGGGGCAGGCGCGGACCGAGGCGGGTGAGGAGCTCGTAGGAGATCGTCTGCCCGGCGTCGGCCAGCGTGTCGATGCTCGCATATTTACCGATAACGTCGATGGTGTCACCGGGTCGGATGCGGTCCTCCGGCACCTCGGAGATGTCGAAGGTGGTGAGGTCCATGGATATGCGGCCGACGAGGCGCGCTTTCCAGGTGTCGTGCACGGCGGCGAACACCGGATGCTCGTCGGGATGGTTGCCGATCGCGCGGAGGAAGCCGTCGGCGTAGCCGAGCGCGACGGTGGCGAGGCGGCCGGGCCCGGGCGCGGCCCAGGTCGCGCCGTAGCCGATCGTCTGCGGCCGGTCGATCGGCTGGATCTCGACGACCTTGGCCGAGAGGGTGACGACGCGGCCCATCGGGTTGTCGTGGCCGGGGCGCGGGTTGCCGCCGTAGAGCGCGATGCCGGGGCGGACGAGGCCGAAGTGCGCGGCTTCGCCGAGGAAGATCCCCGAGGACGCCGAAAGGCTGGCGGCGACGCCGGGGAGATCCCGCGCGAACTCGGCGAAGCGCGCGATCTGGCGGGCGTTGAGCGGGTGGCGCGGCGCGTCGGCGCAGGCGAAGTGGCTCATCAGGAGCTGCGGGGCGAGGGCCTTCATGGTCTCGCCGTCGGCGCGCAGGGCGTCGAATTCGGCGCGCGAGAGGCCGAGGCGGGTCATCCCGGTGTCGACCTGGAGCGCCGCCGGGGCGGGGCGGCCGCGTTCGCGGGCGAACGCCGCCCAGCCCGCCACCTGCTCCATGCAGTTCAGCACCGGGGTCAGGGCGGCGGCGGCGAAATCCGCCTCGGTGTCGGGATTGGGGCCGTGGAGGACGAAGATCCGCGCCTCCGGCACCGCCTTGCGCAGGGCGATGCCCTCGTCGAGGTGGGCGACGAAGAAGCTGCGGCAGCCCGCGCGGACGAGCGCCTTCGCCACCTGCGCCGCGCCGAGGCCGTAGGCGTCGGCCTTGACCACCGCGGCGGTTTCCGCCCCGCCGGCCTGGAGCTTGAGATAGCGCCAGTTGGCGACGAGCGCGCCGAGATCGACGGTGAGCACCGCACCGGCGCGCGCGAGCGCGGCCGGGGAAGGGGCGAGCGACACGGGATCATCCTCCGTAGGGCAGGTGGTCGTCTTCGGTCCAATTGCCGAAAGTGGTATATTCGCCATTGAAGTGCAGCACAACCGTGCCGGTGGGTCCGTGGCGCTGCTTGGCGATGATGCACTCGGACTTGAACTCGATCGCCTTGAGGCCGTCCTCCCACTCCTCGTAGCGGTGGGCGTAGTCGGCGTCGGTCTCGCCGTCCTTTTTGAGCGGCGCCTTGGCCTTGCGGTAGTAGTGCTCGCGGAACACGAACATCACCATGTCGGCGTCCTGCTCGATCGAGCCGGATTCGCGCAGATCGGAGAGCTGCGGGCGCTTGTCGTCGCGGCTTTCCACCGCGCGGGAGAGCTGCGAGAGCACCAGAACCGGCACCTGCAGCTCCTTCGCCAGGATCTTGAGGCCGCGGGTCATCTCCGAGAGTTCCTGCACGCGGTTGCTCTCGCGGCGGCTGGAGACGCTGGGCGAGAGGAGTTGCAGGTAGTCGATCACCACCATGCCGAGGTTGGCCTGGCGCTTGAGGCGGCGCGCCCGGGTGCGGATCGCGCCGACCGAGAGGCCGGGGGTGTCGTCGATGTAGAGCGGCACCTTCTCCATCAGCCCGACCGCGGCGGTGAGCTTGTTGAAGTCGTCCTGGTTGATCTTGCCGGTGCGCATCGCGTGGCCGGGGATCTGCGCCTCGTTGGAGAGGATACGGGTGGCGAGCTGCTCGGCCGACATTTCGAGCGAGAAGAACGCGGTCACCGCGCCCGGGCCGTCCGGGTCCTTGAACTTCGAGTACGCGGCGTTGTAGGCGATCGCGGTGGCGAGCGCGGTCTTGCCCATGCCCGGGCGTCCGGCGAGGATCACGAGGTCGGAGTTGTGCAGGCCGCCGAGGGTCTTGTCGAGGTCGACGAGGCCGGTGGTGACGCCCGAGAGCCCCTCGGACTTGCAGGCGGCGTCGACCGAGGTGAGGGATTCGGCGAGCGCGGCGGCGAACGAGGTGAAACCGCGCGCCGACTGGCCGTCGTTGGCGAGGTTGTAGAGCCCTTCCTCGGCCTTGCGGATCTGGTCGTCGGCGCTCTCTTCGAGGGTTTCGTCGAAGGCGTCGTTGACCACGTCCTCGCCGAGCGCGATGAGCTGGCGGCGGACGTAGAGGTCGTGGATCAGGCGGCCGTACTGCTCGACGTTGATGATGCCGACCACCGAGGCGGCGAGCCGCGCGAGGTAGCCCGGGCCGCCGACGCGTTCGAGCTCCGGGCTGCCGTCCATCAGGCGCTTCAGGGTGATCGGGTCGGCGGTGTCGCCGCGCTCGCCCAGCTGGATGCACAGCTCGAAGATCCGCCGGTGGGTGGAATCGGCGAAGTGGATCGGCTTGAGGAAGTCGATGATCTTGTCGATCGCGGCGTTGTTGTTGAGGATCGCTCCGAGGAGCGCCTGCTCGGCCTCGGTATCGTAGGGCGGCGTACGCGGCGCGGGGCCGCCGCCGACGACGCGGAAAGGTTCGGAGAGTTCTGGAATCTGGCTCATCGCGGCACCATACCACGCGCCCCCGGCAGCGGGGACACCGAGTTATCCACACCCCTGTGGAAGATGGGGATTCTTTCGGGGAAAGGACGGGGCGGCCCACCCGCTGCGGGCGTTAATCCGTCGTGTCGATCCGCCGCAATCGTTTGGCGGTTTCGATCCTAGCCGGGAAGACGATCTAATTTCGGGACATTTTCCAAACGCGCGTCCCATTCCGCCCGGCTTGCGAAGCATATATGGGCGCTTGGTCGGATGTCGATCGGGCTATCGATACTCCCGGCGGGTACAACCACCAAAGTCCCTTCGAGTTGAACGCTCGGAAGAGCGGAGCCGCATTTGATGCAAAAGCTTTTCTGGTGTCGAGTCTCGGGAACCCGGTAGGTCTGGATGCTGTCAACGCCGGAAATCCAATCTACCGTCGCCGTCGATGAAAACAAGTTGGCCGCATGTGCGGACCCCGTGTCCTTTCGACAGCGCTTGCAATGACAAAGATAGAAGCTCTCGAACTCGCCTAAGATTCGAAATTTAACCGTGCCGCACAAACAGGAGCCATCTGTAGTCTGGGTCATAACGATATACGCCTATCCGTTGGTGTTCGTTCGACGCGGAATCGCAAGAGACGTCGCAGTCCGCCAGATCGACGGGTTCCGGGCCTCGGCGGGCGCGAAATTTCCGAAGTCTTCCGGCCCCGACGGCGGCGCAAGGCCTCTCGAAGCGGCCGGGATGGGGAGCGGAATCGCCGAGCGCGAACCCGGCGGACTATCCCCGGGGCCGGTGGTGCGGGGCGTCATTGTCCGAAGTCGGGGATTGCGTCGAGCACGACATGGTCGCCGACGGTGATCAAGAGGATGTCGCGGCCGACGCGGACGTAGACGTGGTCGTGGGGGGATTCCGGCAACTGCCGCAGCAGCGCGCCGGGCAGGGGATAGTAGGTGACGGCGGAATTGAGGGGCTCGCCGGTTTGCCACATTCGGCGGCTGGTGGTGGGGCGGCAGCCGTTGGGGCTGGCGGCGAGGTCGGGTGGGCAATCGCCCGAGGCGATCAGGTTCTCGTAGAACGCCGCGACGGTGGCGCGGTCGCCGGGCGCGAACCCGGGCACGCCGAGCGCCGCGGGGGCGAAGGCGGCGAGGGCGAGGACGAGGGTCGCGGCGCGGCGCAGCATCGGGCGGTTCCTCCGGCAAGGGCGCGAGAGTCCGATGTAATGCGCCGCGCCGGATCGCGAAACCGGGTCAGCGTCGGCCGAGATCGGTGATTGCGTCGACCACCATCCGCGTGCCGGTCGCGAGCAACAGAATGTCCGCCCCGACGCGCACGTACTCGTGACCGGCGGGCGGCAGCGGCAGGTGCACGGAAAGTTCGCCGGGAAGCGGATACCAGGCGACCCCGGCGGGGAGCGGATGGCCCTTGCTCCAGGCCTTCGCCTGCCCCGGCGGACGGCAGCCGGTGTTCTTCTTCGCGAGGCCGGGCGGGCAGTTGCCGGCGCGTTCGAGCGGACCGTAGTAGTCGGCGACCGCGCGACGGTCGGCACCGGTGAACGTGAGGCCGATCGCGACGTCGCCGTTTGCGGCTTTGCCGGTCTTTCCGGCGTGGACCTTGTCCGGCCCCTTGTCGGGCGGAGCCGCGACGGCGGGCGCGGCGAGCGCGAGGGCAAGCAGGGCGACGGCGTACGACAGACGCATGAGAGCCTCCCGAGAGATGTTTCCGCCACGCATATAAGGATTTCGGAGACAAAGAAAACCGCCGCCCCGGATGGGGGCGGCGGTTCGCGAACGGTCCGAAGGGGGCGGAGTTATTCGGCGGTCTCTTCCGCGGCCGGGGCCTCGATCTCGCCTTCGACCTCGGCGACGTCCTCCTCGGCGGTCTCGGCTTCGGCCTTCTGGGCGCGCTCGGCTTCCTCGAGCGAGCGGGCGACCGTCACCGAAACCTCGACCTTGACTTCCGGATGCAGCAGGAACGGCACGCCGTAGGTGCCGAGCGCCTTGATCGGCTGGTGGAGGTGGGCGGCGGTCTTCTCGACGGTGAAGCCCGCGTCCTTGGCCGCGTCGCGGATGTCGCGCGCGGTGACCGAGCCGTAGAGCTGGCCGGTTTCGGCGGCCTGGCGCACGATCACGAGGCGCAGGCCCTCCATCTTCGCGGCGACGGCTTCCGCCTCTTCGCGGCGCTTGAGGTTGGTGGCCTCGATCTGGGCGCGCTGGCTCTCGAAGATCTCGAGGTTGGCCTTGGTGGCGCGCATCGCCTTGTGCTGCGGCAGGAGGTAGTTGCGGGCGTAGCCCGGCTTCACGCTCACCACGTCGCCGATCTGGCCGAGGCGTTCGATGCGTTCCAACAGAATGACTTCCATGGTCCGATCCTTTCTGTTCGTCCGGCCCCCGCCGAAGCGGGTCCGTTAGGAATGCGAATGCGGACCGCGCGTCGTGCGCGGTCCGCGGCAAGGGGGCAAGACGCCGGAAACCGGCGTCTTACTTCATCACGTAGGGCAGAAGCGAGAGGTAGCGCGCGCGCTTGATCGCGCGGGCGAGCTCGCGCTGCTTCTTCGCCGAAACCGCGGTGATGCGGCTCGGGACGATCTTGCCGCGCTCGGAAACGAAGCGCAGCAGCAGCTTGACGTCCTTGTAGTCGATCTTCGGAGCGTTGGCGCCGGAGAACGGGCAGGTCTTCCGGCGACGGAAGAACGGGCGACGCGGAGCGGCCATCGATTACTCTCCTTCAGCAGCGGGTTGCGGAGCCGGCGCGCGGTCGCGCTCGAAACGGCGGCCGCCACGGTCGCCACGATCGCCGCGATCGCCGCGCGGGCCGCGATCGCCGCGGTCGCCACGCTCGTTGCGCGGCTGCATCATCGCCGACGGACCCTCTTCGAGGGCCTCGACGCGGACCGTCATGTAGCGCAGCACGTCTTCGTTGATGCGCATCTGGCGCTCGTACTCGGCCACCGCGGCGGCCGGAGCGTCGATGTTCAGCAGGACGTAATGGCCCTTGCGGTTCTTGTTGATGCGGTAGGAGAGGTTGCGGAGGCCCCAGGCTTCCCGCTTCTTCACCTCGCCGCCGCCGGCGACGAGCACTTCGGTGAGCTTGTCCATCAGCGCGTCCACCTGGGCGGAGCTGATGTCCTGGCGTGCGATCACCACGCTTTCGTACAGAGACATGTGTCGTTAGACTCCCTATGGCTTCTCTCGTCCCGGTTTTTCGCGCTGAAACATTGTTGCAGCGAGGGTCTTCCGGGCATAGCCGACCCCATGGTCGGCAAGGAGTTGCAAGGTGGGGGACTATACACATCTTTGGGGGCGGCGCAAGGGGTGCTTGACAAGGGGGGGCGTTATGCTTCTTTTGACGGCGGTACGACGCAGTTCGTTTCGCAATCGTCTGGAGGAATAGCGCATGCGCGCAGTGGTTTTCCCGGGGCAGGGTTCGCAGGCCGTCGGCATGGGCAAGGAGCTCGCCGCGACGTTTTCCGTCGCGCGGGAAGTGTTCGCCGAGGTCGAGGACGCCCTTGAGCAGAAACTCACGCAGATGATGTTCGAAGGTCCCGAGCAGGACCTGATGATGACCGAGAACACCCAGCCGGCCCTGATGGCGGTGAGCGTCGCGATCGTCCGCGTGCTCGACAAGGAATACGGCGTGCGGCTGCCGAACGTCGCCACCTACGTCGCCGGCCACTCGCTCGGCGAATATTCGGCCCTCTGCGCTTCCGGCGCGCTCCGCCTCGGCGACACCGCGCGCCTGCTGCGCACCCGCGGCCGCGCGATGCAGAAGGCGGTGCCGTTCGGCATGGGCGCGATGGCCGCGATCCTCGGCCTCGACGCCGAGCAGGCCCGCACCCTGTCGCAGGAAGCGTCGGAAGGCGAGATCTGCGAGGCGGCCAACGACAACGCCCCCGGTCAGGTGGTGGTGTCGGGCCACGTCGGCGCGGTCAAGCGCGCGATCGAGATCGCCAAGAAGCTGGGCGTCAAGCGCTCGGTGCTGCTGCCGGTGTCCGCGCCGTTCCACTGCGCGCTGATGCGCCCGGCCGCCGAGACGATGCGCGAGGCGCTGTCGCGGGTCGAGCTGGTGTCGCCGTCGGTTCCGGTGGTGGCGAACGTCACCGCGCGGGCGACCGACGACCCGGAGGAAATCCGCAAGCTGCTGGTCGAGCAGGTGTGCGGCTCGGTGCGCTGGCGCGAGAGCGTGCAGTTCATGAAGAACCACGGCGTCGGCACCCTCGTCGAGGTCGGCTCGGGCCGCGTCCTCTCGGGCCTCGCCAAGCGCATCGATCGCGAGATGGACGGCTTCCCGGTCGGCTCCGTCGAGGAGATCGAGGCGTTCGCGAAGACGGTCGCCGCCTGATCACGAATCCCACCGCCCGGTGCCGCGTCGGCCGCGCCGGGCGGTTTCTTTGTGCGCGAAAGCCGCTATGATCTGCGGCGGCAATAACAATAACGAGTAGTCTCCGATGTTCGATTTGACCGATAAGTGCGCCCTGGTCACGGGCGCGTCCGGGGGGATCGGTTCCGCAATCGCCAAGGCGCTCGCCGCCCGGGGCGCGACCGTCGTCCTCTCCGGCACCCGCAAGGATGCCCTCGACGCGGTCGCCGCCGAGATCGGCGACAAGGCGATCGTCATCGCCGCGAACCTGTCCGACCCGGCCGAGACCGACCGCCTGATCGCGGACGCCGAAAAGGCGATGGGCCGCATCGACATTCTCGTCAACAACGCCGGGCTCACCCGCGACGGTCTCGCGATGCGGATGAAGGACGAGGACTGGCAGACCGTCCTCGACGTCAACCTCACCGCCGCCTTCCGCCTCACCCGCGCGGCGATGCGCGGGATGATGAAGCGCCGCTTCGGCCGCGTCATCGGCATTTCGTCGGTGGTCGGCGTGACGGGCAACCCGGGCCAGGCCAACTACGCGGCCTCGAAGGCGGGGCTGATCGGCATGACCAAGGCCCTGGCGCAGGAGCTTGCGGCCCGCAATATCACCGTCAACTGCGTCGCGCCCGGAATGATCGCGACGCCGATGACCGACGTTCTGACCGAAGACCAGCGTCAGCGGATGTTCGCGTCGATTCCGGCGGGCCGTTTCGGCACGTCCGAGGACGTCGCCGCCGCGGTGGTGTATCTCGCGGCCGACGAGGCCGCCTACGTCACCGGCCAGACCCTCCATGTCAACGGGGGCATGGCGATGATCTGAACCCCCCGGGAAGCCCCGCGTCCGGGACCCCCCGGCCGCTGGCCTTCCCTGGGAAAGTGTGGTAGTGAACGGGCCACTTGGCCGGATCGATCGCGGCGGATATCGCCGGGGCCGTCGCGGAAAGAGGTTCCACCGGGAAACCGGACACTGTACGAATAACCAAACCCAACGAGCGAGAGACAAGCCAATGAGTGATGTCGCCGAACGCGTGAAGAAGATCGTCGTCGAGCACCTCGGCGTCGAGGAAGACAAGGTGACCGACAACGCCTCCTTCATCGATGACCTGGGCGCCGACAGCCTCGACACCGTCGAGCTGGTGATGGCCTTCGAAGAAGAATTCGGTATCGAGATCCCGGACGACGCCGCCGAGAAGATTCTCACGGTCAACGACGCGATCTCCTTCATCTCGAAGAACAACGGCTGATCAGCCGACCGGGACCGTCCCCGCAGGCGCGGGGGTGGTCCCCATTTGTCCCTGGCGCGCGTGACCGCGCCTTGCCGTGGGACCGCGTTCGCGCCCGCGCGACCGGGCGCGACCTTTCCTGGAACGACAACGGGTGGACGAAAACATGAGGCGAGTTGTAATCACCGGTCTGGGCCTGCTGACGCCGCTGGGGCGTGGCGTGAAGCTGAACTGGGACCGCCTGATCAAGGGCGAGAACGGGTTCAAGCGCATCGATCGGTTCGAGGTCGACGACCTCGCCGCACAGGTCGCCGCGATGATCCCGATGGGCCCCAATCCGGGTGAATTCGATGCCGACAGCGTGGCTCCGGCCAAGGAACGCCGTCGCATGGACGATTTCATCGTCTACGCCCTCGCCGCCGCCGAAGACGCGGTGACCGATTCCGGCTGGACTCCCGACGACGAGGAAGCCCGCGGCCGCACCGGCGTGATGATCGGTTCCGGCATCGGCGGCCTTTCGGCGATCGCCGAATGCGCCGCGACCCTCGAAAAGTCCGGCCCGCGCCGGGTTTCGCCGTTCTTCATTCCGTCGAGCCTGATCAACCTGGCCTCCGGCCACGTGTCGATCAAATACGGCTTCACCGGCCCCAACCATTCGGCGGTCACCGCCTGCGCCACCGGCGCGCACGCGATCGGCGACGCCGCGCGGCTGATCATGTTCGGCGACGCCGACGTGATGGTCGCGGGCGGCGCGGAAGCGGCGATCTGCCGCCTCGGCATCGCCGGGTTCGCCTCGGCGAAGGCGCTCTCCACCTCCTACAACGACCGTCCGTCGGAATCCTCCCGTCCGTGGGACAAGGGCCGCGACGGCTTCGTGATGGGCGAGGGCGCGGGCGTGGTGGTGCTCGAGGAATACGAGCACGCCAAGGCGCGCGGCGCGAAGATCTACGCAGAGGTGAAGGGCTACGGCCTGTCGGGCGACGCCTACCACATCACCGCCCCGCATCCCGAGGGCCGCGGCGCGACCCGCGCGATGGCGATGGCGCTCAAGAACGCCGGGCTCAATCCCGAGGACATCGGCTACATCAACGCGCACGGCACCTCCACCCCGCTCGGCGACGAGATCGAGGTGGGTGCGGTGAAGAAGGTGTTCGGCGACCACGCCCGCGCCCTCATGATGTCCTCGACCAAGTCGGCGATCGGCCACCTTCTCGGCGCCGCGGGCGCGGTCGAGGCGATCTATTCGTTGCTGGCGCTGCGCGACGGCGTGGTGCCGCCGACGCTGAACCTGCGCGATCCGTCGGAAGGCTGCGACGACATCGATCTGGTTCCGCTTCAGGCGAAGGAATGCAAGCTCGAAGCGGTGCAGTCCAACTCGTTCGGCTTCGGCGGCACCAACGCCTCGCTGATCCTCACCAAGGTCTGAGACCTTGGGCATGGCGACGTTGCGCCGCACCGGCGTGGTCCTCGTCGCCCTGCTTGCGCTTGCCGCGGCCGCCGCCGCGGTGGTCTACGTCAAGGGCCGGGAGGCGTTCTACGCCCCCGGCCCTTCGACGTCCGAGACCGTGGTGGTGATCCCGAAGGGCGCGGGCACCGGGCGGATCGCCGAATTGCTGGCGGATGCCGGGGTGATCGCCGATCCGCTGGCGTTCCGCGTCGCGGCGCGGCTCACCGAGGCGCGCCTCAAGGCGGGCGAGTTCGCGTTTCCCGCCGGGGCGTCGGCGGCGGAGGCGATGGCGGTCGTCGCTTCCGGCAAGGTGGTGCAGCATTTCCTCACGATTCCCGAAGGGTGGACGGTGAAGCAGGCGCTCGCCGCGGTCGCCGCCGCCCCGGCGCTCGACGGCGAGGCTCCGGCGGCGCTGCCCGAGGGCGCGCTGCTGCCCGAAACCTATGCCTACGTGCGCGGCGAGACCCGCGCCCGCCTGGTCGCGCGGATGCGGGCGGCGATGGAGTCGGCGCTCGCCGCGGCATGGGCCGGGCGCGCCGAGGGTCTGCCGTTCAAGACCCCGGAGGAGGCGCTCACCCTCGCCTCGATCGTCGAGCGCGAAACCGGCGTGGCCGAGGAGCGCCCGCGGGTCGCCGCGGTGTTCGTCAACCGCCTGCGCTTCGGCATGAAGCTGCAGTCGGACCCGACGGTGATCTACGGTCTGTCCGACGGCGCGGGCGTGCTCGACCGCAGCCTCACCCGCAAGGACCTGGAGGCCGACCACCCCTACAACACCTACGAGATCGACGGGCTGCCGCCGGGGCCGATCGCGCTCCCCGGTCTCGCCGCGATCCGCGCGACCCTCGACCCCGCCGACACCCGCGACCTCTACTTCGTCGCCGACGGCTCGGGCGGCCACGTCTTCGCCCGCAGCCTCGACGAGCACAACCGCAACGTCGCGAAGTGGCGCGCCCTCGAACGCGCGCAGAAATCCCGCTGAACTACAGCACCCGGAACACCCGGCCGTCCGACAGGTCGCGGTAGTAGTCCACCCGCGCGCCGTTCCAGTGGTAGTCGAGGTGGCGGCCCTGCACCGCGTCGCGCGCGAGGTCGGGGTAGAACAGCGCCGCGCACTCCGCCCCTTCCGCGCGCACGCTCGGGTAGACGAGACCGTCCGACCCGGCGCTGCGCAGCGCGTGCGCCAGGGCCTGCCCGGCGGCGTAGCTCTCCGGCGCGAGTTCCTCGGCCTGCGGGAACGGGCGCAGGTCGTGGAGATCGGCGGCGACGTCGAGCACGATCTCGCGGAACTGCGAGCTCCAGCCCGGCGGTTCGGCGGTCGCGGCCATGAACCGGGCGTGATGGTGCATGGTTTCGGCGAGCGCGGTGGTGAAGGTGCGTGCGGCGTAGAGCACGCCGGCGCGGCCGTCGGAGAACCGGCTCGGCCGGTCGGGCGAGACGTGGGTGAACGGCGCCATCAGATACCCCGCGCCGGGGCCGCCGGCGCGGCGCGCGGGCGGCACCAGATCGAGGTTGCCGATGCCGTCCATCAGGCGCGGGTTGGTCTTCTGCTCGGCGGAGATCAGAAGCGGCCAGTCGGCGGGGTCGGCGATGTCCTCGAACAGGTCGATCGGCGGGTGGATGCTGCGGATGATCCGCACCGCCCGCCGCCACGACACCCGCGCCACCGCCAGCGCCACGGGTGGATGCTGCGGATGATCCGCACCGCCCGCCGCCACGACACCCGCGCCACCGCCAGCGCCGCCGCCGCTACCACCCGCCGCGCTCCGCGTCGAGGAGGCGGCGCACCCGCATCAGGTCGGTCAGTTCGCCGCCGAGCATCACCTCGAGCGCGCTGCGGCCGCCGAACGCCGCGTTCGGCTTGCGCGGCCACGCGTAGGCCTGCTGCGGATCGCGGAAGGCGTAGCGCAGCGCCTTGTGGATGCCGATCAGGTTCGACAGCCGCGCCTTGCCGTCGCGGCCGAGGCGGCCCGGGCCTTCGGTCTTCCAGCGGCGATAGGTGCGCAGCGATAAATCGAGCAGAACGCTCGCGTGTTCGTCTCCCACACCCCATTTCTGGAACAGGTTGACCGCGGCCCGGAACAGCGCCGCGGCCTCGGCGTCGGTGATCGGGCTCGGCACGAAGTCGGGGGCGCGGGTCTCCACGGGGGAGAGGATGGGCATGGCGGCCTCTCAATCTGGCATCACATTTCTTATTTAATGCCATTTGGCATAATTCCGCAAGACGTCCAGGGAAACCACGCAAATGACACATCCGAGAATCGGCTGGATCGGCCTTGGCCACATGGGCGCGCCGATGGCCGCCAATCTGGCGAAGGCCGGGGTTCCGCTCACGGTCTACAACCGCACGCCCAGGGATCTGCCCGGCATCAAGGTTCCGGTCGCGGCGAGCGCGGCGGAGGCGGCGCGGGGCGCCGACATCGTCGTCACCATGGTGTCGGACGACGCGGCGGAGGAAGCGGTGCTGTTCGGCCCCGGCGGGGTGGCCGAGGCGCTCGCCCCCGGGCAGGTGGTGGTGAACATGGGCACGGTGTCGCCGAAGCTCGCCGTCTCGGTCGCCGAGCGGCTGGCGAAGCGGGGCGTCGCCGCGCTCGACGCGCCGGTCTCGGGTTCGGTGAAACCGGCGACCGACGCGACCCTGGTGATTCTCGTCGGCGGCGCGGCCGAGGCGCTCGAAACCGCGCGTCCGATGTTCGAACTGCTCGGCAAGCGCACCGTCCACTTCGGCGGGCCGGGGCAGGGCGCGCGCGCCAAGCTCGCGATCAACCTGATGCTCGGGGTGGTGATGCAGGGCCTCGCCGAGGCGGTGACGTTCGGCGAGGCGAGCGGCCTCGACACCGCCGCCCTGCTCGACGCGATCGGCGAATCGGCGCTCGCCTCGCCGCTGGTGGCGATCAAGCTGGCGGCGATCCGCGAGGGCAACTTCGCCGCCGCGTTCCCGCTCAAGCACATGGCGAAGGATCTGCGCCTCGCCTCCGACGCGGCGGCGGGCGCGCCGATTCCGGCGGCCGAGGTGGTGCGCGGCAGCTACGAACTCGCGGTCAACGACGGCCTCGGCGACAAGGACGTCATCGCGATCCTCGAGTCCCTGCGCAACGCCTGAGGTCAGGCCGGCGCGGGCGCGGGCTCCGGCTCGGGGGCGACGGTGGCGGCGGCGGCCTCGGCCGCCGCTTCGCCCATCACCACCCCGGCCTGCGCGCCCGGGTGCACCGGGTGGGCGCGGCCGGTGTCGAGCGGCGCCGCGGTGGTGCGGCGGCGGATGATCGCGAGCGCCGCCATCAGCGTCGAGAGCGCCGCCAGCAGCAGCATGAAGCCGTGCGGGCCGAGCACGCCGATCATCGACGGGCCGGAGAAGCTGCCGCCGATCACCCCGACGTTGTAGGTGAACACCAGCGTGCCCGAGGCCGCGACCATCTGGTTGGGGGTGAGTTGGTCGTTGGCGTGCGCCGCGCACAGCGAATACATCGGCAGGAACGCGGCGGCGGCGAGCGCGACCCCGAGCCGCACCCACACGCCCGCGAACAATCCGGTGGCGATCAGCAGGCACACGACCGCGCCCGCCAGCGCCGCCGCCGCGACCACCAGGCGGCGGTCGGTGTGGTCCGACGCCCAGGCGATCGGGAACTGCGCGATCGCGCTGGCGAGCGCCGCGATCACCAGAAGCTGCGTCGCCGATGCCGCGTCGAGGCCGAGGCGCAGGCCGTAGAGCGGCAGCGCCACCTGGAAGGTCGAGGTGATCGCCCCCGCCAGCAGCACCCCCACCACCGCCATCGGCGTGATTTGCAGGAACCGGCGGATCGGCATGCGCTCGCCGCCGACGATCTCGGGCGCCGGGTTGCGCGACACCAGCAGCGGCACCAGGCACAGCGAGATCAGGATCGAGGCGAGGCCGAACAGCCGGGTGCCGTCGGCGTCCGGCAAACCGGCGAAGTACGGCCCCATCGCGTTGCCCGAGGTGGTGGCGATGAAGTAGATCGCCAGCAGCCCGGCGCGCGAGCGGTTGTCGGCCTTGGCGTTGAGCCAGCTTTCCGCGATCACGAACATGCCGGGGAAGCACAGCCCCGCGAGAAACCGCATCGCGCCCCAGGCCCAGGGATCGTCGGTCATCAGGTGCACCACCGCGGCCGCCGAGCACACCGAGGCGAGGGCGCCGAACGACCGCACGTGGCCGACCCGTCCGACCAGGCCGGGCGCGTACATCGACCCCAGCAGCGCGCCGACCGGGCACGCCGCCTGGATCAGGCCGATCTGCGCGGTGGAGAAGCCGACCGCCGCGCCGCGGACGGTGAGCAGGGTGGTGAGCAGGCTCGCCGCCGTCACCAGCATCAGAATTCCCGCGAACAGCGCCCAGTCGTTCTTGATCGCACGGAACATCGGCGGCCTTTCCGGTCAGGGTTGCGGGGGTTTCCTCGGCAGGCGGCGGCCGAGGCGGTCGACCAGCGCGTCCGGCAGCGCGCGCAGGAACCAGCCGACCACCGCCATCTGCCAGGGGAAGGTGATGCGGCCGCGGTTGCGCGCCAGACCTTTCCGGATAATTCGCGCGGCCCGATCCGGTTGCATCAGGAACGGCATCGGGAAGCCGTTCGCGCCGGTCATCGGCGTCTCGACGAATCCGGGGCAGACGACGCTGACGGCGACGCCGTCGGCCGCCGCCTCGGCGCGCAGACCCTCGCCCCACACCCGCACCGCCGCCTTCGACCCGCAGTAGGCGGGCGCGCCCGCGAATCCCCGGAACCCCGCCACCGAACTGACGATCGCGATCTGCCCCTTGCGGCGCGCGCGCATCGGCGCGAGCAGCGGCAGCACGGTGTTGAGCACGCCGTCGATGTTGACCGCGAACACCGCGCGGGTCTGCGCGTCGCTCTCGCCGCCGCCGCGGGTGCCCGCGGAGATTCCCGCGTTGGCCACCAGCAGGTCGACCGGGGTCGCCGCGTCGATCGCGGTCAGCGCCGCCGCCATCGCCGCCGCGTCGCACACGTCGACGGCGTGGATCGCGGCGGTGCCGCCGTGCGCCGCGACCGCCGCCGCGGTCGCCTCCAGCCGCGTCGCGTCGCGGCCGAACAGATGCAGCGTCGCCCCCGGGCGCGCATAGGCGGCGGCGAGCGCGCGGCCGATCCCGCTCGAGGCTCCGGTGATCACGATCGTCGACGGCATTCCGCTCTCCGTATGGCGTGACAGATAAGGCCCTTCCTGGTTATAAATCGCGCGGGCGCTTCAGGTAAACCAGGGGGAACGATGTCGGAGACCAAGGGACTGGTGAGCATGACCGGGTACGCCCGGATCGAGGGCAGGGCCGACGACGGAACCGCCTGGGTCTGGGACCTCCGCAGCGTCAACGGCAAGAGCCTCGACGCGCGCCTGCGCCTGCCGCCGGGGTGCGAAGCCCTGGAGAAGCCGGTGCGCGAACGCCTCGCCCAGGTCGCCCAGCGCGGCTCGGTGAGCGTATCCCTCACGCTCGCGCGCCCGGTCGCCGCGAGCGGGCTGTCGATCAACCGGGCGTGGCTCGAATCCCTGATCCAGTCCGCCGCCGAGACCCTCGCCCGCCATCCCGGCGCGGTGACGCCGCCGTCGTTCGACGGTCTCCTTCAGGTCAAGGGGGTGATCGAAACCGCCGAGGCTCCGCCCGAGGACGGCGCCGAGGCGGCGCTCCACGCCCGCCTCCTCGCCGACTTCGACTCCGCCGCCGCCGCGCTTGCCGCCGCCCGCGCCGAAGAGGGGGCGCGCCTCGCCGCGGTGGTCGCCGACCATATCGACACCATCGCCGGTCTCGTCGCCGCCGCCGCCGCCTGCGAGGCCGCCCGCGCCGACACCCGCAAGGCCCGCCTCGCCCGCGCGGTCGCCGATTTGCTGGAAACCACCACCCTTCCCGAGGATCGCCTGACCCAGGAACTCGCGCTGTTGGTCACCCGCTTCGACGTGCGGGAAGAGCTCGACCGCCTCGCCAGCCATATCGCCGCGGCGCGCGCGCTGCTCGCCGAGGCCTCCGGCATCGGCCGCAAGTTCGACTTCCTCTGCCAGGAGTTCAACCGCGAGGCCAACACCCTGTGCTCGAAGTCCGCCGACGCCGCGCTCACCGCCGTCGGCCTCGAACTCAAGACCGTCATCGACCGTCTGCGCGAGCAGATCCAGAACATCGAATAAGGCGCGATCCCATGTCCTCGATCTCCCCCACCGCGGCGGTGCCGCCCGCCTCGCTGGTCAGCCGACGCGGCCTGCTGCTGGTGCTCTCCTCGCCCTCGGGCGCGGGCAAGACCACCATCGCCCGCAACCTGCTGGCCGCCGATCCGCTGATCTCGGCGTCGATCTCGGTGACCACCCGGGCGCAGCGCCCGGCCGAGGTCGAGGGGCGCGACTACCATTTCATCGCCAAGTCGGAATTCGAGAAAATGGTCGCGACGGGCGACCTGCTCGAACACGCGTTCGTCTTCGGCAACCACTACGGCACGCCGCGCAAGCCGGTCGAGGATTGGCTCGCGCAGGGGCGCGACGTGCTCTTCGACATCGACTGGCAGGGGGCGCAGCAGCTCGCCGAGCGGATGCGCGACGATCTGGTGCGGATCTTCGTGCTGCCGCCCTCGATCGCCGAACTCGAACGCCGCCTGCGCGGCCGCGCCCAGGATACCGACGACGTGGTGCGCGGGCGGATGGCCAAGGCCGCCGACGAGATGAGCCACTGGATCGAGTACGACTACATCGTCATCAACCGCGACGCCGACGCCTCCACCCGCCAGGTTCTCACCATCCTCCATGCCGAACGCCAGCGCCGCGCCCGCCTCACCGGCATGTCCGACTTCATCGGCGCCCTGCGCGCGCAGATGCCGGAAACGCAGGGCTGAAACGTCACGGAGGGACTCGGTCCCTCCGCACCTCCCGCACGTAAGTTTTTCCGCGGAGCGGGCTCGGCCATCGCGCGGCGTGACCCGCCGATGGCGCGTTATGCAAAAAATTAAACGAGGGGCGCGGGGAGACCGAGTCTCCCCGCAGAGTTTTTACGCACGTTCCAACGCCGCGCGCGCCAGGGCGCAGAAACCTTGCACCGGGATCGCCTCGGCGCGGAGTTCGGGGTCGATCCCCGCGGCCTCGCACAGCGCCGCGCCGCCGAGGGGTTTGAGGCTGGCGCGGAGCATCTTGCGGCGCTGGCCGAAGGCGGCGGCGGTGATCCGTTCCAACATCGCGCGGGGGGCGGGGGCGAGCGGTTCGGCGCGGGGTTCGAGGCGCACCACCGCCGAGGTCACCTTGGGCGGCGGCGTGAAGGCGGCGGGGTTGACCTCGAACAGCGGCGCGCACACGCACAGCCATTGGCACAGCACCGAGAGGCGGCCGTAATCCTTGGTGCCGGGGGCGGCGACGATGCGGTCGACCACCTCCTTCTGCAGCATCAGGGTAATGCTGGCGAAAAGCTCGGGGCGTTCGAGCCAGCCGGTGAGCAGCACCGTGCCGATGTTGTAGGGGAGGTTGGCGGCGATCCGCCGCGGCGCCGGGCCGAGGGCTTCGTAGTCGATCTCGAGGGCGTCGGCGGCGACCACCCGGAGCCTGCCGGGATAGGCGGCTTCGATTTGCGCCAGCGCGGGCAGGCAGCGGTCGTCGCGCTCGATCGCCACCAGCGCCGTGGCGCCTTCCGACAGCAGGGCGCGGGTGAGGCCGCCGGGGCCGGGGCCGACCTCGACCACCGTGCCCGCGTCAAGCGGCCCGGCGGCGCGGGCGATGCGGGCGGTGAGGTTGAGGTCGCAGAGGAAGTTCTGGCCGAGGTTCTTCTTCGCGCGCAGGTCGAACGCGGCGATCACCTCGCGCAGCGGCGGCAGTCCGTCGGTCATCGGGCGCGGGCCTCGGCGATGTCGGCGGCCATGCGCAGCGCCGCGATCAGGCTGTCCGGCCGCGCCTTGCCGGTTCCGGCGAGGGTCAGCGCGGTGCCGTGGTCCGGCGAGGTGCGCACGAACGGCAGGTTGAGGGTGACGTTGACGCCGCCGTGGAAGTCCAGGGTCTTGAGCGGGATCAGCGCCTGATCGTGATACATGCAGAGGGCGGCGTCGTAGGTCGCGCGCGCCTCGGCGTGGAACATCGTGTCGGCGGGCAGCGGGCCGAGCACGCGGTGGCCCTCGGCGCGCAGCGCGTCGAGGACGGGCGCGAGGATCTCGGCCTCCTCGCGGCCCATCAGGCCGTCTTCCCCCGCGTGCGGGTTGAGCCCGGCGACCGCGAGGCGCGGCCGCGCGACGCCGAAATCGGCCGCCAGCGCCCGGAGCACCGCCCGCGCCACGTCGGCGAGCGGCGCGGACCGGAGCCGCGTCGGCACCTCGGACAGCGCGCAGTGGACGGTGAGCGGCACGACGCGCAGGCCGCCGCCCGCCAGCATCATGATCGGGGTGTGGCCGGGGCCGGCGAGTTCGCCGAGGAATTCGGTGTGGCCGGGGTGGCGGAAGCCGCCCGCGGCGAGCGCCGCCTTGTGGATCGGCGCGGTGACGAGCGCCGCCGCCCGGCCTTCGCGGCAGAGGCGCACGCCGGTGGCGATCGCCTCCGTCACCGCGGCGGCGTTGGCGGGGTCGGGCGCGCCGCAGACCCCGGGCGCGGCGCAGCGCACCGCCAACACCGGCAGCGCCGCGGCGAAGGTCTCGGCGGAAAATTCGGAAACTTCCACGAGCGGGATCGCGACGCCGAGGGCCTTGGCGCGCGCATGCAGCACCGCCGGATCGGCGATCGCGACGAACGGCGGCACCGCGACGCTGTCCTTGAGGCTCCAGGCCGCGAGGATGAGATCGGGGCCGATTCCCGCCGGTTCGCCGAAGCTGAGCGCGAGCGGCGCGCTCATATGCGGATGTCGATCACCGCGAGACGGCGCAGGTCGCGCAGGTGGCGCTCGGCGCTGCGCTCCAGGCGCTCGGAGCGCAGCCGGTCGCGGATCTGCTGTTCCGAGGGCAGGGCGCTCGGCGCGGAACGGTCGCACACCATCAGGATCGTCGGCACCCCGCCCACCTCGGTCACCGCGCTCGGCGCGCCGACCGGCAGGTCGCGCACCACCGCGGCGATCGCGGGCGGCAGTTCGGCCATCTTGAGGCTGCCGAGCGGACCGGTGCCCGGCGCGCCGAGGCTCTTGCCGTAGCTCTCGAACGCCTCGCAGCCGCGCACCGAGGCGGCGACGTAATCGGCGACCTTGCCGCGATCGGCGGGCGAGAGCGCGCCCGCGCCGGTTTCCGGCAGCTTGATCTGGGAAAGGCGCAGGCGGGTTTCCGCCGGGTCGGCCTGCTGCACGCGGCGGCCTTCGAGATGGAGGATGGTGTAGCCCGCCTCGGTGCGCACCGGCGCGGAAACGTCGCCGGTGTTCATCGCTTCGAGAGCCGCTGCGATCTCGGGTTCGAGCTGCGCCTGCGGTACCCAGCCGAGGTCGCCGCCGTGCGCCGCGGTGGCGCTGCGCGAGAACTGCCGCGCCGCCGCCGCGAACGGCGCGCCGGTGCGGAGCTGGGCGGTGAGGTTGTCGGCGAGGGCCTTGATCTCGGCGTCCGACTGGCTGCCCTCGAACGGCAGGAAGATCTCCGAAACGTCGTATTCCGGGCGGCCGAGGTTGGCGCGGAGCTGCGACAGGCGCTCCTGCACGTCTTCCGCCGACGGCGTCGCGCGCGATCCGTAGAGGCGGCCGACCACCTTGATCCACAGCATCTGCGCGCGGATCTGGTCGAGCAGCGTGTCGTAGGGCACCTGCAGCCCGGTGGCGAGCTGCTTGAGGCCGCCGGGGGGCATGCGGTTGCCCGCCTCGACCCGCGCCACCGACTGTTCCAGTTCCTCATCGGAGGCGGCGATGTTGAGGCGTTTCGCCTCCTGGATCTGCAGCCGTTCGTCGATCAGCGCGCGCAGCACCGGCGGGCCGAGCCGGCGGCGGTTCTCGGGCGTGTCTTCGAGCCGCGAGGAGAACAGCGCGACGCGCAGCCGCGCGCCGAGGTCGTAGACCGAGATGATGTCGTCGTTGACCACCGCGGCGATGCGCAACGCATCCTGCGCCCGCGCCGCCGGAGCGGGGGCGAACGCCGCGAGCGCCAGGGCGGCGGCTGCTGCTGCGAGTTTCACAAATCGGATCATCGCGTTGCGTCCGTTCCTTACATGCTGAACTGGGTGTCGCCGAGGGTCTTGAAGGTGAGCGTCAGCAGAGCCCCCCAGCCGCTTTCGGCGTCGCGGTCGGCGGTGTAGTCGTTGGTCGCCACGGCGCGGATGACGAAGCACTCGTCTTCGTAGATCACGCCGCCCGAGAACGACAGCGGCCCGCTGTCGCTGCCGGTGAGGCTGTGGGTGGTGCCGAGGGTGAACGACCAGTCGCGCAGGGCCTTCGACCTCAGCGAGAACGAAACCTGCTCCACGTTCGGGGTGGGGTTGGTCTCGTAGTCGCGGCGGGTCGGGTAATCCTGCTTGAGGTAGCCGACACCGAGGCGGAACGCTTCCGGCCCGGCGAGGGCGGTGACGTCGTGGCTGACGACGTCGAAGCCGTTGGGATCGATGCGGAAGCGGTAGAACGTCGAGAGCAGGGAGGCGTAGTCGTAGCGCACCCGGCCGACGAAATCGGAGAACCCTTCGCGGAAGCCCGAGCCCTCGGGGAAGACGTTGTCGTCGTTGGCGCGGAAGGTCTGGCCGCCGAACACCGAGAACTTCGACGGAGTGCCGTTGACGTAGGCGTTCCAGTTGACGCCGTAGGTGGCCCGGGGGCCGGTCTCGACGCGGTCGTAGCCGACGAAGTGGTTGGTCGAAAGCAGTTGGGTGTCGTCGAAGTCGAGATCGCGGCTGTCCTCGTTGGGGATCTTGTCGGAGTTGCCGCCGTTCGGCGACAGCGCGCCGAGAATCACCGGTTCGATCACCTGGGTGGTGTATTCGCCCGGGCTCGAGAACGGCCAGCTCCAGCGCATCGACACCTCGGGCACGATGCGGCCGGTGGCGCCGGTGAAGCGGTCGCCGTCGAGCATCTCGTAGTCGCGCACCTGATAGGCGTCGCCGCGCAGCGAGGCGGAGAGGGTGTAGTGCTCGCCCGAGGGGGCGACGTAGGGCAGGGTCCAGGCGGTGGCGGCGGAAGCACGGTGGCTGTCGGTTCCGTCGGTGCGGGTGAGCGAGGCGGTGGAAAGCTGGGTGGTCCAGTAGCCGCCCTTGACGCCGGGGTCGCTGGTGTGGATCCAGCTCGCGAGCGGCACCGCGTAGGGGTTCTTCGGCGGATCGGAAAGGTCGCGCAGTTCGCGGAACGCCACCGCCTCGACGCTCGCGTAGTCGTCGCCTTCGAAGCGCTCGAACGCGACGCGGCTGGTCTGGTAGTCGTCGCTGTGCGGCAGGCCGTAGCGGCGGAGATAGGTGTCGGAGGAGACCGCATGGAGATCGGCGGTGCCGCGCCAGAGGTCGTTGACGTCCCATTCCGCGAGCACGTCGACGTGTCCGCGGGTGTTCTGGCCCCGGCCGGTGCCGTCGGAGTCGCCGGTCTTGCCGCCGGCGCGGCCGGAGGCGTCGATCACCAGGCTCGCGTCGGAGAGGTTCTGGCGATACTGGCCGATCATGATCGACGGGTCGTCGAGCGCGAACATCGGCGTGAGGGTGGCGTCGGCGGTGTCCGAGATCACCCAGTAGTAGGGCTGGGCGTAGTACCAGCCGACCTTCGACGACCCGAGCGAGGGAAACAGGAAGCCGGAGCGGCGCTTCACCGTCGGGTCGGGGGCGGAGAAGTAGGGCGTGTAGGCGACCGGGATCCCCCACATTTCGAGGGTCGCGTCGCGATAGGTGATGTCGTGGCTGCCCTCGTCGTGGATCACCTGCGCGGCCTTGATCTGCCAGAGCGGGTTTTCCTTGCCGGCGCAGGTGTCGCACGGGGAGTAGACGGCGTGGTCGAGTTCGTTGATCTGCTGGCCCTGATCGCCGACGCGGCGGGTGCCGGCGTGCGCGGCGGTGCGCGAGAGATCGGCGGAGACCATCAGCAGGTTGTCGATCGCGCCCTGCTTCATCTTGCCGGTCAGCTGCATGTAGTCGGCGAAGATCACCTGGCCGTCGGGCGCGATCAGCGAGACGTTGCCCGTGGCGCTCACCAGATCCTGGCCGATGTTGTAGCTCACGGTGTCGGCGTAGAGGGTGTAGCCCGCCTGGTTGATCTCGACCTCGCCGCGCGCGGTGACGATGTCGAGGGAGCGGTCGTGGGTGACTTCCTCGGCGGCGAGCGCCACCGGCGCGTCGCGATCGACCGACGGCTGCGCCAGCGCGACCTCGGGCAGCGCCGCACCGAGCATCAGCCAGGCGGCGAACGCGACGCGGCGGGAACGGACCGCCGCGGGACGCGGCGCGGAAAGGAAACGTCGGATCACGAGCCAGACACCCCGGAGGAAAGGCCCGAAGGGACACGGGCGCGCCGCACAGGGTACAGAAGCCACGCGGGAAGTACAATCGGCAGAAGTGCGAGAACCGGCAGCAGCGGCAACATCGCGAGCGACCGCGCGGCGAGGTTGTTGACGCCCAGCACGGCCGCCTGGAACCCCACCATCAGCGCCACCGTGACGGCGATCCGCCCGGCCTGGCCGCGGCGGTCGAAGCGGCCGCCGAGCAGGCCGTAGAGCGCGAGCAGGGTGAGGCCGAGCACCTGCAGCGGCAGCAGCAGGCGCTGCACCCCCTCGATGCGGAAGCGCCGCACGTCGCTTTCCGACAGCGGCCCGGGCTGAACCTCGAACAGTTCGGCGAGCGGGCGCTCGCGCGCGTCGCGGAAGCGCACCTCGTCGGATCCGTGGCCGTCGCCGAACTCGGCGGTGTAGGAATCGAAGTAGAGCATCGTGAACTCGTGGGTCGACGGCCGGTATTCCTGGCGCGTGCCGTTGACGAGGTGGATGCGCGGCATCGTCGCCCCCGGCACCAGCGCGCCCTCCTCGGCCATCACCGTGACCTCGCGGTCGGGGTTGCGGGTGTCCCAGATCAGGATGTTGGAGAGGACGTTGTCGGCGGCGCGCTCGCCGACGAACACCACGACGCCGTCGCCCACGTCGGTGAACTCGCCTTCCTTCAGCACCAGATGGGTGACGTCCTGGCGGATCGTCCAGTTGAGGTCGCGGAACGCGCGCACCGATTCCGGGGCGAGCCAGAGGGTGAGGACGTAGCCCATCGCGGTGATCGCGAGCGCGAGCGCGAGCGCGGGCTTCGAGAGATCCCACGGGCTCATGCCGGTGGCCTGCATCACCACCAGTTCGCGGTCGCCGGTGAGCTTGTTGTAGACGAACAGCACCACCGTGAAGATCGCGATCGGCAGCACCACCATCAGGAAGCCCGGCAGCAGCAGCGAGGTGAGGCGCAGGAACAGCGCGGCGGACACGCCCTTGTTGACGATCAGGTCGATGAAGCGCAGCGACTGGCTGAGCCACAGCAGGATGGTGAGGCCGCAGGTGACCAGCACCATGCCGACGACCAGCTGCTTGAGAACGTATCGGGTAAGTCCGCGCATCATGGCGGCGGAGTATAGAGACGGCCGCGGCACATTAGAACCGGAATTCCGCCGCGCCCGGCTGCGCGCCTTGGGCGAGGGCGTGGCGGTGGGCGCGGTGGAGCTGCTCGAACCGGGCGAGGAAGGCCTCGCGCGCCGCCGCCGAGGGCAGCGGCGCGAGGGTCATGTCCTTGAGCGGCCGTTCGGCGATCCTGAGGATCGTGCGCACCTCGGAGGGTTTGAACCCGGCGAGCTGCACCGCTTCGGTCGCGCCGGCGATCAGGTCGCAGCGCTTGATCTCGGCCTTGACCGCGTCGGGCAGCCGCGCGGGGAGGTTGAAGGCGAGGTGCACCGCCTCCTGGAGGCGCGTCTCGATCTCGCGGAAGACGTCGCCGACCGCGGCCTTGAGGGGAGTGATGAGGTCGTGGGTGACGTACTCCGGCGCGTCGTGCAGCAGCGCCGCGAGCAGCACCCAGCTCGGGCTCTGCGGCTGGCGGCGTTCGAGGATCTCGACCACGACGAGGGCGTGCTGCGCCACCGACCAGCCGTGCTCGCCCGCGGTCTGGCCGTTCCAGCGGGTGTTGCGCGACAGCCCGAGGGCGACGTCGTGGATCTCGATGTCGAGCGGCGACGGTTCGATCAGGTTGAGGCGGCGGCCGGAGAGCATGCGCTGCCAGGTGCGCGGCGCCTGTTCGTCGAGGCGGCGGCGGTCTTCCGGCGGCAGCGGAGCGCGGGTGAGGCGGGTCATTGGCAGAGCGCCAGCATGTCGTGGTTGGTCTTGGCGGGCGCGGGGGGAATGCCGTCGATCGCCTCCACCGACTTCACCGCCTCGGCGCCGGCGATCCGCGCGGCCTCGCCGAGCAGGCGGGTCTCGACGCCGCCGAGGTCGAGGCGGCCGTCCTTGCCGATCCGCACCGGGGCGCGGTTGAGCTCGAACAGGAACGCCTCGGTGAGATAGGGGAGGCGATAGCACATCGCCATCATGCCGGTTTCGCGGGAGGTGAGGCGGAGGGTGATCGGGCGATAGACCGCCACCGCCGGATTGCGGCTGCGCATCCCCGCCACCGGCACCCACAGCGGCGGCAACTGCAGCAGGTGCTCGCCCGGCTCGAACGCCGACTTCTTGCCCGAGCCGCCTTCCTCCGCGAGGGCGGGAAAGGCGGCGAGGCAGGCGAGGGCGAGGGCGGCGAGGCGGATCATCGGGGGCGTCCGGAGAGAAAAACGGCCCCCATCATTGCGGCTTCGCGCCCGCCGATCAAGCGCCGCGCCGCGCCGCGAAGAATTCCCGCAGCAGCGCCGCGGAGTCGCTCTCGCGGATGCCGCCGTAGACCTCCGGGCGGTGGTGCAGGGTCGGCTGCGCGAAGATTCGCGGGCCGTGGTCGACGCCGCCGCCCTTGGGGTCGAACGCGCCGAAATACACCCGGCGGATGCGCGCGAAGGCGATCGCCGCGGCGCACATCGCGCAGGGTTCGAGGGTGACGTAAAGGTCGCAGTCGGGCAGGCGGGGTTCGCCGCGCAGGGCGCAGGCGGCGCGGATCGCCAGGAGTTCGGCGTGGGCGGTGGGGTCGGCGTCGGCCTCGGTGCGGTTGGCGGCGGCGGCGAGGAGTCGCCCTCCGGCGTCGACCACCACCGCGCCCACCGGCACTTCGCCCGCCTCGCCCGCCGCGCGCGCAAGGCGCAGCGCGACCTCCATCGGTGATGCTTCCGGACGGGTTGACGGCGTGGCGTGCATGTCGTCACAGTGCTGGGGATGCCCGCCCGGGTCAAGCCCGCCCCGCCGTTTCAGAGTTTCGTAACCAAAGGTCGAATAGTCTGATCCGCATGAAATCGCGAAGACACATACTGCGGTTCGGCGCGGCGCTCGCGCTGGCGGCGGCCTCCGCATCCGGCGGCGCCCAGGCGGCCGGGGTGCCGGTCGCCGGGCTGATGGTCGAGGGCCGGGTGCTCGCGGCGATCCGCGCCGCCAGCGACACCACCGGCGTCGCCTTTCCCTACCTTCTCGCCAAAGCCTACCGCGAGAGCGGCTTCGACGCCGGGGCGGACGCGTCGTCGTCGTCGGCCGCGGGCATCTTCCAGTTCACCCGCCAGACCTGGCTCGACCTGTTCCAGCGCCACGGCGCGCGCTACGGCCAGGCGACCCTCGCCGCGCGGATCGCGCGGGTGCGCGGCGTCGCGACGGTGGCCGACGCGGCGGCGGCACGGCGGATTCTCGCGCTGCGTCACGATCCGGCGCTCGCCGCCCATCTCGCCGCCGAATATACCCGCGAGAACCGCGAGGTGCTGGAGCGCGCCCTCGGCCGCCGGGCCACGCCCGAAGAGCTCTACATCGCGCATTTCCTCGGTCCGCAGGGTGCGTTGCAGCTGTTGCGCGCGGCGCGCGCCAATCCGGATCTCGCCGCCGCCGAGGTCTTTCCCGACGCCGCCGCCAGCAATCCGGCGCTGTTCACGCCGAAGGGCGAACTGGTGAGCGTCGCCTCGCTGCATCGCGGTCTGGTACGCACCTTCCGCCGCGAACTGCTGCGGTTCTCGGGCTATCGGCCGCCCGCGCTTTCGCCGCGCAAGCCGCGCGCGCCCGACGCGGCGACTCTCGCCGCCGCGCTCGCGGCCGGGGTGCTGCCGGGGGGCGGGTTCGCTCTGCCGTGGGTGGACCCGCGGCTCGACGCGCCCGAGCCGGTGCGCGACGGGCTCGCCGTCGCCGCGCGCGACGACCTGCTGCGGGTCGCGCTCGCCGCCGCCGAGGGCGCGCCGACGGTCTATTCCGCTCTGCACGGGTTCGCGCCGCCGGGCTGGGTCGAGACCCCGGTCGCGCCGCCCGCCGCGGCCCTGCCCGCCGCCGCCGCGGCTCCGGCGTTCGCCACCGTCGAGGCGGCGTGGATCCCGGTCGCCGCCGATCGCGCGGCGGGATTGCTGGTGCAGAGCGTGTCGCCCCGCTTCGCCGCGGCGATGCCCGAACCCGAGCGCGAGGGCGTGACGGTTGCCCGGGGCGCGATGCCGCGGTATGAGGAGCGCGAGGCGCCGGAACTCGCCGACGCGTCGGCCCGTCGTCCGGGCGTCTGACGCGTCTCCGGACGCACCGGATTTACCAGCCAGCGCCGCGGAGGGCAGATGAGCGACGACACCAGGGAACGCGTGGCCAAGGCGATCGCCCGCGCGGGCGTGTGCTCGCGCCGCGAGGCGGAGGTGCGGATCGCCGCCGGCCGGGTTTCGGTCAACGGGCGGCGCATCGACACGCCGGCGACCCTGGTGGGGGCGGACGACGTCGTCGCCGTCGACGGCCGGCCGCTGCCGGAGAAGTCGCCGCCGCGGCTGTGGCGCTACCACAAGCCGGTCGGCCTGGTCACCACCCACAAGGATCCGGAAGGCCGCCCGACGGTGTTCGAGCGCCTGCCGCCGGATCTGCCGCGGGTGATCTCGGTGGGCCGCCTCGACCTCAATTCCGAGGGCCTGCTGCTGCTCACCAACGACGGCGAGCTGGCGCGCCGCCTCGAACTCCCCGCCAACGCGTGGTCGCGGCGCTACCGCGTGCGCGTCCACGGCACGCCGACCGAGGATCACCTCGCCCGCCTCGCCGCCGGGATGACGGTGGAGGGGGTGCGCTACGGATCGGTGAAGGCGACGATCGAGCGCCAGCAGGGCGCCAACGCCTGGATCGAGGCGACCCTCGCCGAGGGCAAGAACCGCGAGATCCGGCGCCTGATGGAGGCGCTCGGGTTCTCGGTCAACCGCCTGATCCGCGTCAACTACGGGCCGTTCGCCCTGGGCGCGCTGCCGCCCGGCGCGGTCGAGGAGATCCCGCCGAAGGTGCTGCGCCAGACCCTCGGCCCCGATATCGCCGCGCAGCTGCCCTCCGCCGCCGCCGAGGGCCGCGAGCGCCGCCGCCGCGAGCAGACCGGCGCCGCGCCCGCGCCGAAGCCGAAATCCGAGGGCGACGCCCACTCGGCGCGCCGCAAGCCGCCGAAGTCGCACCGCTTCGACGCCACCAAGGCGGGCCGCCTGAAGGCGAGGAAGCCGTGAGAATCGTCGCCGGGCGCAACAAGGGGCGGATCCTCGCCGCTCCCGAAGGCGGCGACACCCGCCCGACCTCCGACCGCGCCCGCGAGGCGCTGTTCAACATCCTCGCGCACCGTTACGCGCCGGAGGACTTCAGCCTCCACGGCGCGCGGGTGCTCGACCTGTTCGCGGGAACCGGCGCGCTGGGGCTGGAGGCGTGGTCGCGCGGCGCCGCGCACGTCACCTTCGTCGAGCGCGACGCCGCCGCGCTCAAGGCGCTCGCCGCCAATCTCCGCGCCACCCGCGCCGAGGCGGAGATCCTGCGCGCCGACGCGACGCACCCGCCGCGGGCGAAGATCGCCTGCGATCTCGTGTTCCTCGACCCGCCCTATGCCGAGGGCGTCGCCGCCGCCGCGCTCGCCGCCGCCGACGCGGCGGGCTGGGTGCGGGCGGGCGCGGTGGCGGTCGCCGAAACCGCGGCCGCGGATGCGCCGGTCTGGCCTCCCGGGTTCGTCGTCGACGACCGCCGCGTCTACGGCAAGGCCGCGCTCACCTTTCTCCGCCGCGCCTGAGACTCGGGCGCGGGTTTTTCCCGCACTCGCCGCCCGCGCGCATCGCGCGCCGCTTCGCCGCGTCCGGCCTTCCCCCGCAAGGCGCTGATTCGCAACCGCGAAAATCCGACGCCGGAGTGTCCCTTTCCGCCGTATGGATATCTTTCGCCGGAACCTCGGGTTGCGGCTATACTGAGCGCGGGGTTTTCGGGGAAACCGCACTTCGGAAAGGGAACTCGGACCATGCTGACCACCGCGATATTTCCCAGTCGGTACGTGCAGGGTGCGAACGCGCTGACCGTCCTCGGCGAGGAGGTGGCGCGGTTGGGCTCGCGCGCGCTGGTGCTCGAAAGCCCGAGCGTCGCGCGCGATCTCGGCGCGACCATCGACGCCGCGCTCAAGGGGCACTGCGCCGCGACCGTCGAGGTCTTCGGCCGCGAATGCTGCGACGTCGAGATCGAGCGCCTCAAGGCGATCGTCGCCGACAAGGCGGCGGACGTGATCGTCGGCATCGGCGGCGGCAAGACCCTCGACACCGCCAAGGCGGTCGCCCACTTCTGCGGGTTGCCGGTGGCGGTGGTGCCGAGCCTCGCCTCGACCGACGCGCCGTGCTCGGCGCTGTCGGTGATCTACACCGCCCAGGGCGCGTTCGACCGCTATCTGGTGCTGCCGAAGAACCCGGAAGTGGTGCTGGTGGACACCGCGGTGATCGCCAGGGCGCCGGCGCGCTTCCTCTCCGCCGGGATGGGCGACGCCCTCGCCACTTGGTTCGAGGCCGAGAGCTGCCGCATCAAGCAGGCGGGCAACATGACCGGGCGCTGCGGCAACATGACCGCCTACGCGCTCGCGCGGCTGTGCTTCGACACCCTCATGGACTACGGGCCGCTCGCGCTGCGCGCGGCGGATTCCGGCGCGGTGACGCCCGCGTTCGAGCGCATCGTCGAGGCCAACACCCTGCTTTCGGGGCTCGGCTTCGAGAGCGGCGGCCTCGGCGCCTGCCACGCCATCCACAACGGCCTCACCGTGCTGCCGCAGACCCATTCCTATTGGCACGGCGAGAAGGTGACGATCGGCGTTCTCGCGACGATGTTCCTCGCCGACCATCCCCCGGCGATGATCGACAAGGTGTTCGGCTTCTGCGAGGCGGTGAACCTGCCCACCACCCTCGCCGACATCGGTCTCGCCGAAGTCGGCGAGGCGGAACTGATGCGGGCCGCCGAGGCCGCCTGCGCGGCGGGCGAGACGATCCACAACGAGCCCCACGAGATCAACCCGCAGGTGGTGCTGTGGGCGCTCAAGACCGCCGATGCGGAAGGGCACCGGCGCAAGACCGCGGCCCGCGAGGGCAAGACCGCCGCGATCGCGGAATCGAGCCGTTGGCACCTGATGGTCGCCTGAGCCCACCGGGATTGGCCAGCGGCGGCGGGGCGTCCGGAGGGACGCCCCGTTTTTCGCCGGGGCGTTACACCGCCAGCGGCAGCGGATGGGTGGCCTCGAACTGGGTGACGTAGTCGCGGGTGTCGGGCACCACGGTCTTGTCGCGCGCGAGCTGGAGCTGGAACACCACCTGTCCCTCGTGGCGGAACGCCATCTCGCAGCCGAGCAGATAGAACTCCCACATCCGGCAGAATCGTTCGTCGAGCATGTCGCCGATCTCGGCGCGGTGCTCCTGGAAGCGGCGGTGCCAGTGCTTGAGGGTCTCGGCGTAGTGCAGCTTCAGCACCTCGACGTCGCAGACGATCAGGTTTTCGCGCTCCACCGCCGCCATCACCTCGGAGAGCGCCGGGCAATAGCCGCCGGGGAAGATGTACTTGCGGATCCAGGCGTTGGTGCCGCCGGGCGGGTCGGAGCGGCCGATGGTGTGCAGCAGCGCCACGCCGTCCTCGGCGAGGCTGCGGCGCACCGATTCGAAATAGGCGCGGTACTGGCGGATCCCGACGTGCTCGAACATGCCCACCGAGACGATGCGGTCGAAGCGCCCGGCCACCGCGCGGTAGTCGGTGAGCTCGAACCGCACCCGGTCGTCGAGCCCCGCCGCCCGGGCGCGCTCGCGCGCCACCAGCAATTGCTCTTCCGAAAGGGTGATGCCGGTGACCTCGACCTCGAAGTGCTTGGCGAGGTAGAGCGCCATGCCGCCCCAGCCGCAGCCGATGTCGAGCACCTTCTGCCCGGGGGCGAGCAGAAGCTTCGCGGCGATGTGGCGCTTCTTCGCCGCCTGGGCGGTCTCCAGGCTTTCGTTGCCGGTGGGGAAGTAGGCGCAGGAATATTGGCGGTCGGCGTCGAGGAAGGTTTCGTAGAGCTGGGGCGAGAGGTCGTAATGGTGGGCGACGTTGCGGCGGCTCTGCGGGATCGGGTTGTTCTGGTGGATCACCCGCAGCACCCGGTTGATCCATTGGCGGAAGCGCAGCAACGCTCCCGGGTCCTGCTGGGCGTTGATCATGAACAGCGCCAGCATGTCGGCGAGCGAGCCCTGCTCGATCGTCACCGAACCCTCCATGTAGCCCTCGCCGAACGCCAATGCGGGCTGCCAGGGCAGGCGGCGGAACACGCCGGGGTCGCTGATGCGGATCGTCACCGGGCCGGGGGTATCGGCCGGGCGGGTGCGCGGAAAGGGGCGGCCGCGAACCGAGAACTGCGAGCCGTCGGGCCGGACCACGGTCAACTCGCCGAAGCGGATCAATCGCTTGATGAAAGCCTCGAAAATCATGCGCTGCGCCTCCTGAACGTGCGAACGCGAGGACAAAACGCGGAATCGGATTGTCTTGAATATGCATGCGATATGGGGGCGGTTCCGCCGCACGTAAACGATTGTGAATTTTTCAGGACTGATTTGCGGTTCGTGCAGGGCTCGGTTGCGTTTCGGGATTGCGGCCGCGTCCGGGTTGTGACAGCACTATTGACTCACCAGGAGAACGCCCGTGCGCAGTCCGTCCCCAGGTTCGACCGCCGTCACCGTCCTCGTCGCCTTGAGCTTCTGCCACATGCTCAACGACATGATGCAGTCGCTGCTCACCGCCATCTATCCGATGCTGAAGCGCGACTACGGCCTCGATTTCGGCCAGATCGGCCTCCTCACCCTGATGTTCCAGCTCACCGCGTCGTTGCTGCAGCCGCTCGTCGGCCTCTACACCGACAAGCACCCGAAGCCGTTCTCGCTGGTGGTCGGCATGGCGTCGAGCTTCGTCGGCCTGCTGATCCTCGCCACCGCTGGGAGCTACGCGCTGTTGCTGGCGGGCGCGGCGGTGATCGGCATCGGCTCGTCGATCTTCCACCCCGAAAGCTCGCGGGTGGCGCGGATGGCCTCGGGCGGGCGCTTCGGCCTCGCGCAGTCGGTGTTCCAGGTCGGCGGCAACTCCGGTCAGGCGTTCGGGCCGCTGCTGGCGGCGCTGATCGTGGTGCCTTACGGCCAGGGCTCGGTGGCGTGGTTCTCGGCGGCGGCGGCGATCGCCGCGATCATCCTCTACCGCGTCGGCCTGTGGTACCGCGACGCCCGCACCGCCGCGGCGAAGAAGCCGCCTGCCGCGTCCGCCGGTCCCCGCCTGCCGCGGAAGAAGGTGCTGATCACCCTCGCGCTGCTCGTCACCCTGGTGTTCTCGAAGAACGTCTACTTGGCCTCGATCAGCAGCTACTACACCTTCTACCTGATCGAGACCTTCGGGGTTTCGGTGCAGACCGCGCAGATCTACCTGTTCGTGTTCCTCGGCGCGGTGGCGGCGGGCACCCTGATCGGCGGCCCGGTGGGCGACCGCTTCGGCCGTAAGGTGGTGATCTGGTGCTCGATCCTCGGGGTGCTGCCGTTCACCCTGATGCTGCCCTACGCCGACCTGTTCTGGACGCCGATCCTGTCGGTGGTCATCGGGCTGGTGCTGGCCTCGGCGTTCTCGGCGATCGTGGTCTACGGCCAGGAGCTGATGCCGGGCAAGGTCGGCACCGTCGCCGGGTTGTTCTTCGGCATTTCGTTCGGGCTGGGCGGCCTCGGCGCGGCGGTGCTCGGGCAGATTGCCGACTTGCGGGGGATCGGCTTCGTCTACCACGTCTGCGCGTTCCTGCCCGCGCTCGGGCTGCTCACCGCGTTCCTGCCGAACATCGAGAAGGACCGGCTGGAGGCGGCGCGCGCCGCGCGCGCGGCGGCGCAGGGCTCACCGGCCGAATAGCTTGGCGATGTCGCCGAGTTTGAGCTCCACCCAGGTCGGGCGGCCGTGGTTACACTGCCCGGCGCGCGGCGTGATCTCCATCTGACGCAGCAGCGCGTTCATCTCCTCCACCGACATCCGCCGCCCGGCGCGCACCGAGCCGTGGCAGGCGACGGTGGCGAGGATGCGGTCGAGGCGGTCGGAGAGCGCGGTCGCGTCGTCCCACTCGGCGAGACCGTCGGCGACGTCCTGCACCAGCGCCCGCACGTCGGTGGAGCCGAGCGCCGCCGGAATCTCCCGCACCACCACCGCGTCGTGGCCGAACGGCTCGACCACCAGGCCGAAGCGCGCGAGATCCCCGGCGCGCGCCGCCACCCGCTCGGCGGCGGCCTCGTCGAGCCCCACCACCTCGGGCAGCAGCAGCACCTGGGTGCGCACGCCGCGCTCGGCCATTTCCGCCTTGATCCGCTCCAGCACGATGCGCTCGTGGGCGGCGTGCTGGTCCACCACCACCAGGCCGTCCTCGGTCTGCGCGACGATGTAGGTCTGATGGAGCTGCGCGCGCGCCTGTCCGAGCGGATAACGCGGCGTGTCCGCCGCTTCCGGTTCCGGCGCGGCGGGCGAGCTGCCGCGCGCCGCGCCGCCGGGGGGCAGGGCGAGGTCGGGCAGGGTCGCCTCGCGGAATTCCGCGACCGGGGACTGGAACGCGAGCGCCGCGTCGAGCTGCGCGCGCGGCGCCGACGAGACCGGGCGCGGCGCGCCCCAGCCGCCGGGGCGGAACGCGGCGAGCGCCTGCGGCGCTGCGTCGGCGGCGCGGAAGCCGCCCCGGCCGATCGCGGTCTTGAGGCCGGAGACGATCATCGCCCGCACCAGACCGGGGTCGCGGAAGCGCACCTCGGCCTTGGCGGGGTGGACGTTGACGTCGACGAACGCCGGATCGACGGTGAGGAACAGCGCCAGCACCGGGTGGCGGTCGTGGGCGAGCACGTCGCGGTAGGCGCCGCGCACCGCGCCCAGCAGCAGCCGGCCCTTCACCGGGCGGCCGTTGACGAACAGGTACTGGTCCGCCGCCGTGCCCTTGTTGAAGGTCGGCAATCCGGCGTAGCCGGTGAGGCGCAGGCCGTCGCGCTCGACGTCCACCGCCACCGACGCCTCGGCGAACTCGCGGCCGAGGAGCGCCCGCAGCCGCGCGTGGCGCGCGCCGAACAGGTCGCCGGGCTCGGGCGACAGCGACAGGCGCTCGCGGCCGTCGTCGACGAACGCGAACCCCACCTGCGGGTGCGCCATCGCCAGGCGGCGCAGGGTGTCGAGCGCGTGGCCCGCCTCGGTGCGCGGCGCCTTGAGGAACTTCAGCCGCGCCGGGGTGGCGTAGAACAGGTCGCGCACCTCGACGCGGGTGCCGGTCGGGTGCGCCGCCGGTTCGGGCGCGAACGCCCGCCCGCCTTCGACGACGACGCGGAACGCCGCCTCCGCCCCCGGCGGGCGCGAGGTGATGCTGAGGCGCGACACCGCGCCGATCGACGGCAGCGCCTCGCCGCGGAAGCCGAAGAACGCGATGTCGGAGAGGTCGTCGCTCGGCAGCTTGCTGGTGGCGTGGCGCTCGACCGCGAGCGACAGTTCCTCAGGCGTCATGCCGCAGCCGTCGTCGGCGACCGCGATCAGGGCGCGGCCGCCGTCGCGCAGCGCCACCTCGACGCGGGTTGCCCCGGCGTCGAGGGCGTTCTCGACCAGTTCCTTGAGGGCGGCGGCGGGCCGTTCGACCACCTCGCCCGCGGCGATGCGGTCGATCAGGACCGGCGGCAGACGGCGGATCGTCATCCGCGCTCGCCCTCCGGCGCGCGCAGGGCGCGCACCAGGTCGATCAGCGCGGCGGTGGAGCCGTCGTGCCCCTCGGGCGGCGCGTCGGAGGCGAGCTCCGGCAGGATCGCCGCGGCGAGGGTCTTGCCGAGCTCCACGCCCCACTGGTCGAAGGCGTTGATCCCCCAGATCACGCTCTGGACGAACACCTTGTGCTCGTAGAGCGCGATCAGCATGCCGAGGGTCTCGGGGGTGAGGCGCGGGATCAGGATCGTCGTCGACGGCCGGTCGCCGGGGAAGGCGCGGTGCGGCGCGAGCGCCTTGGCGCGTTCGGCGTCCATCCCCTTGGCGACCATCTCCGCCTCCGCCTCGGCGGCGGTGCGGCCCCGCATCAGCGCCTCGGTCTGCGCCAGCGCGTTGGCGAGCAGCATCGGCTGATGGTCGGCCACCTCGTAATGGGAGCGGGCGACGACGATGAAGTCGGCGGGCACCGGCAGGGTGCCCTGGTGCAGCATCTGGTAGAACGAGTGCTGGCCGTTGGTGCCGGGCTCGCCGAACAGCACCGGCGCGGTGGCGGTCTGCACCGGCAGCCCGGCGAGGGTCACGCCCTTGCCGTTGCTCTCCATTTCGAGCTGCTGGAGGAACGCCGGGAAGCGCGCCAGCGACTGGTCGTAGGGCAACACCGCGTGGCACGGCGCGCCGAACACGGTGCCGTTCCAGATTCCGGTCAGCGCCAGCGCCACCGGCAGGTTGTCGGCGAACGGCGCGGAGCGGAAGTGCTCGTCCATCGCGTAGGCGCCCTTGAGCAGGTCGACGAAGGCGTCCATCCCCACCGCCAACGCGATCGACAGGCCGACCGCCGACCACAGCGAATAGCGGCCGCCGACCCAGTCCCAGAAGCCGAACATGTTGACGGTGTCGATGCCGAACTTCGTCACCTCCTCGGCGTTGGTGGAGACCGCGACGAAATGCTTCGCCACCGCCGCCTCGCCGAGCGCCGCGACCAGCCACTCCCGCGCGGTGCGGGCGTTGCGCAGGGTCTCCTGGGTGGTGAAGGTCTTGGAGGTGACGATGAACAGCGTGGTTTCCGGATCGAGGGGCGCGAGCGTGCGCATCATCTGCGCGGCGTCGACGTTCGAGACGAAATGCGCCGAGAGGTCGTCGCGGCCGTAGGGGGCGAGCGCGCCCACCACCATCGCCGGGCCGAGATCGGAGCCGCCGATGCCGATGTTGACGACGTCGGTCACCGCCTTGCCGGTGGCGCCGGTCCAGGCGCCGCCGCGCACCGCGGCGACGAAGCCGGTGATCTTGTCGAGCACTCGGCGCACCTCGGGCATCACGTCCGCCCCGCCGGTGGCGAGCGGCTTGCCCGAGAGGTGGCGCAGCGCGACGTGGAAGGCGGCGCGGTTCTCGGTCTCGTTGATCGGCACGCCCGCGAACATCGCCTGGATCGCGCCCGCGAGGTTGACCTCGTCGGCCAGCGCGCAGAGCAGGTCGAAGGTTTCGGCGGTCATGCGGTTCTTCGACGGATCGAGCAGGAACGGCCCTTCGTCGGTGTCGAGGGAGAGCGCGAGGTCGTCGAAACGGCCGGGATCGCGGGCGAACAGATCGCCGATGCGCACCCCGGAGAGGGTGTCGCGGTGGCGCGCGAGCGCCTGCCAGGCGGGCGTGTCGGGGAGTTCGGGAAACGGACGGATTTGCGGCATGTCGGGCACCTCGGCCGGAAAACGGGAGGAGAATGACGGAGCGGCGACGAGTCTATCAGACCGCCGCGCCGACCGCCACGCGCGCCGCGACGAGATCGGCGAGCGCGAGGCAGGAGGTCAGGCCCGGGCTCTCGATCCCGAGCAGATGGACAACGCCGGGAACGCCGTGGGTTTCCGCTCCGGCGACGAAGAAATCCTGGGCGGGCGCGCCCTCGGGCACGATCTTCGGGCGGATTCCGGCGGTATCGGGGGCGAGCGCGCCGTCCGGCAGGCCGGGCCAGTAGCGGCGGATCGCCGGGTAGAAGCGTTCGGCCCGGGCGGGGTCGACGGCGTAGCTCTCGCGGTCGATCCACTCCACGTCGGGCCCGAAGCGGGCGTGGCCGCCGAGATCGAGGGTGAGGTGGACGCCGAGGCCGCCCGGTTGCGGCAGCGGGTAGACCAGCCGCGCGAACGGTGCGCGGACGGAGAGGGCGAAGTAGTTGCCCTTGGCCATGTAGGCGCGCGGGCAGGCCGGTGCGGCGGCGCTCCAGCATCCGGCGGCGAGGCGGCAGGCGTCGAGCCCGGCGGCGTTGACCAGCAGCCGCGCGTGGACGGCAAAGCCGCCTGCGCAGGCGAGCACCGCGCCGCCCCCGGGGTGCGCAGCGAGGCTCTCGACCGGGGTTTCCACCGCCAGGGTCGCGCCCGCCGCCTCGGCGTCGGCGAGCAACGCGAGCATCAGCGCGTGGCTGTCGACGATGCCGGTGGCGGGGGAGAGGAGCGCCGCGGCGCAGGTCAGTTCGGGTTCGAGGGCGCGCGCCTCGGCGGCCGAAAGCAGGCGCAACCCTTCCGCGCCGTTGGCCTCCGCCTGCGCCTGGATCGTGGGCAGGCGTGCCGCCTCGTCTTCCGAACATGCCACCAGCAGCTTGCCGATGCGCTTGTGGGGAATGCCGCGCTCGGCGCAGTAGGCGTAGAGCGCGTTGCGGCCGGGCGAGCACACCCGGGCGCGGAGCGAGTCCGGCGGGTAGTAGAGCCCCGCGTGCAGAACCTCGGAATTGCGGGAACTGGTGCCGGTGCCGAAGCTCGCGGCGCGCTCGACGATCGTCACCTCGCGCCCGGCGCGGGCGAGGGCGCGCGCCGTCGCCAGGCCCACCACCCCCGCGCCGATCACCACCGCGTCGAGGGAGTCCATCGCCTCAGTCCTTCAGATGCATCTTCGCGGTTTCGCCCACCACCGCGAAGGTGAGGCGGTCGGGCGCCAGCCATTTCTTCGCCGCCGCACGCACCGCCTCGGGCGGGATCGCCGCCAGCACCTCGGCGCGGCGGTCGAGTTCGTCGGGCGGCAGGCGGTAGTATTGGAGCGCCACCAGCATCCGCGCGATCGCGCCGGAGGCGTTGAGGGCGAGCGCCGGCGAACCCGCGAGGTAGCTCTTCGCCGCGTCGATCTCGGCGTCGGTGGGGCCGGTCGCGCGCATCTTCTCCCATTCGGCGCGGATGATCGCGATGCTGTCGCCGATCTTGGCGCTCTGGGTGCCGACGCCGCCCATCACCAGCGGCGCGTGGGCGAGCGGTGCGGATTCCGCCCCTACCGAATAGGCGAGGCCGCGTTTCACCCGCACCTCCTCGGTGAGGCGCGAGGAAAACCCGCCGTCGCCGAGGGCGTAGATCATGATCTGGAACGGGAACCAGTCGGGGTCGGTGCGTGCCGGACCGGATTGCGCGAACACCGCGGTCGCCTGCGGCACCGGCATCGCCACCGGCAGCACCCGGCCGGAGAGCTTGGGCGCGACGTCGGGCACCGTCGGCAGCTGCGCGGAGCGCGCGAGGCCGCCGAAGGCGCGATCGAGCAGCGGCCCGAGTTGCGCGGGGGTGACGTCGCCGACGACGCCGACGATCAGGTTCTCGCGGGTGAGGCGGGTGGCGACGAAGGCGCGCAGGTCGTCGGCGCCGATCGCCTTGAGACCCGCCTCGGTGCCCGTCGCCGGGCGGCCGTAGGGGTGGCCGGGGAAGAGCGCGGCGAACAGCGCGTCGGCGGCGCGCGCGCTCGGGTTTTCCTGGCGCTGACGCACCTGCGAGAGGAACACCGCGCGCATCCGCGCGAGCGGCTCGGGGTCGAAGCGCGGCCGCGCGAGCGCGTCGCCGAGCAGGGCGAAGGCTTCGTCGCGGTGGGCGGAGAGGGTGCGGAAGCGGCCGTCGAAGCGGTCGTGACCGGCCTGGAACGCGATCTCGACGTTGAGCGCGTCGAGGCGGTCCTGGAAGGCGCGCGAATCGCGCGCGCCCGCGCCTTCGTCGAGCATGCCGGAGACGAAGGTGGCGAGGCCGGGCTTGTCGGCCGGGTCGGTCGCCGCCCCGGCGCGGAAGGCGAACGCCATCGCCAGCATCGGGTTGGCGTGGTCCTCCACCAGCCAGGCGGTGATGCCGCCGGGGCTGGTGACGATCTCGGCGGGCTTCGCGAGCGCGGGCAGCGGCAGGATCAGCAGCAGGGCGAGCAGGACGCGGATCATGGCAGGGCCTCCGGCGCGAGGATCGCCTGGGCGTGCGGCGCATCGACGCGCTTCGCCGCGGCGCGCACGTCGTCGGGGGTGACCGCGGCGATCTCGGCGGTGCAGTTCTCGACGTCGGCCACGGTGCAGCCGACCGCGAGGGCGTGGGCGAGCGCCTGGGGGGCGCGGAACAGGTCGTCGCGGGCGTAGATCTCCGCCGCCAGCATCCGGTCGCGCACCCGCGCCAGTTCTTCGGGAGTCACGCCGTCGGTCGCGATCGCGCGGATTTCCGCCGCCACCGCGGCGTCGAGCGTGCCGGGGTCGGTGCCGGGCGCGGGTGTCGCCCCGGCCGAGAAGGTGCCGGGGCCGAGGGCCTCGCCGTCGTAGCCCGCCCAGGCTTCGAGCGCGATCTTGCGCTCCAGCACCAGCTTGCGGTAGAGCCGCCCGGTGGTGCCGCCGCCGAGGATTTCGGCCAGCACGTCGAGGGCCGCGCCCTCGCGCGGCGTGCCGGTGGCGCACGAGGGGACGATGCCGGTGCGGTACCACTGCGGCTGGCGCACCGTCGGCGCGGCGAGGGCGATGCGGATGTCGGCGGCCGGGGCGTCGGGGGCGCCGCGCAGCCGCGCCGGAGTCGCCGCCCGCGGAATCCCGCCGAATGTCTTCTCCGCCAGCGCCCGCACCGCTTCGGGCGTCACGTCTCCGGCGACGAACAGGATCGCGTTGTTGGGGGCGTACCAGCGCGCGTGGAAGGCGAGGGCGTCGGCCACGGTCAGCCCGGCGATCTCGGAATCGAAGCCGCCGATCGGGCGCGCGTAGGGCTGGTTCATCCACAGCGCCATGGCGAGGCGTTCGGAGAGCATCGCCGCCGGTTCGTTCTCGATGCGCTGGCGGCGCTCCTCGCGCACCACCTCGCGCTCGTGCTCGAAGCTTTCCTCGCCGATCTCCAGGTTGGCCATGCGGTCGGCCTCCATCCCCATCACCATCTCCAGGTGCGGGGCGGCGATGCGCTGGAAATAGGCGGTGAAGTCGCGGCCGGTCATGGCGTTGTCGACGCCGCCGCGGGCGGCGACGATCTTCGAGAACCGGCCGTCGGGAATCGCGGGCGTGCCCTTGAACATCAGGTGTTCGAGCAGGTGCGCGAGGCCGCCCTTGCCGGGCGGCTCGTCGGCGGCGCCGACCTTGTACCAGATCATGTGGTTGACGATCGGCGCGCGGTGGTTTTCGACCACCACCACGGTGAGGCCGTTGTCGAGGGTGAAGACCGTGGGGTCGAACACCTTGGCGTGCGCCGGGGCCGCGGCGAGCGCGGCACCGGCGAACAGAACGGACAAACCCAGACGGCGGCGCATGGCGTCCTCCGGTCAGGATGGGGGGGAGGCGGGGGGTTAGAAGACCCCTTCGAGCATGCCCTTGGCGCGACGCTCGATGGTCGGCGGTTCGCCTTCCGACAGCGAGCGGCCGAGCGCCATGTTCTCGCGGATGCGCTGGGATTCCTTGACCGGATCGACGGTCGTGCCCTTGTAGGAGCGGTCCTCCCAGAACACCAGATGGTCGGTGAACGACTTCATCTCGGTGGCGAGGGTGGTGGATTCGCGGTCGACGGTGGCGCGGATGCCGGATTCGGCCTCGTTCGCGCCGGCGCGGGTGAGGAGCGTCTTCTCGCCGCCGGACAGCCGGGTGTTGCCCTCGAGTTCGCGGGCGTAGACCTTGGGGTTCTTCGCCGTGCGGCCGAGCAGGGCGTCGCGGGCGCGGTCCTGCTCCGAACCTTCCTGCGGGCGCACCGCGCCGGGCTGCGGCGGGCGCAGCGCGAAATCGGGCGGCAGGGAGAGCGGCGCGCGCTGCAGCACCGTGAACTCGTCGGGAGATTCGCGGGTGAAGCCGAGCTGTTGCTTCACGTCGCCGCACGCGGCGAGCGCGATGCCCGCGGCGAGCAGCAGACCGGCGCGGCCAAGCGCACGGATCGAACGGATGCGGGAATGCGACACGGTCTGGATCATGGTGGCGGCATCTTACCTTGATTGGGGCCGGGAGAACAAGGCGTCGAACATCAGCAGCAGCGCGCCGACGGTGATCGCGGAATCCGCGACGTTGAAGGCGGGCCAGTGCCAGTCGCCCCAGTGGGCGTCGAGGAAGTCGACGACCGCGCCGTAACGCACGCGGTCGATCAGGTTGCCGACCGCGCCGCCGACGACGAGGCCGATCGCGGTGCGGGTGAGCGGGTGCTCGGCGGTTCGCAGCCACCACAGCAGCGCCGCGATCAGCACCGCCGCGAGGCCCGAGAGCAGCAGCGGCGCGTCGGCGTGCCCGGCGAACAGCGAGAAGCTGACGCCGCGGTTCATCGCCAGCACGAGGTTGAACACCGGCAGCACCTCGATCACCCGCGGCGGCTGCATCAGGTCGAGGATGGCTGCCTTGGTGATCTGGTCGAGGACCAGAATCGCGGCGGCGATGACGAGCCCGCGCCGCATCGTCAGACGTTCGCCGCGAATGCGTCGATCGCCTCGGCGCAGCGGCCGCACACCCCGTCGTGGGTGTGGCTGCCGACGTCGGGCAGAACCTTCCAGCAGCGCTGGCACTTCTCGCCCGCGGCGAGCGCCGGAACCACCGCGACTCCGGGCACGTCGTCGAGGACGAACGCGTCGGCCGGGGCCGGGTCGGTGGTCAGCACCACGTCGGAGGTGATGCAGAGGTCGGCCATCGGCAGTTCGGCGCACAGAGCGGCGATCTCCGGGGTGACGTGAACCACCGGCGCGGCCTGGAGGCTGGAGCCGATGTGCTTCGCCGCACGCTCCTTTTCGAGCGCGCCGGTGACGACGCGGCGGACGTTGCGCACCCGCTCCCAGCGCGCCGCCAGGGCGTCGTCGCGCCAGTCGGCGGGAATTTCCGGGAACTGCTGCTCGTGAACCGAGGCGTCGCTCTCCGGATGGCGGGCCATCCACGCCTCCTCGGCGGTGAAGCAGACGAACGGCGCGAGCCAGGTCACCAGGGTCTCGAACAGGGTGTCGAGCACGGTGCGCGCGGCGCGGCGGCGGAGGCTGTCCTTCGGGTCGCAGTAGAGCACGTCCTTGCGGACGTCGAAATAGAACGCCGAGAGGTCGACCGCGCAGAACGCGTGCAGTTCCTGGAACAGTTCGTGGAAGGCGTAGGTCTCGTTGCAGCAGGTGCGCATCGCCGTGTCGAGCTCGGCGAGGCGGTGCAGCACCCAGCGCTCCAGCTCGGGCATCTCGGCGACCGGCAGCCGCTCCGCCGCCTCGAACCCGGCGAGGTTGCCGAGGAGGTAGCGCAGGGTGTTGCGCAGGCGGCGGTAGACGTCGGTGGTGCGGGAGAGGATCTCCTTGCCGATGCGCAGATCCTCGGTGTAGTCCGAGCCGATCACCCACAGGCGCAGGATGTCCGCGCCCATCTGGCTGGTGACGTCCTGCGGCGCGACGGTGTTGCCGAGCGACTTCGACATCTTGCGGCCCTGCTCGTCGAGGACGAAGCCGTGGGTCAGCACCGTGTCGTAGGGCGCGCGGCCGCGGGTGCCGCAGCTCTCCAGCAGCGAGGACTGGAACCAGCCGCGATGCTGGTCCGAGCCTTCGAGATAGAGCGCGGCGGGCCAGGAGAGGTCGTTGCGGTCTTCGAGCACGAAGGCGTGGGTGCAGCCGGAATCGAACCACACGTCGAGGATGTCCGTCACCTTGTCGTAGTGAGCGGCGTCGTACTCGGGCGCGAGGAAGCGTTCGGCGGGCGCGGTGAACCACACGTCGGCGCCCTCTTCCTTCACCGCCTCGACGATCCGCGCCATCACCTTGGCGTCGCGCAGCGGCTCGCCGGTGCGGCGGTCGACGAACACCGCGATCGGCACGCCCCAGGCGCGTTGGCGCGAGACGCACCAGTCCGGGCGGCCCTCGACCATCGCGTGGATGCGGTTGCGCCCCTGCGCGGGCACCCAGCGGGTGTCGTCGATCGCCTTCAGCGCCTTGGCGCGCAGGTCGTTCGCCTCCATCGAGATGAACCACTGCGGGGTGTTGCGGAAGATCAGCGGCGCCTTCGAGCGCCACGAGTGCGGATAGCTGTGCACCAGCTTGCCGGAGGCGAGCAGCGCGTCGGCCTGGGTCATCGCCTTGAGGATCTCGGGCGCGACCTTGAACACATGCTTGCCCGCGAACATCGGCACGTGCGGCAGATAGGTGCCGTCGGCGCCGACCGTATCCGGCACCGCGATGCCGTTGGCGACGCCGAGTTTCCAGTCGTCCTCGCCGTGGCCCGGCGCGATGTGGACGAAGCCGGTGCCGGTGTCGGTGGTGACGAAGTCGCCCGCCAGCAGCGGCACGTCGAAGTCGTAGCCCTTGCCGCGCCACGGATGGCGGCAGACGGTCCCGGCGAGTTCGCGACCGGGGATCTCGGCGACCACCGCGTAGTCGGTGATCTTCGCCTCGGCGGCGAGCGTCTCCACCAGTTCCTTGACCGCGACGATGCGCTCGCCCGGCCGCGCGAGGCTCATGCCGTCGGCGGCCTTGACCTCGATCACGGAGTAGGTGAAGTCCGCGCCGTAGCCGATCGCGCGGTTGCCCGGCATCGTCCAGGGCGTGGTGGTCCAGATCACCACCGAAGCGCCTTCGAGGGCGGGAACCGTGGTCGTCACCACCGGGAACCGCACCCAGATGGTGGTGGAGGTGTGGTCGTGGTACTCGACCTCGGCCTCGGCGAGCGCGGTCTTCTCGACCACCGACCACAGCACCGGCTTCGCGCCCTTGTAGAGCCCGCCGTTGAGCAGGAAGCGGCCGAGCTCGGCGACGATCCGCGCCTCGGCGGCGTAGGTCATGGTGGTGTAGGGTTTGTCCCAGTCGCCGCCGACGCCGAGGCGCTTGAACTCGGCCTTCTGCACCTCGATCCAATGGGCGGCGAAGTCGCGGCATTCCTTGCGGAACTCCACCACCGGCACGGCGTCCTTGTCCTTGCCCGCGGCGCGGTACTTCTCCTCGATCTTCCATTCGATCGGCAGGCCGTGGCAGTCCCACCCCGGCACGTAGCGGGCGTCCTTGCCCATCATCTGCTGGCTCTTGACGATCACGTCCTTGAGGATCTTGTTGAGCGCGTGGCCGATGTGGAGGTTGCCGTTGGCGTAGGGCGGACCGTCGTGGAGAATGAACGGCTCGCGCTCCGCCCCCGCCTTGCGCAGGCGTCCTTCGAGGTCGATGGCGGCCCACCGCTCCAGGAGTTTCGGTTCGAGGTTGGGCAGCCCCGCCTTCATGCCGAAGGCGGTGGTGGGCAGGAACACGGTCGACTTGATCTCGACGGTCATCATACGCTCTTTGTTTCAGGCGGTTTCTTGCAAATACCGGCGCGCGGCCGCGGCGTCCTCGACGATCTGGCGCCGGAGCGCCGCGACGTCGTCGAACTTCCGCTCGTCGCGCAGGAACCGCGCGAAGGCCACGTGAAGGCGGCGATCATAGAGAGTTTCGGCGAAGTCGAACAGATGCACTTCCAGCACCGTGCCTTTACCGTCGAAGGTGGGGCGGCGGCCGCAGTTGGCGACGCCGTGGCGGATGTCCGGATCGTCGCCGATGCGCACGCTCACCGCGTAGACCCCCGGGCGCGGGCGCAGGGTGTCGGTGAGGATGACGTTGGCGGTGGGGAAGCCGATGGTGCGGCCGCGCTTCTCGCCGTGTTCCACCGGGCCTTCGATCGCCCAGGTGCGGCCGAGGATCGCGGCGGCGTCGGCCATCCGTCCCTCGCGGATCGCGTCGCGCGCGGCGGTCGAGGAGAGAATCACGCCCGAGCGCGCCGTCACCGCCGCAAGCTCGGTGACGCCGAAACCCATCGACGCCCCGGCGCGCCTGAGCGACTCCGGCGTGCCGGTGCGGCCCTTGCCGAAGGCGTAGTCATGGCCGATGACGATGTGGCGGACGTCGAGGGTGCGCACCAGGGTGTTCTGGATGAAGTCGTCGGCGGTGGTCTGGGCGTAGGCGAGGTCGAACCCCTGGGTGAACAGGAAATCCGCGCCGAGCGCGCCGATCAGACGCGCCTTCATCGGGAACGGCGTCAGCCGGAAGGGCGCGAGTTCGGGCTGGAACACGCTGCGCGGGTGCGGCTCGAAGGTGAGCGCCCCCATCGGCCGTCCCTCCGCCTGGGCGAGCGCGCGGGCGGTGGCGAGCACCGCCTGATGGCCGCGGTGGACTCCGTCGAAGTTGCCGATCGCGACCACGCCCTGGCGCAGATGCGCCGGAACCGCGTCGGAGTGCCGCAGGATGATCATGACGGAGGTCCGCTCCCAAGCCTTCTCGAAAACCGTGCCGGATAGGGGTATGCGATCGGAAGCGGCGGCGCAACCCGGATGATGCCCCGGGCACGCGGGCGAATCCTCCCCGGCCGGGGAGGCGGGCGCGCGGCGCGCGGCGTCGCGGCGGGATCGGGGCGCCGTCGCGGCGGGATCGGGGCGCCCCGCGGCGGTGCCCGGTAATCCCAGGATTCGCAAGGATCGGGCGGCTCCGCGCGGCGGATTTGGGTCAACGCCGCTGCCCCATCCTTACGGATAAAATTGCAGAGCGTCCCGTTTCATGGTAGACGCCTGCCTCGAATTGAAAAGCGCTGGCCTCTCCTGGGGAGGAGGGGTCTGCGCCGGAACAGCAGGGGCTGGCTCGACAATGCCTGGATTGGTCGGGTGCGTCGGGGCTCCGCTTTTGGGGGCCTCAAATCGTGAGGTCGTGCGCCGGATGGGGGTCCGGGGCGCGGCGACGGGACCGTTTTCGCCGTTTTCCGGCGCGGTCCGTGCCGCTCTTGCCGCAGTTTTTAAATATTCCTCCAAAATTTCTGCCGCAATTCGGGCCGATCGACTTGATCGCGCTTCCGATGGTTTTTGCGGTATTTCGGGAATACAGCCGTTTTGCGGAATGCGCCGCGCCGCGAACGGTTCGGCTTGCGCTCAGCGCAGGTCGCCCACTTCCGCCGCAGTTGGCGGGATTCATGCGTTTTTCCTTGTATTGCCAAGGAGATGCGCGAGAGGCGGTGCGTGAAACCTTGGTGTCACACGAGACTGGCCCCTGGCAAAGATCAATGATAAATATGCCAACCCAGTCTTGAAATGATCGGAAAATCGGTAAGCCAATGGCGATAGCAAAAGAAGTCCTCGAAGAACTTGAGAAGCGCCGTTCCGCGGCGCTCGCTGGCGGCGGCCTCGACAAGGCCGAGAAGCGCCACCAAAAGGGTCAGCTGACCGCCCGCGAGCGGTTGGACCTGCTGTTCATGCCGGAAACCTTCCAGGAGTTCGGCCTGCTGGTGCGTCATGCCACCCGCGGGTTCGGCATGGACGATAAGGAAATCCCGTGCGACGGCGTGATCACCGGCGTCGGCTACTGCGGCGGCAAGCCGGTCGCGGCGTACTCGCAGGATTTCACCGTGTCGGGCGGTTCGCTCGGCTCGATGCATGCCCGCAAGATCGCGAACCTGCAGGACTTCGCGGTGAAGTCGGGCATGCCGATCGTCGGCATCAACGATTCCGGCGGGGCGCGCATCCAGGAAGCCACCAGCTCCCTGAACGGCTACGGCGACGTGTTCTATCGCAACGTTCTCGCCTCGGGCGTGGTGCCGCAGATCGCGGTGATCGCCGGTCCGTGCGCGGGCGGTGCGGCGTATTCGCCGGCCCTCATGGACTTCCTGATCATGACCCGCAACACCGCGAACATGTTCATTTGCGGTCCGGACGTGATCAAGGCCGTCACCGGCCAGGTCTGCACGATGGCGGAAATCGGCTCGGCCCAGGCGAACGCCTCGGTCTCCGGTAACGTCCACTTCATCGCCGAGGACGACCGCGACGCGATCGCGATCACTCAGAAGATCCTGTCGTTCCTGCCCTCGAACAACATGGAAGAGCCGCCGCATCATCTGACCGAGGAACTCGTCCTCGCGGATGACCCGGAGATGAACAACCTCATCCCCGAGACCAACAAGGCTCCCATGGACGTGAAGCCGATCATCGCTCGTCTCGTCGACGGCGGCGACTTCCTCGAAGTCCACAAGGACTTCGCGAAGAACATGGTCGTGGGTTGGGCGCGCATCGGCGGCGTGGTGGTCGGCATCATCGCCAACCAGCCGGCGTTCAAGGCGGGCTGCATCGACATCGACGCGTCGGACAAGGGCTCGCGCTTCATCCGCTTCTGCAATGCGTTCAACATCCCGCTGGTGAACCTCGTCGACACCCCCGGCTATCTCCCGGGCGTGCAGCAGGAGCGCGGCGGCATCATCCGTCACGGCGCGAAGCTGCTGTTCGCGTACTCGGCCTCGACCGTGCCGAAGGTCACCCTGGTGATGCGCAAGTCCTACGGCGGCGCGTACCTCGCGATGTGCCCGGGCTCGCTCGGCGCGGACGTGGTGTTCGCCTGGCCGACCGCCGAAATCGCGGTGATGGGCGCCGACGGCGCGGTGAACGTGCTCTACGGCAAGGAGATCAAGGGGGCCAAGGACCCGGCCGCGAAGCGCGCCGAGCTCGTGGCGGAATACTCCAAGGAGTTCCAGAACCCCTACCAGGCCGCGGGCAAGGTTCAGATCACCGACGTGATCAACCCGGCGCGTTCGCGCGCCGCTCTGGCTTTGGCGCTCCGGACCCTGCTCTCGAAGCGGGAAACCCGTCCGCCGAAGAAGCACGGCAACATTCCGTTGTAAGCATCGGGCCACCGGCCGACCGGGAGGGGGGATGCGGATCCCGCCTCCCGGCAAGTCCGGGAAGCCTTCTTGGAGACAGAGAGAAACATGGACTACGTTCAACTCGCCGACGCTGCCGGGTCCGTCATGGACATCGCGCAGGTCGCGGCCACCGGCGCGGAGCCTCCGCCGGCGTGGCTGGGCGGTCTGATGGGTATGGCAGTGGTGATGATCGCGTTGACCGGCCTGTGGTGGGTCAGCTCGGCGGTCGCCCAGTACTTCATCAAGAACCCGCCAAAAAAAACTGAGGCCGTCTCGAAAGCTCCGGTAGCGGCTGCGGCTGCCGCCCCGGTTGCGTCGCAGGCGGCGTCGGGCATTCCGCTCGCGCTGATCGTCGCGGCGGTGGCCCAGATCATGAACCAGCCGCTTCGGAGCGTGACGGTCAGCGCTCCGGCGAATCCGAACGCGTCCTGGGCCATCCAGGGTCGTGAAGCTATTTTTGCGTCGCACACGATGAAGTCGCCGCGCGACGTCTCCGGCCTCAGCGCCGTCAAGAAGGGATAATCAGCAAATGACGAAGCTCAAGATCACCGTTGAAGGCAAGACCTACGACGTCGACGTCGAAGTCGTCGGCGCTGCCGCCGCTCCGGCCGTCGCCGCTCCGGCTCCGGTCGCTGCCGCTCCGGCTCCCGCCGCTCCGGCCCCGGCTGCTCCGGCTCCGGCTCCGGCCGCCGCCCCGGCTCCCGCCGCCGCCGCTCCGGCCGGCGCCACCGTCGTCACCTGCCCGCTCGCCGGTTCGGTGTTCAAGGTCCTCACCTCGGTCGGCGCTTCCGTGAAGGAAGGCGACGAGCTGATGATCCTCGAAGCGATGAAGATGGAAACCCCGATCACCGCCCCGGCGGCCGGCACCGTCAAGTCGATCGACGTCGCGCAGGGCGCCACCGTCTCGGAAAACCAGGTCCTCTGCACCCTGGGCTAATACATGGCCTCAAGCCATGATGGCGTAACCAAGGGATAAGGTCTTCTACGATGGATATGCAACTCATCAACGACTTGACGGGGTTCGACAGCGTCAACCTCGGCATGGTCGCGATGTGGATCGTGGTTGCGGTGATGTTCTACTTGGCCGTGGTCAAGGAGTTCGAACCGCTTCTGCTCGTCCCGATCGCCTTCGGCGCGTTCCTCGCGAACCTGCCGTGCGAGAACATGTGGAACGCTCCGGTGGAAACCGCCGACGGCCACACCCTCGCGGGCGGTCTCTACTATTACATCATGCAGGGCATTCACCTCGAACTGTTCCCGCCGATCATCTTCCTCGGCGTGGGCGCCCTCACCGACTTCGGCCCGCTGATCGCGAACCCGCGCACCCTGCTGCTGGGCGGCGCGGCGCAGTTCGGCGTCGCCGCGACCTACTTCACCGCGTACTACGCGATGGGCTTCACCGAGGGTGAATCGGCGACCATCGGCATCATCGGCGGCGCCGACGGTCCGACCACGATTCTCCTCGCCGGCAAGCTCGCTCCGCACCTCCTCGGCGCGGTGGCGGTGGCCGCCTACTCGTACATGGCGCTGGTGCCGATGATCCAGCCGCCGATCATGAACGCGCTGACCACCCATGCGGAAAAGCGTATCCGCATGAAGTCGCTGCGTCCGGTCGGCCGTGCCGAGAAGCTGATCTTCGCCGCGATGTCGTGCGCGCTGACCATTCTCCTGGTCCCGCCGGCCGCGCCGCTGCTCGGCATGCTGTTCCTCGGCAACTTCATCCGTGAGAGCGGCGTCTGCGAGCGTCTGAACAAGGCCGCGCAGAACGAGATCATCAACATCACCACCATCTTCCTCGGCACTTCGGTCGGCGCGACCATGACCGCCGAGAACTTCCTGCGTTTCGATACGCTGAAGATCCTGGTGATGGGCATCGTCGCGTTCGGCGTCGCCACCGCGGCGGGCGTCCTGATGGCGAAGCTGATGAACCTGACCATCAACCGCTCCAACCCGATCAACCCGCTGATCGGTTCCGCCGGCGTGTCGGCGGTGCCGATGGCCGCCCGCGTCTCGCAGGTGGTCGGCGCTTCGCACGATCGGCAGAACTTCCTGCTGATGCATGCGATGGGCCCGAACGTCGCCGGCGTGATCGGCACGGCGGTGATCGCCGGTTACTTCATCGCGACCCTTGGTACGCACTAAGGGCTCCGGGCGCGGAGCGGGGCGAAAGCCTCGCTCCCAGCCCAGATCATGTGTTAAGTTCGCGTAGAGTTTTGCGCGGGGGTGGGGGCACCCCACGATGGCGACATCGTCAAACGCGCGAGCCACTTGTGACCGGACGACCGCGCGTCGTTCAACTGGGATTGGGGCATCCGGGGTTTCCCACGAACTCCGGGTGAAGCGGGAACCGTAAGGGCGGTCCGGCGTCTGCGCCGTATCGTCCGGGATGCGTCGCTCCGTGTGCGGAGCGCGGCCGGCTCGTTCCGGGCATCCCGCGGGACCCCTCGTGTTCGCCAGGCGGGAGCCGTCCTCTCCGTCGCGTGCGGCGCGTCCGTCTCATGTTCGTTCGGCGTTGCTCCGACCACAGTCGGAACGGAATTTCGGCGTCGACGCGCCGGGGAAGCCCACCGTCCCCGGCCTGTCGCGCCACCCGGAAACATGAGATGGAGTCATCAAAGATGGCATTCGAACAGCTTCTCGACGCGGCGGCCCAGGTCGTCGACGTTGCGCAGGTCGCCCAGGCGGCCGAAGAGATCCCGGCGTGGCAGGGTGGCCTGATGGGCATGGCGGTGGTGATGACCGCGCTCGTCGGCATCTGGTTCGCCACGTCGGCGATCGGCGCCTACTTCCAGAAGAAGAAGGCTCCCGCGCCGGGAAAATCTGAGGCCGCCCCGAAGGCGCAGCCCGCGGCTCCCGCGGCTCCCGCGGCGGCGGCCTCGACCGAGATCCCCCTGGCAGTGATCATCGCGGCGGCGGTGCAGATGGTGCAGGCACCGATCCGCAACGTCGTGGTGAGCGCGCCGGGCATGGCGTCCGTGACCTGGACGTCGCAGGGGCGACAGGCGATCTACGCCTCCCACTCCGCGAAGGCACCGCAAGCGGTGACTCCGCTCGGCACCATCAAAAAGTAAGCGTCCTGATCTGTCTCCAAGACGCGTTCGGGCGGCGCCGGTTTCGGCGCCGCCCTTTTTCGTGCCCGGCGGTGGGGGCTGCCCGATACCCAACCCGAGGTTTGCCGAATCTCCGAAGAACCGCCGAAGCTCTTGAATCTGGGCAATTCAGGCAAATATGGCGCCGCCAATATCCTTATGGCGCCAACGCAATCCTGTGGTTCTGCCGCAGAATTGAGGCGATTCGGGCTCAATTATGGCAAAAAGACTAGGGATTAAGGCAAACCTGTGGTACACCCTTCCTGCGTAACGCGTGCGCTTCCCCGGTGGGCGGGGTGGCGCGCGGCCCGCAAGGGCGATGCGATGCGCATCAGGGGAGCGCCCGGAACTGTGGTCCGGGCGCGGCGTGGACCACCCCGGCATTTGCCGCGGAGTGCGACGGTGGACGGCACCGTTCGGGTTTCACGTACGCGGTTCCGACGTTCGCAGAGGGGAGCCCTCGGCGGCGGCGGTGCTTGCGTCCAACGAAGATCGCGGCCTCGCCCGCGGCGGCAGCGCCGGGGGCGGGAACGGGGCGGGGGCGGAAAGCCGCCCGCGCCTCACCGGAACCCTCGATGGAGAGCGTGTGACTATGAGCGTGATTATGGATACCACCCAGGTGGTCGCGCAGGTCGCCCAGGCGACCGCGGAGACCGACACCCTCGGCCTCGCGCCGTGGGAAGGCGGCCTGTTCGGCTTCATCATCGTGATGACCGCCCTGATCGGCATCTGGGCCGCCACTTCGCTGGTCGGCACCTACTTTGCGAAGTCGGAGAAGTCGTCAAAAAAAGCTGAGGCCGCCCCTCAGGCTGCGCCGGCGGCTTCTGCCGCCAAGCCGGTGGCGGCGGCCCCTGCCGAGGAAATCCCGCTGGCGGTGATCATTGCCGCGGCCGCGCATGCGGTGGGCGGGCAAGTGCGCAACGTGATCGTCCACGTGCCCGGCCGCGAGTCGGTGTCGTGGACCTCGCAGGGGCGCCAGTCGATCTACGCCTCGCACGGCACCAAGTCGCCGCAGGCGGTGTCGAGCCTCGGCACGATCAAGAAGTAACCGACTGCCTAGTCGAATCGCCGGAAAACGGCGGCGCGAGCGATCGCGCCGCCGTTTTCGCATGCGCGTTGCGGACCTCCGGGAAGTTGGGGCGCGCGGAATAGGGCAAATAAGGCGGCCTGCAAACGAGCAGCAACCAATTGAAAAACAGTAATTAATTACGGGAGACGGTCGATTTCGGCTGAAATAAGGCATAAATAAGGCGGAAGACGGAGAAAATAAGGCGAAATTGTGTTAGAACCTTCCGGCGCGGCGCGGAGGGCTGACCCGATTGGGGGGAGCGCTCTCCGGGAGGGCCCCTGGTGGCCACCGGCGCGCATTGGGGGGCGTCCGGAACCGGTGACCCCGGCGGCGGCTTCGGCCGTCCGTCCTCGGGGGCATGCGCGCGGTTCCGGTGATCGCGGCCGGGAGTCCGGCCGTATCCGCGTCCACCGAAGACTCGCGGTGCGCGGGGCGGAGAGCCGCCCGCGCTCCACCCGAACCCTCGATGGAGAGCGTGTCAGTATGAGCGTGATAATCGATACCACCCGAACCGTCGCCGAGGTCGCGCAGGCCTCCGGCGACATCGGCCTGGCCCCGTGGGAGCGGGCGTTGCTGGGCTTCGCCATCGTGATGTCGGCGTTGATCGGCATCCAGGCGATGACCACCCTCGTCGGTCTGTATTTCGCGAGGTCGGAGAAGCCGTCAAAAAAAGCTGAGGCCGCCCCGCGGGCCGTTCCGGCGGCCCCCGCTGCGGAAGACGAGATTCCTCTGGCGGTGATCGTCGCCGCCGCCGCCTACATGGTGGGCGGTCAGGTGCGCAACGTCGTCGTCCACGTGCCCGGCCGCGAGTCGGTGTCGTGGACCTCGCAGGGGCGGCAGTCGATCTATGCCTCCCACGGGCCGAAGTCGCCGAACGCGGTCGCGAACCTCGCCACGGTCAAGACCTGAACGGGTACGGACGGCGGTGCGCTCGCACCGCCGTCTCCCCGGCGCGGGGATCACATCAGTTTGGTGGAGATCGGCGAAGCGAAGCCGCGCGACGCGTCGCGACGGATTTCTCCGAGCGGGAAGTAGGGCGCGGCGGGCGCGTCGCGACGGGCGGTTTCGGGCACCGGCGCGCCGTCGAAGTAGGCGGCGTAGAGCTCCGGCCCGAGAATCTCCCGGGCGGCCTTCTGCGCCTGATCCTGCCAGCCCAGCGCTTCGAGGGTGGCGAGATTGGTTTCGATCGCCACTTCCACCGTCACCATGCGGATCGCATCCTGGCGGCGGCGCTGGAGTTCTTCCTTGAGCATGAAAAGATAGAGGCGGAGGAAGCGGAACGCCTTCGAGCGCGCCTCGCCGACCTGGCGCTGCGCCTCGTCGCGTTCGAGCCGGAGCGACAGCACCTCGGTCTTGAGCGCGGCGTTCTCGCCCGCGAGCCGGTCGCGCTCTGCCTCGATCGCGGCGGCCTGATCGAACACCGCGTCGAACTGCGCCTTCAGGCGGCGGAGTTCGAGCCGCAACGCGGCGATCACCTCGCGGCCGGTGTCCTCGGCCGGGCGGCTGCGCGCCGCCATGAAGCGGCGGAAGCTCACCACGTAGGGCGCGATCGCCTCGATGCGGAGCGGCAGGTCGGCGCGCAGGCCGCAGGCTTCGAGCTTGCGGCGGCTGTCGGGATCGCGGAACAGGCCGCGCAGGGTTTGCGGAATCACCTGGAACAGCTTGCCGTCGGGCAAACCCTCGACGATCTCCACCCAGCGGCGGCAGATCACCGAATCGCGCGGATCGTCGAGGCGATGGCCGTGCGCCACCGCCGCCATCAGGCGTTGCAGGAAGCGCACCGACGGATCGGCGGACAGACGCTGCTGCGGATCGGGCGACATCGCGGTTCCGGGTTGGAGGACTCGATGCCGCAGAGCTTAACCCGGGGAGTTTAAGGTTCGGTGAACGCCGCCACCATCAGCGTCGCGCCCTCGACGCCGGTGACGCGCACCCGCGCCCCGGCCGGGAGTTCCGGCCCGCGGGCGATCCACAAGGTGTCGCCGACGCGCACCCGGCCCTGGCCGTTGACGATCGCCTCGGCGAGCACGAAGTCGCGGCCGATCAGGTCTTCGCCGCGGCGGTTGAGGGCGCCCGGCGCGGCGGCGACTCGGCCGCGCAGGCGGCGGGCGAGCGCGAGGCTGGCGACCGCCAGCACCGCGAAGGTCAGCGCCTGCGCCTCCCATCCCGGCGGATGGCCGAGGCGCGCCCCGGCGAACGCGACGACGCCGGTGATCAGCGCGGCGAGCCCGAGCCACAGGAACAGGATGCCGGGCATCGCCATCTCGACCACGAACATCACCACCGCCGCGATCCACCAGTGCCAGTGGTCGAGCGGCAGGGCGAGCAGGCCGGTCATGTCCACGGACCCTCGCGGCGCGGCTCGGCCTGGGGCGCGGGAGCTTTCGGCGCCGGACGGGGCGCTGGCGGCGGCGCCTGGGGCGCGTCCTCCGGCCCGAACACCCGCTTCGCGATCTCGCCGACGCCGCCGAGCGAGCCGAGCACGCCCGAGGCCTCCCACGGCATCAGGATCAGCTTGCCGTTGGGCGCGCTGGCGATCTCCTTGAGGCTCTCGACGTATTTCAGCGCGACGAAGTAGTTGATCGCCTGCACGTCGCCCGCGGCGATCGCCTCCGACACCATCCGCGTCGCGGTCGCTTCCGCCTCGGCGGCGCGTTCGCGCGCCTCCGCCTCGCGGAACGCCGCCTCGCGCGCGCCCTCGGCTTCGAGGATCGCGGCCTGCTTGCGGCCTTCGGCTTCGAGGATCGCCGCCTGGCGCAAGCCCTCCGCGTCGAGGATCGCGGCGCGCTTCAGGCGTTCCGCCTTCATCTGCCGCGCCATCGCGTCGACGAGGTCGGTGGGCGGGCTGATGTCCTTGATCTCGATGCGGGTGACCTTGACCCCCCAGGCGTTGGTGGCGAGGTCGACCACCGCCAGCAACTCGGCGTTGATCTTGTCGCGCTGCGACAGCAGCTCGTCGAGATCCATGCCGCCCATCACCGTGCGGATGTTGGTCATCGTGAGGTTGAGGATCGCGAGTTCGAGCTGGCGCACCTCGTAGGCGGCCTTGGCGGCGTCGAGCACCTGATAGAACACCACGCCGTCCACCGTCACCATCGCGTTGTCGCGGGTGATCACGTCCTGGCTCGGCACGTCGAGCACCTGCTCCATCATGTTGAGGCGGCTGCCGATGCGGTCGACGAACGGCACGATCACGTGCAGGCCGGGGCGCAGGGTGCGGGTGTACTGGCCGAAGCGCTCGACGGTGTATTCCCACCCTTGCGAGACCACCTTGACGCCGAGGCCGACGAAAACCACCGCCAGCACCACCACGGCGACGGCGAAAACCGGAAGCGTATCGGGCATTGCGGTCTCTCCCAGAGATGACGGAAATCCAGTTTCGGAGCGCGCCGCGCCGGCGTCAAGGCGCGTCGGCGAGGAACGCCCGGGTGCGCGCGATCGCCTCGGCGATGCCGAGCCGTTCCGGCGCGACCCCTTCGGGGAACGCCGACAGCAGGCGCGAGGGCAGGGGGGCGAGCAGCACGAATACGCCGCGGTCGTCGGCGCGCCGCACCAGCCGCCCGAACGCCTGGCGCAGCTTCATCCGCGTCAGCCGGTCGGTGTAGGCGGAGCCGCCGAACGCCTCGCGCCGGGCTCGGTAGAGGATTCCCGGGCGCGGCCACGGCACCCGGTCGAAGGCGATCAGCCGCAGCGAGCGGCCGGGCACGTCGACGCCGTCGCGCACCGCGTCGGTGCCGAGCAGGCAGGCGTTCTCCTCGGCGCGGAACAGGTCGATCAAGGTGCTGGTGTCGAGGCCGTCGACGTGCTGGGCGAGGAGCTCGATGCCCGCCTCGGCGAGCGGCGCCTTGATCCGCGCCTGCACGGATTTGAGCCGCTGGATCGCGGTGAACAGGCCGAGGCCGCCGCCGCCCGCGGCGACGAACAGCTCGCGCATCGCCGCGGCGAGCTGGTCGGGCGCGTTGCGGCCGACGTCGTGGACGATGAACACCCGGGTCTGGCTGGCGTAGTCGAACGGCGAGGGCACCGCGGTGCGGACCGCGGGACGCGGGAAGTGCCGGGTGCCGCCGGTGAGCGCGGCGGCGTCCCAGTCGTCGGCGTCGCCCGCGTCGCGCAGGGTGGCGGAGGTGACGGCGACGCCGTGCGCGACCTCGCCGAGGCAGATCGCGAGCGGCTCGGTGGGATCGATCCAGTGGCGGTAGAAGCCGAGGTCGAGGTTGCGGCCGTCGTTGCGCTCAATCCCGAACCAGTCGGCGTACTGCTTCGGCGTCGCTCCGGCGAGGTCCTTGAGCATCGCCCGCCACGCCGCGATCTGGTTGAGGGCGCGCTGGTCGAGGGTGCGCGCCAGGGCCTCGATGCGCAGGCGCATGTTGGCTTCGAGGGTGTCGGTCTCCTCGGTGAGGCGGCGGCGCAGGATCGCCGCGAGGCCGCGCGCCGGGCCGAGAATGTCTTCGAGCGCGCGGTCGAGGGCGGGCAGGGTTTCGAGCACGCCGTCGAGCGGCGGGCGCGGGTCGGCTTCCAGAGAATAGGGCGAGTCCGGATCCTCGACGCGGGCCAGCACGTGGTCCTGCACCCCGAGCAGGAACGCCTCGACCGGGCCGTGCGGGGTGCGGCCGCCGAGGCGCAGCTCCCAGCCGTCGGCGGGCAGGGCGCGGGCGGCGCGGGCGAGCGCGGCGAGCGCGGTTTCCGCCTCGGCGTGGCCCGCCACCAGTTCCTCGGCGCGGCGCTGCAGGCCGCGGGCGCGCGATTTCACGCCGCCGCGGCGCGAGTCCTCGCCGCCCAGGAACCAGCGCCGCAGGTCCTGCGCCTCGCGCCCGGTGAGGTGGGCGGAGAACGCCGCGTCGGCGGCGTCGAACACGTGGTGTCCTTCGTCGAAGACGTAACGGGTGGGAACGAACGCGTCGTCGAGCCCGCCGAGCGCCGCCTGCGCCATCACCAGCGCGTGGTTGGCGACGACGATCCGCGCGTGGCGGGCGCGGCGCACCGATTTCTCGACGAAGCAGCGGCCGTAATGGGCGCAGGCGGCGTGCACGCACTCGCCGCGCTTGTCGGTGAGGTCGAGGGTGCGGGCGCGGCCGAGCAGATGCACCAGCCAGCCGGGGAAGTCGCCGCCGATCATCGCGCCGTCGCGGGTCGCCTCGGCCCAGCGGCACACCAGCCCGAGCGCGGTCATGCCGCGCGGCTCGCGCACCGCGCGGTCGAGAAAGTCTTCGAGGTTGAGAAGGCAGAGGATGTTCTCCCGCCCGCGCCGCACCACCACGTGGCGGGCCTTCTCCGCCGGGTCGGGGTAGAGGCGGTCGAGTTCGCCGTCCAGCTGCCGCTGGAGGTTGCGGGTGAAGGTGCTGATCCACACCGGCGCGCCGTTCTTCTCCGCCCACAGGCTGGCGGGCGCGATGTAGCCGAGGGTCTTGCCGACCCCGGTGCCCGCCTCCGCCAGCACCGCGTTGGGGCCGTCGGCCGCCTCGCGCGGCGCGAAGCCCCAGGCGAGCCCGGCGGCGAAATCGGCCTGGCTCGGCCGCTGTTCGGCGGCGGGGCCGAGCAGCTCGGCGAGGCGCGCGCGGGTTTCCGCCTCGCCCACCGGGGCGGAGCCGGGCGGCGGCGGGGTGCCCGCGTCCTCCCATTCCTTCAGCCGGTCCCACACCCGCAGGCCGCGCGCGTCGGCGGCTTCCGCGCCGTCGTCGCCGAGTGCCGCCAGCACCGCCGCGCCCCACGGCCAGCCGCTCTTCGCCATCGGCCGCGCGACGCCGAGCGCCCGCCGGGCGGCGCGCTCGTCGAGGCGGGCGAGCTCGCCCAGCAGCACCCGCGCGGCGTCCTGCAGCAGAATCGCCTGATCCTCCGGCTCCGGCCCCGGCGGCGGCAGGTCGAGGGCGTCGGCGAGGCCCGCCGGGGTCGGCACGCAGAACCGCGCCGGGCGGACGAAGGCGTACAGCTCCAGCAGGTCGAACCCTTCCTGCACCGTGCCGCGCAGCCGTTCGGCGGTCCACAGGCGGTGGCACACCAGCGGCGGGGTCTCGGCCCACAGGCGCTTGGCCGCGGCGGGCGCGGGGGTGGAAATCTCGCCGTCGGCGTCGATCCAGGCGCAGCCGGAGAGCGTCACCGCCAGCACCGGCGCGCGCGGCAGCAGCACGCGGGCGGTCATCGGAGCATCCGGGGCGGGCAGGGGAAAACCATCATCGCGCGATGATGCCCGAACCCCGCCCGAGCGGCAAGCGTTCGCGGGATGTTCTCGGGGTCAAAGAGACAGCGTTGAGAATCTGTCAGGGGAACCGCTTTTCGTGATTTTCGAAATTAGCCGTGCGCCACCGGACAATCAGGCTGCCATCTTCTTGAATATCAATTTTAGCTCCTCCGAACGGAGCGCGGCCTTGCTCTGTTTCTTTGATCATGAATTCGGAGATATTTTCACAATTAATAATAAATATAGAAAGGCATTTTGCGATATTATCAGGGGTTTTGTCTTCTATATGAAGTGCTATTCCGAAAAATCCGTCAGGAATATTGAGGGCAAAAGTGATTGTTTTAATCCCAATTTTTTGAGAATTTTCTGATATGGAAGAGGAAAATCCGCAAATTTTTTCGATTTATTTCTGGAGCACAATGATTTTATATGGTCCCAGGTGGCATCTCCGGCGTGTTTTGCCAGGGTGCCTAGATAGACAGTAGCTGCAGCTTTGAGGGGGATCCATCCGAGGGCATCTCCTATTAGAAGAATAGCTTCATGCAATGTGGAGTGATCTGCTTTTCGAACATGTATCCTTGGGGTGGGTATCTCCAGGTATGGGGTTATGCCAGCGTAAATTTGATCACGATGTTCGGGTTTTATGCCGTCGGAGAGTATCAAGTTCACTGTATGATCTACTGTATTCATTTCTATCTCCTGAACATCGTGCCGTTTAGGTGATCTGAGAGAAAGAAATCAATGTTGCCGATTCTAGGCCGAGGCGGGGTGTGCGTCATCCTAATTTACCCGGATTGCTGAGGCTATGGACTTCGCCGCCTCGTCCGCCTACCTTGCCGCCGAGGGCCCTTCAGGAGTGTTGTCATGACCGCTTCGTTTCCGATCGTTCGCGGGCGGCGGCTGCGCCGCAGCGAGACGCTGCGCGCGCTGGTGCGCGAGACCCGGGTTTGCGCCGACGACCTGATCTATCCGGTGTTCGTCGAGGAGGAGATCGACGCGCCGCAGCCGATTCCGTCGATGCCCGGGGTCTGGCGGGTGCCGGAATCGCACCTCGCCGACGAGGTGCGGGCGATCGCGGCGGACGGGGTCAAGGCGATCCTGCTGTTCGGCGTCTCCCACCACAAGGACGCCGACGGCTCCGACAGCTTCGCCGCCGACGGGCTGATGGCGCGCAGCGTGCGGATCGCCAAGGCGGCGTGCCCGGAGATGGTGGTGATCACCGACAACTGCTTCTGCGAATACACCGACCACGGCCATTGCGGCGTCGTCCGCGACGGATGCGTCGACAACGACGCGACGCTCGAAAACCTCGCGCGGCAGGCGGTGGTGGCGGCCGAGGCGGGGGCGGACATGGTCGCGCCCTCGGCGATGATGGACGGCCAGATCGCGGCGATGCGCGAGGCCCTCGACGACGCGGGCTTCGACGAGGTGCCGATCATGGCGTATTCCTCGAAGTTCGCCTCCAGCCTCTACGGGCCGTTCCGCGCCGCCGCGGGCAGCAGCCTCAAGGGCGACCGCAAGACCTATCAGATGGACCCGATGAACGGCCGCGAGGCGCTGCGGGAATCGCTGCTCGACGAAGCCGAGGGGGCCGACATCCTGATGGTCAAGCCCGCGCTCGCCTACCTCGACGTGCTGGCGGGGGTGCGTAGCCGGAGCCTGCTGCCGATCGCCGCCTATCAGGTGAGCGGCGAGTATGCGATGATCAAGTTCGCCGCCCAGGCGGGGGCGATCGACGAGGCGCGCGCGGTGCGCGAGACCCTCGGCTCGATCAAGCGCGCCGGGGCCGACCTCATCATCACCTATTTTGCGCGCGACATTGCGCGGGGAGCGATCTGAACCATGGGCGAACGCGCGTTCCGTCTCGGCCTCGTCGCCGGCACCTTCCACACCAAGGAAATCGCGATCATGCGCGCGGCGGCGGAAGCCCGCGCCGCCGAACTCGGGCTCGAGATCGTCGCCCGCGCCGACGTGCCCGGCTCCTACGAGGCGCCGCTCGCGGTGAAGCGCCAACTCACCCGCGCCGACGTCGACGCGGTGGTGGTGCTCGGCATCATCGAGCGCGGCGAAACCGCCCACGGCCGGGTGATGGGCGAGGCGGTGGGATCGGCGCTGGTGGCGATGCAGCTCGAATTCATGAAGCCGATCGGCATCGGCATCATCGGTCCGGAGGCGGAGCCCCACCACTTTCCGCCGCGCCTGGTGCCGCACGCCCGCGCGGCGGTGGACGCCGCCGCGGTGATGCTGGGGCTGACCCCGGCCTGAGGCTTCAGGCGAGGAAGGTTTCCGCGAACGCCTCGATCGGCGTCGGCCTGCCGAGGTGGAAGCCCTGCGCCACCGGGCAGCCGAGGAATTCGAGGATCTGGCACTGTTCGGCGGTTTCGACGCCTTCGGCGACGCACCCGACGCCGAAGGCGTTGGCCATGTTCACCGCGATCGCCGCAAGGCTGTTGCGGGCGCCGCCGACGGTCAGCGGGGCGATGAAGGCGCGGTCGATCTTGAGGATGTCGATCGGCAGCTTGTCGAAGTAGCCGAGCGACGAATAGCCGGTGCCGAAATCGTCGAGCGCGATCCGGAAGCCTTCGCCGTGCAGGATCTCCAGTTGGTCGATCGCCCACGGCGCGTCCTGCATCGCGAAATCCTCGGTGATCTCGAACTCGACGGTGGCGGGCGCAAGCCCGGCGTCGGCGACGCGCGTTAGCAGACGGCGGGCGAAGCCGGGGTTGTTGAGGTCGGCCATCGAGAGATTGATCGCCACCGGCAGCGGCTCGCGCCGCTTCGCCGCCCAGGCGCCGACGGCGTCGATGACGAAGTCCGTGAGGTCGGGCGTGAGCCCGCCGGATTCCGCGATCGGGATGAATTCGGACGGCGAGACCGTCTCGTCCATGCTCGTCCAGCGCAGCAGCGCCTCCGCCCCCACCACGGTGCGGGTGCTCAGGGCCACCTTGGGCTGCAGGACCACCTTCAGCCCGTCGCGGGTCTTGGTGGAGCGACGCAGCGCGGTGAGCAGGCCGAACCGCCGGTCGACGTCGGCGCGCATGGCGTCGGTGTAGGGGATCACCTGGCCGCGGTGGGTGCGTTCGACGTGCAGCAGCGCCGAACTGGCCGAGCGCATCATCGCGGCGGGGTCGGCGTCCACGTCGGCGAGGTTGATCAGGGTGGCGGTGGCCGAAACCGGAATCTCGATTCCTTCGACGCGATAGGGCTCGGACACCGCGCGGTTGACCAGCTCGGCGTCGAGATGCACGGAATCGCCGAGCAGGGCGAAGGTGCCGTCGCCGACCCGCGCCGCGATGACCTCGCCTCCGCCGCCCTCGATGAAGGTGCGGTAGACCGCGCGCAGCAGCGCCTGCGCCGTCGATTGGCCGTGCACGGCGACGATGGCGTCGTAGGAATCGATGCTGATCAGCGCCATCCGCGCCGCCGGACCGATCTTGCGGCGACGGATTTCGAGCGCCGCCTCGAAGGCGTTGAGGTTGGGAATCTCCAGCACCGGGTCGATGTAGGCGAGGCGGTCGAGCCGCGCGATCAGGGACAGGTTCTCGAAGCCGATCGCGAGATTGGCGGCGAACAGGCGCAGCAACCCGAGATCTTCGTCCGCCGGCGCCTCGGGCGCGGCGACGTAAACCAGCAGGCGCGCGCCGCCGCTCGACGTACAGCCGATCGAGACGCTGCCTTCGCGGATCGCGAGGCCGCGCGGCAGCGCCGGCCACAACTCGGCGAAGGTGCCTTTCGGCAGGTCGTCGGCGTCGCCGCCCTGGAGTTCGGCGAAGCGGCCGGCGGCCGCCATGATCCGGCCGGTTTCGGACTCGCGCATCGACGCGCAGACCAGTCCGTGCGGCGGCGTGCCGAGAAGCGTCGCCGCCTGATCGAACACGGCGCGGCAGAAGGTGGGAAAGTCGGTGCGCCGGAACAGGCGGCTGGCGCCGCCGACGATGGTTTCGAGCCCGGCGCGGTGATGGCTCATGCGGTGGATGTTCTCGTAGGTGCGGATCGCGGCGGTGAGCACGGTGATCAGGCGGGTGCGGGTGAGTTCGTCCTTGGTGCGGTAGTCGTCGATCTCGTAGGCGGCGATCACCGACATTTCGGGGGCGTAGCCGGGTTGGCCGGTGCGCAGCACCAAACGGGTTTCGGTATGCCCGGCGGCGCGCAGGTCGTGCACCAGTTGCAGTCCGGCGTCGGCGGTCTCCATCACCACGTCGATCAGCGCCACCGCGAACTCGTCTTCGCTGCCGTTCACCTTCGCCCAGGCATCGGTCGCCGAGTACGCGTGCACCAGAGCCAGGGGCCGGCCGAGAATCTCGACGTCGCGCAGGGCGAAGGCGGTCGCGTGATGCACATCCTCGTCGTCGTCGACGACGAGGATCGGCCAATGGCGGGCCTCCTTGCGGATCGGCGCGGTCGGCGGAACGTCGTCGGCGAAGGCGACGAAGTCTTCGGATGGTTCAGGAGCCGACATTGTAGATCCTCCCGCTTTCGGGTTCCGCCGGAGCGACGCACGGAATGCTCACGGTAAAGATGGTGCCGGTTCCGGGCTCGCTCGCGATGTCGACGCTGCCGCCGAGAACGCCGGCCACGATGTTGTGGACGATGCTGAGGCCGAGTCCGCTGCCGCCTTCGCCGAGGCGCGTGGTGAAGAACGGTTCGAACGCCCGCCGCCGCACTTCCTCCGGCATGCCCGCGCCGTCGTCGGCGACGGTGATTTCGATCCGGTTCCCCGCGGTCGAGCGCGCGGCGATGCGGATGACGCCCGCCGCGCCGGGAGCGAACGCGTGGACGCGTGCGTTGTTGACGAGGTTCATCACCACCTGTCCGAGCGGTCCGGGATAACTGTCGAGAAGGGCGTCGGTTCCGACCTCGGACTCGATCCGGATGGCGGTGTGTTTGAATTGCGGGCCGAGCGTGCCGAGTACGTCCTGCACCGTGTCGGCGATGCGGAAACGGCGTCGCTGCTGACTGGTCTGGTCGACCGCCACCTGCTTGAACTGCTGGATCAGGCGCGCGGTGCGGTCGAGGCCGCGCAGCATCAGCGCGGCACCGTCGCCGACGTCGCTCAGGAAGGCGTCGAGCGATGCCCGGCGCAGCGGTCCGGCTTCCGCCTCGGCGCGGAAGTCCTTGATGCGTTCGCCGATCGTGCTCGCGACCGTCACCGCGTTGCCGATCGGCGTATTGAGTTCGTGCGCCACCCCGGCGACGAGGCCGCCGAGGCTCGCGAGGCGCTCCACCATGATCAGTTCTTGCGCCGCCGCTGCTTCGCGCGCTTCGGCGCGGTGGCGGGCGACGACGCTGCGGCTCCAGGCGAGGCTGAGCGCTGCGAGAAGCACTAGCCCGGCGACGGCGAAGCCGATGTGGCGCGGCGTCCAGAGGTCGGCGAGCCCCACTGCGGGAATGGTGCCGACGAATTTCCAATCCGCTGCCGCGCCTTCGTCGCTGCCGGTCTCGGAGAGCACCGCCGCAGGGGTCACCGATCGATGGATGTAGGTGACGCCGTCGTCGGTGCCGACGGTAACGCCGTCGCCGCGGTTGGCGAAAATCCGCGCCCAGGCCGTCGGCCGGATTTTCGCCATCGTCGTGTCGCGGCCGAACATGAAGCCCCAGAGCTTGTCGCGCGGAGCGCCCGCAAGCCAGTAGCCGTCGCCGTTGAGCCATTGGATCTCGCCGTCGCCGTCGCGGCCGCCGCGATCCACCTCGCGGATCATTTCGTCGGCGCGGATGTTGACGATCACGATCCCGAGAGCCCGGCCATCCGGCCCGGGAATGGTGCGGGCGAGGCGCGGCATCGGATTCCACGGGTCGTCGACGACGCCGTGTTCGACGTTGAGGTCCACCGGCGAGACGTAGATTTCGGTCGGCGGCAGGTGGATCGCGTTGCGGAAGTAGTAGCGATCCGACTTGTCCTGAAGCTCGTCGACGGGAACGACCGTGATTTTGCCGTCGACTCCGTCGACCCGCACCCGTTCCCACCCCGCCGCGTCGAGATAGCGGAGCTGTGCGATCACCGGCTTCTGTTCGACGAACGCGGAGAATATCCGGATCACGCCGGCGCGCGCGGAGTCGTCGCCCGCGGCGAAGTTCCGCACCGGCATCAAGGCGGCGAGGATGCGGACGTCGTTGGCGTGCGCTGCGAGAATCGCGCCGACGAGATCGGCGGTGCGGTGGACGGTGCTGGTGACGGAGGCGATGCGGCGCTCGCGCTCCAATTGCGCCTGGGCGAGAAAGAAGCCGTGCATCAGCACGAGGAACGCCAGCCCCGTGGTCGCGAACAGTTTGGCGAACGCGTCGAGGGTTTAGGCGGGCGTGTCGGACCTGGATGCTCGGTGGCGTGCCTCGGGCATGAGGTTCGTTACCGTTCCTTGAGGAAGCCGCACAGTCCACAAGGATACCGCTATATTGCACCGCACGCACGCGTTATGGCGGCGGCGCGGCCCCGGCGGGTGGGCCGTACGATCCGCGCGGAGATGACTTTGTCGGCGATCTCGGTTAGTTTGCTCGGTTCCGGGTGCAGCCGCGCCCGCGAACCCGCATCCTCAACGGAAAGACAGGACAGATGACCTCCCTTGCCGAAGCCGCCCTCTCCGCCAACGCCTGGCCGTTTCAGGAAGCCCGCGCGCTGATCGAGAAACGGCTGGCGAAACGCGGCCCCGGCAACGAGGGCGGCGACAAGGGCTACGTTCTGTTCGAGACCGGCTACGGACCCTCCGGCCTGCCGCACATCGGCACCTTCGGCGAGGTGGTGCGCACCACCATGGTGCGCAATGCCCTCCAGGTGCTGCTGCCCGCGGTCAAGACCCGGCTGTTCGCGTTCTCCGACGACATGGACGGCCTGCGCAAGGTGCCCGACAACATTCCCAACAAGGAGATGGTGCGCGAACACCTGGGCAAGCCCCTGACCCGGATTCCCGATCCGTTCGGCACCCACGAGAGCTTCGGGCATCACAACAACGCCCGCCTGCGCGCCTTCCTCGACAGCTTCGGCTTCGAGTACGAGTTCCAGTCCTCCACCGACTGGTACACCTCGGGCCGCTTCGACGACGCCCTGCTGAAGGTGCTCGCCCACCACGACCGCATCCGCGACGTGGTGCTGCCGACCCTGGGCGAGGAGCGCCGCGCCACCTACTCGCCGTTCCTGCCGATCTGCCCGGAAACCGGAGTCGTCCTCCAGGTGCCGGTGGTGCAGACCGACGTCGCCGCCGGGACGATCGTCTACAAGCGCGAAGACGGCAAGCTGGTCGAGACTCCGGTCACCGGCGGCGCGGTCAAGCTGCAGTGGAAGGCCGACTGGGCGATGCGCTGGGCCGCGCTCGGCGTCGACTACGAGATGTCGGGCAAGGACCTGATCGATTCGGTCAAGCTCGCCACCCGGATCGTCGGCATCCTCGGCGGACAGGCGCCGCAGAACCTCACCTACGAGCTGTTCCTCGACGACAAGGGCGAGAAGATCTCGAAGTCGCGCGGTAACGGTCTCGCGGTCGAGGAGTGGCTGACCTACGCGCCGCCCGAGAGCCTCGCGCTGTTCATGTATCAGAAGCCGAAGGCGGCGAAGCGCCTCTACTTCGACGTGATCCCGCGCGCGGTGGACGAGTACCAGAGCTTCACCGAGGCGTTCCCGCGCCAGGAGATCGCCGAGCGGGTCAACAACCCGGTCTGGCACATCCACAACGGCACGCCGCCGATGGAGCCGGTCGCGGTGTCCTATTCGATGCTGCTCAATCTGGTGTCGGTCTGCCATTCCGACGATCCGGCGGTGATCTGGCAGTACATCAGCCGCTACGCCCCCTCGGCCGAACCGGCGAACATGCCGTTCCTCGACAAGCTGGTGACGCTCGCGATCGCCTACTACCGCGACTTCGTGCTGCCGGGCAAATCCTTCCGCAAGGCGAGTCCGGACGAGGTTGCGGCGCTCAAGCACCTGCGCGACGAGATCGCCGCGCAGTCGGACTGCGCGAGTCCCGAGGAACTCCAGACGGTGGTCTACGAGGTCGGCAAGACCCATCCGTGCTTCGCCGATTTGCGCGCGTGGTTCAAGGCCCTCTACGAAATCCTGCTCGGCCAGGAGACCGGCCCGCGCATGGGCTCGTTCTTCGCGCTCTACGGTCAGGCCGACAGCCTCGCCCTGCTCGACAGGGCGATCGCCGGAGAGGACCTCGCGTAGGTCCGCAGGCGTGACGACGTTCGGGAAGGGCCTCCGTTCGGAGGCCCTTTTTCGTTGGCCGGTCAGCGGTCCTGGTACTGCTCGCGCGACATCCGGATGTGATGGCGCATCGCCGCGGCGGCGTCGTCGGGCCGCCGGGTTTCCACCGCTTCGAGAATCGCGAGATGCTCGACGAGGGCCTCCTTCGGGCGGCCGTCCTTGGCGGTGCGGTGCTCCTGGGCGAAGCGCATCACGTCGGGTCGCATCAGGTTGATCAGCGACCGCAGCAGCACGTTGTTGGTGGCGTCGGCGAGCCGCATGTGGAAGAGAAAGTCGGTTTCCATCGGATCGTCGCCCGCGTGGGTCTTCGTCACCAACTGATCGTAGGCTTGGCGCAGTTCGGCGAGCTGCTTCGGCGAGGCGCGCTCGGCCGCGAGCCGGGCGGAGGAAACCTCCAGCAGGCCGCGCACCTCGGTGAGCATCTCGGTGGTCAGCTCCTCCTTGCCGAGGATGTTGCGGATCAGCCATTCGATCGTCTGCACGCCGATCTTTTCCACCACCGTGCCGCTCTGCGGCAGGGTGCGGACGATCCCCGAAAGCTCAAGCCGGTGGAGCGCCTGCCGCACGTGGGCGCGCCCGACGCCGAAGCGCTCCTCCAACACCCGCTCCGACGGCAGGCGCTGCCCGGGCTTGAGCGCGCCCGAGGAGATGAGGTGGCTGATCTGCTCGATGATCAGGTCGGAGGGGAGCTTGACCTGAACCTTTTCGAGCAGGTTGGCGATGTCCTTGCTCGTGTCCTCGGCGTCCATGCGCGGGCTCTCCGGCCGTTCGATTGGTTAACTGGTAAATAACGTATCAATCTATCGTTTCCCGTGCAAGTGCGGGATTCGATGATGCGGGTGCGCGCAGAAATTCCGTGAGTCGGCTCTCCTGCCGAGCTTTTGGGTTGACATGCGGGGGAGGAATAGCCAACCATCGGGATGGTCATAGCAATAAACCAATAAACCAATTGACCAGATCGAGTCAGGTGAGAAGGCGAGGGAGGCTTTCGCACACCGCAAGCGGGGTTCGCTCCGGGCATCGGCGGGCATCGTGCCGTCGCGCCGGGCGCCGCCGGATCCCGCGCATCCGATGTTCGAAATCCGTCCGCGTTCGCCACGACGAGGAAAGACTCGCGCGGCCGTTCCGAAAGGGCCGCCGGAACAGGAGGAACACGATGCGGAAATTGTTTGCGATCGGCGCACTCACGGTGTTCGCCGCGATGGCGCCCGCCGAGGCCAAGCCGATCACCTTCACCTTCGAGAGCTCGAATTTCTCGGGCGAGCAGGTGTTCGAGGTGCAGAAGAAGTGGTGCGAGGGCGTCACCGCCGCGTCCAACGGGCGGTTCGCCATCGAGCTTCTGCCGCTCGACGCCGCGGTCCAGGCGAGCGGCCTGCTGCGCGCCACCGGCAACGGCATCATTCAGGGCGCGATCGCCACCACCGCCCATTACGCGGGCGAGGACCCCGGCTTCGGCCTGATCGGCGACACCATCAGCGCCTGGAGCTCGGACGAGGACATCCTGAAGTTCTATTACGAAGCCGACGGCATGAAGGTCGTCGACGGCGTCCTCAAGGACTGGGGGGTGAAACTCGTCGGCGTTTCCGTGACCGGCTCGGAGTCGTTCGTCTCGAAAAAGCCGCTGCGCACCATCGACGACTTCAAAGGCGTGAAGCTGCGCGCGCCCTCCGGCCCGGTGACCAAGCTGTTCGCCTCGTTCGGCGCGACGCCGGTGAACCTGCCGGGCTCCGAGGTCTACACCTCGCTCGACAAGGGCGTGATCGACGCCGCCGACTTCTCGAACTTCGCCAACAACCAGAAGCAGGGCGTCAACGACATCGCGAAGTTCCCGATCTATCCCGGCTTCCACTCCTCGCCGACGGTTCACATGATCATGAACCTCAAGACCTGGCAGCAGCTGAGCCCGGAAGATCAGAAGTTCTTCGTTTCCTACGCCAAGGAGCTGAGCCTCGAATCGCTGCTCTCCGCCCACTATCAGGATCGTCTGGCGGTGCGCGAGGCGGTGAAGAAGGGCGTGACGCCGGTCTCCTGGAAGGAGGACGACCTGCTCAAGGTGCGTCAGCACGCCCAGGTGATCTGGAAGGAGATCGCCGACAACTCCGAAATCGGCAAGGTCTATTACGACGCGCTGATCAAGTACCTCCAGTCCCAGGGTCAGATGTAAGGCGATCCGTCGCGGGCCGGAAGACTCCGGCCCGCGTTCGCAGTTGCAACTCCGGGCGAGGCGCGTCATGAGCCGAGGGTTTACGAAATTCGTTGAAACGACCGACCGGGCGATCGTCCGCATCGGTCATGCGGTGACCTTTCTGTTCGCGGTGGTGGTCGCGATCAGCTTCTTCGAGGTCGTCATGCGGTATCTGTTCAATTCGCCGACGAGCTGGGTCCACGAGACCACCACCTTCCTCGTCAGCATCAGCCTGATCTACGGCGGCGTGTATTGCTATGCGTCGGACCGTCACATCGCGATGACCTTCGTCGTCGACAGCTTCAGCCCCCGGGTCCGCTGGTTCGCCGGGCTGCTGGTGCACGCCTGCACCTCGGTGTTCGTCACCCTGCTGCTGTACGGTTCGTATCTCTCGGCGTGGGACGCGTTCTTCCGTCCGAACGGGCGGTTCCATATGCAGACCTCGGGCTCGGCGATCGACACCCCGTTCCCCGCCATCAACAAGGGCGTCTTCTTCGCGTCGTGCATCGTTCTGTTCGTGCTCGTGATGCTGCACTTCGCCCGCCATGTGGCGCTCTACAAGCCGATGTGCGACGGCGTCTACGTCAATCCGAACGCACGCGAGGATGCCTGACATGACCACGCTCCACGCTTTGGGTATCGGCCCGGCGACGATCATCCTGTTCGCCTCGATGATCGCGCTTCTGCTCGTCGGCATGCCTCTCGGCTTTCTCTCCGGTCTGGTCGCGCTGCTTCTGGCGTACTTCTGGTTCGGCTCCGGGGTGGTGCTGCAGATGGTCGCGGCGCGGGTCAGCGACTTCACCATGTCCTACGTCTTCGTCGCGGTGCCGATGTTCGTGCTGATGGCGTCGATGCTCGACAAGACCGGCATCGCCAAGGACCTCTACAACGCGATGCGGATCGTCGCGGGCCGCCTGCGCGGCGGCGTCGCGGTGCAGAGCATGATCGTGGCGGTTCTGATGGCGGCGATGTCCGGCATCATCGGCGGCGAGACGGTGCTGCTCGGCATGCTCGCGCTGCCGCAGATGCTGCGCCTCGGCTACGACCGCAACCTCGCGATCGGCACCGTCGTCGCGGGCGGCGCGCTCGGCACGATGGTGCCGCCGAGCATCGTGCTGATCATCTACGGCCTGTCCGCCAACGTCTCGGTCGGCGACCTGTTCGTCGCCGCGGTGCCCGCCGCGGTGCTGCTCGCCGGCCTCTACGTCGCCTACATTCTCGCGGTCTGCCACCTCCGCCCCGAGGCGGGGCCGCCGATCGACCACAGCGAGCTCGCCAACCTCTCCCGCGAGGACCGCAAGAAGGTGGCGCGCGACATCTTCATTCCGGTGCTGATCGCGGGCTGGGTGCTCGGCAGCATCTACGGCGGCATCGCCTCGGTGACCGAATCCGCCTGCACCGGCGTGGTCGCGGTGATGCTCGCCGCGCTCTACCGGCGCGAACTGTCGGGCGGGATCGTCTACGGCGCGCTCAAGCAGACGATCCGCACCGTCGGCATGATCATCTGGGTCGGCATCGGCGCGACGATGATCATCGGCACCTACAACCTGATGGGCGGCGACCAGTTCATCAAAGGGCTGATCGTCGGGCAGAATCTCCCGCCGCTCACGGTGATCCTGATGATGATGGCGATCCTGCTGTTCCTCGGGATGTTTCTCGACTGGGTCGGCATCGCGCTCCTCTGCATGCCGATCTTCGTGCCGATCGTCACCGACCTCGGCTACGACCCGATCTGGTTCGGCGTGCTGTTCTGCGTGAACATGCAGGTGAGCTTCCTCAGCCCGCCGTTCGGCCCCGCCGCGTTCTACCTCAAGAGCGTGGCGCCGCCCGGCATCGAGCTGACCCACATCTTCCGCTCGGTCTGGCCGTTCATCGCGATGCAGGTGGTGGTGCTCGCGGTGGTGATGCTGTTCCCGCGGTTCACCCTGATGATGCTGTAACCCGGCGGCGGCGGAGCGCCCGCCGCCGCCTTCCCGCACCCTGCCGAACACAACCGCGCGGCGCCGCCGCCGGGAAAGGAGACACGATCATGAGAGCTTGCGTACTGCATCGGGCCGAAGACCTGCGCGTGGAGGCGCGGGACGACCGCCCCCTCGGCGCGGGCGAGGTGCGGCTGCGCCTCGGGCGCGGCAGCCTCTGCGGCTCGGATCTGCACTATTATTTCGACGGCCGGGTCGGCGATTTCGCGGTGCGCGAACCGCTGATCCTCGGCCACGAGGTTTCGGGCGACGTGGTCGAGATCGGCCCGGGCGTCGATCCGGCGCTGCTCGGCCGCCGCGTCGCGGTCGACCCGTCGCAGCCCTGCGGTCGCTGCGAAGACTGCCGGCGCGGCCGGGAGAACCTCTGCGCCGACATGGTGTTCTTCGGCAGCGCCGCGCGCCTGCCGCATCTCCAGGGCGCGTTCGCCGACGCGCCGGTGGTGCGCGCGAGCCAGTGCCACCCGGTGCCGGACGAGATGCCGCACGAGCGCCTGGCGTTCGCCGAGCCCCTGGCGGTGGCGATGCATGCCTGCACCCGCGCCGGGAACCTTCTCGGCAAGCGCGTGCTGATCACCGGCGTCGGGCCGATCGGCGCGCTGATCGCGCTCGCCGCGCGCAAGGCGGGCGCGGCCCACATCGCCGTCACCGACGTGGCCGACGCGCCGCTCGCCCTGGTCGGGCGGATCGCCGCGGACGAAACCGTCAACACCGCCGCGGCGCCGGAGCGGGCGCGGGCGTGGCAGGAGGGGCGCGGCACGTTCGACGCCGCGTTCGAGGCGTCGGGCAATCTCGACGCCCTCGAAACCTGCCTCCTCGCCACCCGGCCCGGCGGCACCCTGGTGCAGGTCGGGTTCCTGCCCGGCGGCCGGGTGCCGGTGCAGATGAACCGGCTGATGGCGAAGGAACTCCAGGTCCACGGCTCGTTCCGCTTCCACGAGGAGTTCGCGTGGTCGGTGCGGGCGCTGACGAGCGGCGCGATCGACGTCGCGCCTCTGCTCACCGGGGCCTATCCGGTCTCGCGGGTGGACGAGGCGTTCGCCGCGGCGCGGGACCGCGCGCGGCACATGAAGGTGCAGATCTACTTCGACTGACGCGCTTCACGCCGCCGCGATCGTCACCTGCACGTCGGCGGGCGCGGCGGCGTAGGGCGCGGAGGTCACCAGCACCCGCGCTCCGGCGCGGGCGTAGTCGGCGGCGTTGGCGGCGGTGACGCCGCCCGCCGCGGCGATCACCGGCTGCGGCCCGCCGTCGCCCGCCAGATGCGCGGCGAGCCGGGCGACGCGCTCGGGCGGGAATTTTTCGAGCTGGAGGACGTTGGCTCCGGCGGCGCGCGCGGCGAGCGCGTCGTCGAGGGCCTTGACCTCGACGACGATGCTGCGCTCCGGATTGGCGGCGCGCAGGGCGCGCACCTGGGCCTCCAGAGTTTCGGCGGGATCGGCGAAGGCGCGGTGCTCGGGGAACAGCAGAATGGTGTCGGACAGGCCGCAGCGATGCAGCGTCGCCCCGGCGACGCACACCGCCTTGGCCGACAGCGCACGGGTGCCGGGCACCGCCTTGCGGGTGCAGGCGACCGCCGTCGCCGGGGCGACGGCGCGCGCCGCGTCGATGATCGCGCGCGCCGCTCCGGCGACGCCCGAGGTCCACTCCACCAGGGTCTGCGCCACCTTCCAGCCCGCCAGCAGGGCCTCCGCGGGACCGGCGGCTTCGAGCAGCGGCGCGCCCGCCGCGGCGGCGCGACCGGAGGGGCAGACCACCCGGGCGGCGCAGCCGAGGCTTTCGAGAATGCGCGCCGCCTCCTCGGTGCAGCAGACCACCATGCCCTGCCGCGCGGCGAAGGTCATGCGGCCGGGCTTCGCGCCGATGCCGAGGGATCGGGTGGTGAGGTCGCCGTAGGGAATGTCCTCGGCGAGCAGGGCCGACAGAACGGCGTCGGGAATCGGATGCATGGCGCTTCCTCCGTTATGTGTGTCGAGTATACGACGAAAACCCGACCATCGACATCCGGCAGCAATCCGCGCGCCAACTCCGCAAACGACATGGGCGCCCCCGTGCGGGAGCGCCCATGGGCCGGATGCGCGCGGCCTTACCGGACCGCGTCGAACGCCTGCTGAACCTTGGTCGGCGCGGTGACGCCGTTGGCGATCAGCAGTTGCGCGAGGACCCGGCTCTTCTGCGGGTTGAGCGCCGCGGAGACGACGAAGCCGTTGGCGTCGTCGTCGACCTCGACGTTGCGGTTGACGAAGCCGGTCGGCACGCGCGAGGCGCGCACCACCACGATCCCCGCCTTCGCCGCGTGGCCGAGGGCGTCGATCGCCGCCTTGGAGGCGTTGCCGTCGCCGACGCCCGCGAGCACGATGCCCTTGGCGCCGTCGGCCACCGCGTGGTCGATCTGCTTCGCGTCCATGTTGGCGTGGGCGTAGACGATCTCCACCCGCGGCAGCGCCTCGCCCTTGGGCAGGGCGATCGCGGGCCAGTGCGCCGCCGCCGGAGCGGCGAAGCGGACGCCGCCCGAGGCGTCGACGAAGCCGATCGGCCCGGCCTCGGGCGAGGCGAAGGTTTCCACCCGGGTGGTGTTGGTCTTGGTGACCCGGCGCGCCGCGTGGATGGTGTCGTTGAGCACCGCCATCACGCCGCGTCCGCGCGCCTGTGGATCGGCGGCCACCTGCACCGCTTCGTAGAGGTTGGCGGGGCCGTCGGCGCCGATCGCGGTCGACGGGCGCATCGAGCCCACCACCACCACCGGTTTGTCGGTTCCGAGAACCTCGTCGAGGAAGAACGCGGTCTCCTCGAGCGTGTCGGTGCCGTGGGTGATCACCACCGCGTCGGCCTCGCCGCCCTCGAACGCCTTGCGGATGCGGTGCGCGAGGGAGAACCAGATCCGGTCGTTCATGTCCTGCGAGCCGACCGAGGCGACCTGTTCGGCATTGATCCGCGCCAGTTCGCCGAGGCCGGGGACCGACCGGATCAACTGCTCGCCGGAGATCGCCCCGGCGGTGTAGGCCCCCGCGGCGCGCGCGTCGGCCTGGCCGGCGATGGTGCCGCCGGTGGCGAGCACCAGCACGCGCGGCGGCTGCGCCGGTTCGGCGGCGTCGAGGCTGCCGAACGGCAGCGTGGCGACCAGCGCCGCGGCGAGCGCCGCGGAGCGGCAGAACCGGCTCAACGGATTATTCGGACGGCTGCGCATTCCACACCTCCATGTCGAGTTCTTCCTCGCCCTTGGCGACGATCGCGGTGCAGGCGATGTCGCCGGTGACGTTGAGGCAGGTGCGCCCCATGTCGAGCAGCGCGTCGATGCCGAGGATCATCGCGTAACCCGCGGCCACCGCCGAGCCCGCGTCGACCCGCAGACCGACCGATTCGAGCACCATCAGCAGCATGATCGCGCCCGCGCCGGGCACGCCCGCGGTGCCGATCGCGGCGAGCGTGGCGGTGGTGACCACCGTCATCTGCTGCGCCATGTTGAGCGGCTGGCCGATCGCGTAGCCGATGAACATCGCGCATACGCCGAGGTAGATCGCCGTGCCGTTCATGTTGATGGTGGCGCCGAGCGGCAGGGTGAACGACGAGATCGAACGCGGAATCCCGAGGTTCTCCTCGCTCACCCGCATCGACACCGGCAGGGTGCCGCTCGACGAACGGGTGACGAAGGCGGTGATCATCGCCTCGTTGGCGCCGCGCAGGAACTTGATGAACCCGAGCCGGAACACCGACAGCATGCCGCCGTAGCCGACCACGGCGAGCGCGAGGAAGGCGATGTAGACGGTCGCCGTCACCATCAGGAGCGGGCCGAGCGCCTTCGCGCCCTGCTGGGCGAACACGATCGCGATCAGGAAGAACACGCCGACCGGCGCGTACTGCATGATGCCGTGGACGATCTTGTACATCGTCTCGGCGCCCGCGTTGACGATGTCGTGCAGCAGGGTGGCGCTGCGCGCGAGCGTCGGCTCGGACGACTCCTTGAGGAGCGAGACCGAGACGCCGAACACCAGGGCGAAGAAGATGATCGGCAGAACGTCGCCGCGGGCGAGCGATTCCATCGGGTTGGTGGGAATGATGTTGAGGAACACGGTGGCGAGCGACGGCGGCTCCACCACCTTGCCCGCGAGCCCGGCCGCGCCGGTAAGGTTCATGCCCGCGCCGGGTTGCAGCACGTTGGCGAACACCAGTCCGAGCGTCACCGAAAGCGCCGACGTGATCATGTAGAAGGCGATGATCTTGACGCCGACGCGGCCGAGCTTGGCCGGGACGACGCTGGCGGCGCCGCCGATCAACGAGAGGAAGATCACCGGCACGACGATCATCTTCAGCAGGCGGATGAAGATGTCGCCGAAGATCCGGGTCTTGGCGGCGAAGGCCGAGGCGGTCTCGGGATCGCCGTAGCCGAGGACGATGCCGACGACGACGCCGGCGATCAGCCCGATCATGATGCGCAACAACAGATTAGACTTAAAATACCAATCGAATACGCCCCTCTTATGCATTGTGTCCTCCCGTGGCCGGGTCTCGCGTTATTGCGTTCGGGAGACTCCGGCGTTCTGGATGTTAGGGTTTCGTCCAGGCATAACGTTTCTTCTTCTGGAGCCCATGCGGTGGGGGGGCCGCAGACCGGCCGCCCCGTCGCGCGGGCCGGAGGGGGAATCCGGCTCGCGCGGTCCCGGCCGCCGTCGCCCTATTGGGCGGCGGGCGCTTTCGGCCGGGCGGTTTCGGTCTTGCCGTGCAGCACGAACGCGTGCGGCTGGGTGAGTTCCTCGGGCTGGAGGATCTCGTCGAGCCGTTCCTTCGAGAGCAGGCCCATTTCCAACACCACGTCGTAGACGCTGCGGTCGCCGGCGAGGGCGGTCTGGGCGACGTTGGTGGCGTTGGTGTAGCCGATGTAGGGGTTGAGCGCGGTGACGATGCCGATCGAGTGTTCGACGGTCTTGCGCAGGTAGTCGCGGTTCGCGGTGATGCCGACGACGCACCGCTCGCGCAGAGTGTCGCAGGCGGCGCGCAGGTGGGTGAGGCTCTTGAACAGGCTGTAGGCGATCACCGGCTCGAAGGCGTTGAGCTGGAGCTGCCCGGCCTCGGCGGCGAAGCTCACCGTGAGGTCGTTGCCGATCACCTCGAAGGCGACCTGGTTGACCACCTCGGGAATCACCGGGTTGACCTTGCCCGGCATGATGCTCGACCCGGCCTGGCGCGCCGGCAGGTTGATCTCGCGCAGTCCGGCGCGCGGACCCGACGACAGCAGCCGCAGGTCGTTGCAGGTCTTCGACAGCTTCACCGCCACCCGCTTGAGCACGCCCGAAAGCTGTACGAACGCGCCGCAGTCCTGGGTCGCCTCGACGAGGTTGCCCGCGGTCTTGAGGGAAATGCCGGTGATCTCCGAAAGCTCGGCGCAGACGAGCGCGGCGTAATCGGGGTGGGCGGTGATGCCGGTGCCGATCGCGGTGCCGCCGAGGCTGATCTCGCCGATCAGCTTCGAGGCTTCCTGCAGCCGTTCCTGATCCTCGCCGAGCATCACCGCGTAGGTGCTGAACTCCTGGCCGAGGGTCATCGGCACCGCGTCCTGAAGCTGGGTGCGGCCCATCTTGAGCACGTCGGCGAATTCCTCCGCCTTGGCCTCGAACGCGAGCCGCAACTCGCCCATCGCCGCCACCAGGCGGTCGATGAGGAAGTGCAGCGCCACCTTGATCGCGGTCGGATACACGTCGTTGGTGCTCTGGCTCATGTTGACGTGTTCGATCGGGTGCAGGAACCGGTATTCGCCGCGCTGGTGGCCGAGGAACTCGAGGGCGCGGTTGGCGATCACCTCGTTGGCGTTCATGTTCGCCGAGGTTCCGGCGCCTCCCTGAATCATGTCGACGACGAACTGGTCGTGCAGCGCGCCCTGGCGGATCGCGGTCGCGGCCTTGGCGATCGCGTCGGCACGCTCGGCGTCGAGGAGGCCGAGGCGCCGATTGGCCGCGGCGGCCGCCTGCTTGATCGCGGCGAGCGCCGCGACGAAGTCCGGATAGGCCTTCATGGCGATGCCGGTGATCGGGAAATTCTCGACCGCGCGCGCCGTGTGAATGCCGTAGTAGGCGTCGGCCCGGACCGGCATGTCGCCGAGCAGGTCGTGTTCCGAGCGGAACCCGGATTGAGACATGACTTCCTCCTTTCGCGGAATCCCGGGCTCCGGGATCGCGCGATGATTGACGTGTCCGATGTGTAATTACGCGAGTCTAAACGCAGGCTTTTTCTTGTTGGTCGCTGAGCAGGCCGGCCCACAGCCGGTTGAGCGCCGCGCGATGGTTGGCGCGGTCGCGATAGGCCGCCAGCGACAGGGGCATGCTCCATTTGCCGCCGCCGCCGACCGGGACGAGCTCCGTCCCTGCCTGCCGGGCGGTGCAGTCGAGAAGCCAGGCGACGCCGTGTCCGGCGCTCGCCATGTGGCACAGCACGTCGGCCATGTCGCTCTCGAACGCGCAGGTGCCGGTGAGGGTGGCGGGCGCGTTCTCGAAGATCAGGTCGACCATGCGGCCGAGGTAGCTGCCGGAGGAGTACTTGAGCAGCGGGATCTCCCGCTCGCCCTTCTCCGGCAGGGCCCAGCGCTCCGCCTTTTCCGCCAGGGCGTAGGGGCGCAGGTATTCGACCGCGACCGGTACGCTCTCGTACTGCTCGGGGTCGAGGTGGATCGGCTGGTGCGCGTGGTGGTAGCACACCAGAAGGTCGGCCGCGCCCGAGACGAACGCGGCGACGGTGTCGTGGACGTTGCCGGCGACGACCTGACAGCTCAGGGCGCGGCCGCTCGCCCAGTCGCGCCACCATTGCGGCAGGCGTCCGGTGGCGAGCGAGTGGGGCACCGCGACGCGCACGCGGTCGTGCTGGGCGTTGATCTGCCCCGAGACGGCGATCCGCGCGTCCACCACCTGGCGCAGGATCTCGCCCGCGAGTTCGCGGAAGCGCTCGCCCTCGGGAGTCAGCTGGGTGGGGAAGACGCTGCGGTCGATCAGCCGCGCGCCGAGCCAGGCCTCGAGCGCCTGGATGCGGCGGGTGAGCGCGGGCTGGGAGGCGTTCCTCTGCTGCGAGGCGCGGGTGAAGTTGCCGAGTTCGGCAACCGTGAGAAAGTCCTGGAGCCAGCCGATGTCCATGTCCGCCTCCCGGGCTCAGGCCGTTCCGCGGGGCGGCGGCGGGCCGTCGGCGCGCTGCGGGCCGGGGCCGTTTGGATCTCCGATGCGGGCGTGTTCGGAACGTGTGCGCATAGAGTCTTTCCCCCTCTGGTGGAAAGACTCTATCAATGCATTTTTGTGATCTCTAATGCAAATTCCGCATCATGCCGTATTCGCATGCCGGGTCTGCGCGACCTACGGGGCGTCCTCGCCCTCGGTCAGGCCCATGCGCGCCGCGGCGATCACCGCCGAGGTGCGGTTGGGCACGCCGAGCGCCTTCAGGATCGCGGTGACGTGGAGCTTCACCGTGCCTTCGGAGAGGTCGAGGGCGTGGGCGATGTCGCGGTTGGACAAGCCGCGCGCCACCAGCCGCAGCACGTCCATCTGCCGCGGCGTGAGCGCGGCGGAGGGGCTGGTCTGCTCGGATGCGGCGGACTCTTCGGGGCCGTCCTCGAGCACCATGGTGGGGATGTAGTGGCCGCCCGAGAGCACCAGATTCATCGCGTGGACCATCACCGTCGACGACGAGGTCTTGGGGATGAAACCGCGCGCGCCGGAGCGCATCGCGGTGGTGATGAGGGCGCGGTCGACGAGGGCGGAGAGGATCACCACCGGCACTTCCGGCCGGTCGACGCGAAGCTGGCGGAGCGCTTCCTCCCACGGCATGCCGGGCATGCGGATGTCGAGCAGGACGAGGTCGAGATCCGGCGTCGCGTTGGCGAGTTCGAGGGCTTCGCGATGGTCGCCGGCGGTCAGGCAGCGGGTGCCCGGGGCGAGGTGTTGCAGCACCATCTTGAGGCCGTCACGAAACAGCTCGTGATCGTCGGCGATGAGAACCGTATAGGCCACAGTGCGGTAAATCCCGTGTAAGCGTCGGCGTCGCGCCGACCGGGCGCGGGCCGTTCGCTGCACCGCCCGCGCGTCCCGCAGATTAGCGGACAAGCGGAAGATGGCAAAGGAGAAATCACGACTTTCGGAGGGTTTTGCGTGGCAATTCGAAATATACGGTGGCGCCGGCGCCGGGCGGCGACAGCGCGCCGACGCGGCCGCCGTGGAGTTCCACCAGCGCGCGGACGATGCTGAGGCCCAGGCCCGAGCCCTCCGCCGCGTCGGCGCCGGTGCGCGGTGCGCGGTGCGTCACCTGCCGGAAGCGGTCGAACATCACCGGCAGGAAGTCCGCCGGGATGCCCGGCCCCCGGTCGGATATCGCGACGCGCACCCGGTCACCGACGCAGGCCGCGCGGATCGCGATCTCGCCGCCCTCGGGGGAGAAGCGCACCGCGTTGGCGAGGATGTTGGTGACGATCTGCGCGAGGCGGTCGGCGTCGCCCTCCACCCCGAGCGGTTCGGCGGGCAGATCCCAGGCCACGCGCAGGCTCTTCGCCTCGGTGAGCGGGCGGTGGCTTTCGACGCACTGGTGCAGCACCGCGCCGAGGTCGCAGGGGGCGGGGCGGAAGGCGATCATCCCGGCGTCGATGCGCTCGAGGTCGAGAAGATCGGTGATCAGGCGCATCAGGCGGCGGCCGTTGCGCTCGGCGATGGCGAGCATGTCGCGGCTTTTCTCCGCGTCGACCGCGCCCCCGGCGACGAGGCGGAGCGCCCCGAGGATCGCGGTCAGCGGCGAGCGGAGATCGTGGCCGACGGTGGAGACCAGTTCCGCCTGCATCCGCGCCACGCGCTTGCGCTCGGTGATGTCCTGGAGGATCGCGACGTAGAGCGGTTCGCCGTCCACCGCGACGCGCGACACCGAAAGCTCGGCGGGAAAGGTGCGGCCGTCGCGCATCTTCGCGGAGATCTCGCGGCGGCGGCCGTCGCCCTCGGCGAACAGCGCCGCGGGGTTGGCGGCTTCGGCGAGCAGGTCGGCGAACGGGCGGCCGAGCACCTCGCTCGGCGAAAAGCCGAACATCCGCTCGGCGGCGGCGTTGAAGCCGACCACCGTGCCCGCGGCGGAGGCGATCACCGCGCCCTCGCGGATGGTGTCGAAGATCGCGCGCACCTGGCCGCGGCTGGCGCGCAGGTCGCGGGTCGCCTGGGCACGGCGGCGGCGGTGGGTGCGCAGGGACAGCAGCAGTGCGACGATCGCCGGAGCCGCGGCGAGGCAGTCCATGAGGTCGTCGTCGAACGGCCGGGCGCGGGCGGAAAGGCCGACGAAGGCGACGAGGCGGCCGCGGTCGAGCGCCGGGAGCACCGCCGTGGGGCCGAGGTCGCCGGTTTCGAGACCCGCGTCGGCGCGCGCCGGGGCGAGGGTGTCGAAGGCGCGCAACAGCACCGGCGGCGGCGGTCCGGCGAACGCCTCGACCCAGCCGCCGCGCGCGGCGAGCGGCACCGGCTCGAACGCGCCGGAGGGCAGGCGGCGGAGCTCCGCGACGATGCCGGCGTGGCAGTCGCACAGGCGCATCAGGCGGTCGAGGCAGTCGCCGATCGCGACCGCGGAGTCGCCGCCGGCGAGCGCGCCGCGCACCACGTCCACCAGCAGGTGCTGCATCGTCTCGCGCCGCCGCGCGCCGTCGCGCAGGCGGCGCTCGCGGGTGACGTCGACGACGCGCAGACGGGTTTCGCCGTCGCGTCCCGGCGCGAGGTCGATCTCGAAGCTCCGCCCGACGCCGTCGATCTCTTCCGGGCGGCCGCCGCCGAGGTGGCGCAGCAGCATCGGCGTGGCGCTCTCGCCGGGGGCGGACGGGCCGCCGATCAGCGCCGCCACCACGTCGGCGAGGGGCGCGCCCGGCGCGGGCGGCGTGCGGCCGGGGGCGAGCATCGCGGCGAAGCCGGGCGCGAGGCGGATCAGCCGCGCGCCGGCGTCGAACACCGCGACGGCGTCGTCGTCCGGGGACAGGGTCATCGGTCGTCTTCCGGCTGCGGTCGAAACGGGCAATGGGGATTGCATACATCGACCTTCGCCGCAAGTCTTTTGCAAAGACTAGGCGAAGTGATTGAGGGTCATTCTCAAGAGAGAACGCCGATCGCGATGTGTTCGGGGTCGGATTTCGCGAGTTTTTTCAAGCCTGCAATCAGCGGGCTCAAATGATCGTCGCCGCGCAGGCGGCTTTCGGGGCGGATCCGCACCACCGCCGCGCTGACGGTGAGGAGCGGGAAGGCGCGCTCGACGCCGTAGCGGTCGGCCACCACGATCGCCCCCCGCTCGCGCGCCGACTCGTCGTAGAACGCCGCCACCTCCTCGCGGAAGAGGTCGAGCGTGCGGCGGATTTCGCGCTTCAGCCGCGCGAAGTCGTCGACCGCCTTGCGGCCGGAGACGAAATCGTCGCCGCCGACGTGGGCGATGAAGTTCTCCGGCCCGCCGAACTGGCGGCGCAGGAGGTCGGCGAACGCCTGGATCGCGCGGTCGCCCTGGCGGAAGCCGTAATGATCGTTGAAGGGTTTGAAGTTGTCGAAGTCGTAATACACCATCGCGTGCTCGACCGAGGCGTCGGCCAGACACTCGGACAGGTATTCGTGGATCACGGTGTTGCCCGGCAGGCGGGACAGCGGGTTCTGGTCGCGCGCGAGCGTCAGGTTCTTGTCGTTGATCACGCGCAGCAGCGCGGTGGCGGAGAGGAACCCCGCGTATTTCGACTGGCCGTCGACCAGGATCAGCCCTTCGGCATGGTCCGCCCCTGAGAAGATCTCGAGAATCCGCTCGGCGGCGAGGTTGATCGCCGCCACCGGGCACGGGCTGAGGAACTGTTCGAGGGAGCGGCCGTAGGCGCGGTTGGTCATCAGGTCGCGGCCGAACTGGGAGTAGGTGTATTCCTTGAGATCGCCCTCGCGGATGATGCCGCGGGGTTCGCCGGAGGCGTCCACCACCGGAAAGAAGGTGCGGGCCTTTTCGGCGCGGAAGCGCTCGAACACCTCGAGCATGCGGGTGTCGAGCGGCAGCGGTTCGAGCGCCTCCATGCGTTCGAGGAGGATGCGCTCGTCGTTGCGGCTCTGGCGGCGGTCGCGGCGCGACAGGTCGCGCACCGGGAGATATGCGCGCTCCGCCTCGGCGACGCGGTCGAGCGGCGGGCAGACCACGAAGCCCTGGATCAGGTCGCAGCCGACCTCCTTGCAGACGAAGTACTCGCTCTCGTTCTCCACCTCCTCCGCCACCACCAGGATGCCGAGCAGGTGGGCGATCGAGACGATGTGGGAGAAGAAGATCTTCTTGCGCGAATCCTCGCCCGCTCCGGCGAGCAGGGTGCGGTCGATCTTGATGAAGTCGGGGTGCGCGCCGGTGAGGGTCCGGAGGCTGGCGAGCCCGGCGCCGAAATCGTCGACGGCATAGCGCAGCGCCGACCGGTGGGTCCGCTTCTCGCGCAGGATCGCGTGCAGGAAATCGCCGAACGGCGCGCGCTCGGAAATATCGAGGATCAGCGCGCCGTCGTCGAGCCCGTGGGCGGCGAGCCGGCGGCGGGTGTCCGCGAGGCCGTCGTAGTCCGGGTTGCGGAACGGCCGCGCGTCGATGTTGACGAACAGCTTGCGGTCGCGGGCGAACGGCCACGCGGCGTAGGCCGCGATCGCCTTTTCCCGCAGGGCCGCGTCCACCGCCTCCAGCGCGCCGTCGGCTTCGGCTGCGTCGAACAGCTTCTCGGCGCTGGCGAATCCCGCGCGCTCGAAGCCGCGCAACAGCGCCTCGAGGCCGTAGGTGTGGCCCGAGTGGATGTTCACCACCGGCTGGAACGCGTGGCTGAGATCGGCGATCGCCGCCTGCCATCGCGCATCCGGTTCCGCGCGGGGCGGTGCCGTCGGCCGCTCGCGGGCCTCGGATTCGGGCTCCCCCTGGCGCGAACGGGACATGCGCTTGCGACCGAACAGGGCCACCATGACACTCCCCCTTCCGCCGGAGCGGCGGCCCCGGCGTCCCGATTGATGACGGGGAATGTCCGGAGCGTCAATCGAGGGCGGGGGATGACATAAAATTTTCATCGCTCCGGAGGAAAGACGATGGAAATTTACCCGATTGGGTTGAGGACGTCGGAGTTTCCTCTTGGCCGATCGGCGATTTTCTAAGGCCGCACTTACGGCTTCTCTGTCGGCGGTCCGGCGTTTGTCTGCCCGGGCGCGAACGGGCGCGGGCGGCGCGGCGATCCGATTCGGTTTTGCTTGATTTTGTCGGCGGCGCGGAGGAAAACGTCGGGTCCGCCGGCCGGGCGGGCGTTCGGATGCGCGAAGGGAAAGGCACGCAGATGGGCCAGCCGAAGATCCGCAAGATCGCCACGCCCGGGGAGATCCCCCCGGCCTATCGTCTCGACGACGCGCGGCGGCCGTTCATGTACGGCAAGCTGCACCGCGTCACCGTCACCGAGGCGCGGGTCGACTACGTCGGCTCGATCACCATCGATCCCCTGATGCTGCGCGCCGCCGGCATCCTGCCCTACAGCCGCGTCGACGTCGTCAACGTCGCCAACGGCAACCGTCTCCAGACCTACGTCATCGAGGGGCGCGAGGGCGCGGGCGACTGCTGCCTCAACGGTGCGGCGGCGCACCTGTTCGCCCCCGGCGACCTCGCGATCATCATGGCCTACGAGGACGTTCCCGCCGAAAACCTGCCGGGGCGCGAGAGCGTCGCGGTGATGGTCGACGGCGGCAACCGCGTCACCGAGATCTGGACCTACGCCACCCCCGCGCCCGACGAGGTCGGGGAGTCCTGCCGCCATGGCGAAGTCTTCGCGCGCTCCGCATAAGCGCCGCGCCGCGCCGCCCGCGCGGCCGACGACGCTCGAAATCGCCGCCCTCGGCGCGGGCGGCGACGGCGTCGCGGTCAGGGACGGCGTGCGCCATTTCGTGCCCCTCGCGCTGCCGGGCGAGACCGTCGTCGCGGTGCCGCGCGCGGCTTCGGCCGACGGCGTGGCCTGCACGCTGTCCGCGGTCGAGCGGCCGTCGCCCGAGCGGGTCGCGCCGATCTGCCCGGCGTTCGGCCGCTGCGGCGGTTGCTCGCTCCAGCATTGGCAGGGCGCCGCGCGCGCCCGCTGGAAGCGCGAGCGCGTGGTCGTCGCCCTCGGGCATCGCGGCTTCGTCGATCCGCCGGTGGCGGCGGTCGTCACCTGCCCCGAAAACACCCGCCGCCGCGCCACCCTCGCCCTCAAGGGCGGCCGCATCGGCTTCCGCGAAGGCGCGGGCCACGCGGTGGTGGCGATCGACGCGTGCCCGGTGCTGCGCCCCGAACTCTCGGCGCTGATCCCGCCGCTCCGCGCGGCGCTGGCGCGGCTCGCGGGCGACGCGGCGGTCGCGCTCACCTGGACCGACACCGGCGCCGACGTCGTCGTCCGCGCCGACGCGACCCTCGGCTGGGAGGCGCGCGAGGCGCTCGCCGCCTTCGCCGCCGCGCACGATCTTGCCCGCCTCGCGTGGGACTTCGGCCACGGGCCGGAGCCGCTCGCGGTGGCGCGCCCGCCCGCGATGACCTTCGGCGGCGTCGCCGTGCCGTTCCCGGCGGCGTCGTTCCTCCAGCCTTCGGCCGAGGGCGAGGCGGCGCTGCGCGACGCGGTGCTGGACGGCCTCGGCGCGGCGGAACGGGTCGCCGACCTGTTCTGCGGCCTCGGCACCTTCGCGCTGCCGGTGGCCCGGCGGGCGCGGCGGGTGTTCGCGGCGGACGCCGACGGCGCGGCGGTGCGCGCGCTCGCCGCCGGAGTCGCCGCGGCGGGGCTCGGCGGCCGGGTCGAGGTGGCGGCGCGCGACCTGTTCCGCGATCCGCTCTCCGCCGCCGAACTCGACGCCTTCGACGCGGTGGTGTTCGACCCGCCGCGCGCGGGCGCGCAGGCCCAGGCGCGGGAACTGGCGGCGTCGGCGGTGCCGCTGGTGGTGGCGGTGTCGTGCAATCCGGCGAGCTTCGCCCGCGACGCCCGGACGCTGGCGGACGGCGGCTACGCCCTCGAACGGGTGACGCCGGTCGACCAGTTTCCCACCAACGCGCATGTCGAGCTGGTGGCGGTGTTCCGCCGCTGACGGTTGCGAGAGTTCGATTTTCGTTCTATCGTCGTCGCCATGATCGGATCGCCGTCCATCGCCCGGGTTCTCTCCGCCGTGCGCCGCCGCACGGTGCTCAGGGGGCTGGGCGCGGCGCTCGCCGCCGGGCTTCTGCCGCGCGCGGCGCGGGCCGCGGGGCTCGAACTGGTGCCGCTCAAGCCCAATCCGCACGGCGCGTTCGCCGAACTCTGGGGCGTCTCCGGCTACGTGCCGGGCGCGGGCGGGGCGCTCGGCGGCGCGGCGGCGAAGCGGCTCGCGGCGCGAACCCCGCCCGCCACGGCGAAGCTGCGGATCTTCCACTTCAACGACATGCACAATTATCTCGCCTCCGGCCGCGGCGAGGCGGACGAAACCCACGCGCTCAGCCAGATGGTCAAGCGGGTGCGCGCCGCGCGGGCGAAGGCGAAGCCGGGCGAGGCGGTGCTGTTCCTGAGCTGCGGCGACGACCGCACCGGCACCGCTCTCGACAAGCTCCTCGGCGACGTCGAGGGGCGGGGGTTCGTCTCCGACCCCGCCTACGTCGCCTATTCCGCCGCGGGGGTGGACGCCGGGGCGATCGGCAACCACGAGTTCGACCACGGCGCGCGCACCCTCCGGCGCGGCATCCGCAATCACGCACGGTTTCCGTTGCTCGCCGCCAATCTTCACGGCTGCCGCGAGCTGGAAGCCGGGCGCGACGTCTTTCCCGCCGCGATCGGCGTGGCGGGCGATCTGCGGGTGGCGCTGCTCGGCCTCGTCACGCCGGTGGCGAAGCATTTCCGCAAGGCGGGCGACCCGGGGCTCGCGCTCGCCTCGCCCGCGGCGGCGGCGAAGGAGCTGCTGCCCGCGCTCGCCGCCCACGCCGACGTGGTCCTGATCCTGTCCCATTGCGGCTTCGGCGAGGAGTTCGGCCCCGCGCGCAAGACCGACGGCTGGCGCTTCTACATCGCCGAGGGCGACGTGACGATCGCCCGCGCGATTGCCGGTCTGACCGAGAAGCCGGTGCTGATTCTCGGCGGCCACACCCACACCGTGCTCAACGCCGCGGCGCTCGACCGCGACAACGTCGTCGGCGGCATCCCGATTCTCCAGGCCGGGGCCCACGGCAAGTATCTCGGCGAGGCGGTGCTGAACCTCGCCGCGGGGACCGAGTCGCGTCTCTCGGCGCGGCTCCATGCGGCGCGCACCGGGGCCGAAGACGGCCCGCGCGGCGAACGCGACGACGACTACGATCGCGACTTCGAATTCCGCGTCGTCGACCCTCTCCAGGCCCGCGCCCGCACCCTGTGAGAGCGGGTGTCGCAGATACCGGGACAGCCGCCGCGCTTCCCGAGACTTTGGCGAAGTCCCTGCGGGAATTCGACTATTCTGATACGTGAAGGCGTGTATACTTCTCCGCGAATACGCGCAAGCCGCGCGGGTGGAACGCCCGCGACCGGCGCAGGAAAAAACCGCGCGAAGCCGAACATGGAGGAGAGCGTTCAATGAAACGTCGGAGCGTCCTTAAGGGACTGGGTGCCGCCGCCGCGTGCGGCGTGGTTCCGTTCTCGGCGGCTTGGGCGGCGGACTGGCCGGCCAAGCCGATCACCCTGATCTGCCCCTGGTCGGCGGGCGGCGGCACCGATCTCCTGCTGCGCAAGCTCGGCGCGTCGCTCGCCAAGGTCACCAAACAGACCGTCACGGTGGTCAACACCACCGGCGGCGGCGGCGCGATCGGCCATGCCGCGATCATGCGCGCGCCGACCGACGGCTACACCATCGGGATGATCACCTTCGAGCTCAACTCGCTGCCGCCGCAGGGGCTGATCCCCTTCACATGGAAGGATTTCGACCCGATCATGCGGGTCAACGTCGACGCCCCGGCGCTGACCGTCAACGCCAAGTCGCCGCTCAACGGGCTCAAGGACTTCGCCGACTATGCCAAGGCCCATCCGGGCGAGGTGACGATCGGCAACTCCGGCCCCGGCTCGGTCTGGCACATCGCCGCGGCGATGATGGCCGACGAACTCGGCATCACCGCCAAGTACGTGCCGTTCGACGGCGCGGCCCCGGCGGTGACGGCGCTGGTGGGCGGTCACCTCACCGCGGTGTCGGTGTCGGTGGCCGAGGTGCGCAGCCAGGTGGCGGGCGGCAACCTCAAGATGCTCGGGGTGATGGGCGAGGAGCGCTCGTCGCTGTTCCCCGACGTGCCGACCTTCGCCGAGCAGGGCGTCAAGGCGACCTTCGGCACCTGGCGCGGCATGGCTTTGCCGAAGGGCGTGAAGCCCGAGACCCGCGCCGCGATCGCGAAGGCCCTCAAGGGCGCCTACGACGATCCGGAGTTCCAGGAGTTCGCCAAGAGCGCGGCCCTCAATCTCGCCTATCAGGACGACAAGGCGTTCGTCGCGTTCCTCGACAAGAACGCGAGCGACGTGCTCCGCGTGATGCGCTCGCTCGGCCTCGCCAAGGTCTGAGCCCGCGGGCGGCGAAGGCGCTTCGGCCCTTCGCCGCCGTTTTCTTATCCGACGAACCGGAACGGAGGGTTTCCGCGGCATGAACCGTGCGAACTTCGTGAGCGGCGCGATCGGCGTCGCGGTCGGCGGCGGCGCGCTTTGGGGCGCGGCGGACTTTCCGCCCGACGTGGTGATGAAGATCGGCCCGGCCTTCTTTCCCAGCATGCTCGCGGGGCTGCTGGTGGCGGCGAGCGGCGTGCTGATGGCGGGCGCCGCGCTCGAAGCCTCCGGCCCCGCAGTGGCGGAAGATCCGCCGCCGCGCCTTTCGTTCGCCGACGGCCGGGTGCGGGCGGCGCTCACGGTTCTCGCGGTGCTCGCCTTCACCCTGGTGCTCGGGCCGCTCGGCTTCGTTCCCACCTCGGTGCTGTTTCTGGCGGCGATGATGGCGATGCTCGGGTTGCGCAGCCCGGCGGCGCTGCTGGCGGTGCCGGTCGGCGTCACCGCCGCGATCTGGCTGATCTTCGAGAAGCTGCTGGTGCTGTCGCTGCCGGCGGGGATTCTCGACGGCCTCCTCTTCTGATCCGGAGGCCCCGATGGACCTGCTGCTCACGAGCTTCGGCAACGTCTTCCACCCCTCGGTGATGCTGGTGATCGCGATGGGCGTCGCGGTCGGCATCACCGTCGGCGCGCTGCCCGGCCTCACCGCTACCATGGGCGTGGCGCTGCTGGTGCCGCTCACCTTCGGCCGCCCGCCGCTCGAAAGCCTGGCGATGCTGCTCGGCCTCTATTGCGGCGCGATGTACGGCGGCTCGATCGCCGCGATCCTGGTGCGAACCCCGGGAACCCCGGCGGCGGCGGCGACGGTGCTCGAAGGCTATCCGATGGCGCAGCGCGGCGAGGCCGGGCGCGCGCTGGCGATGGCGCTGTTCGCGTCGTTCTCGGGCGGCCTCACCGGCGCGCTGGTGATGACCTTCCTGTCGCCGCTGATCTCCACCGTGGCGCTGGAGTTCTCCACCGTCGAATATTTCGCGCTCGCGGTGTTCGGGTTGAGCGTGATCGTCTCGATCTCCGGCAAGTCGATCGTCAAGGGGCTGATGACCGGCATCTTCGGCCTGCTGATCTCGACCATCGGCGCGGACCCGATCTCGGGCTTCCCGCGCTTCATCTTCGGGCAGATGGACCTGTTCGAGGGGCCGCCCTTCATCCCCACCCTGATCGGCCTGTTCGCGGTCTCCGAGGTGCTCGCCAACGTTCAGGCGCAGCAGTCGCTGGTGCGGGTCAAGGCGGTGGTTGACCGCTACCTGCCGAGCTGGGCCGACATCAAGGCCTCGGCGGTGGCGATCGTCCGCGGCAGCCTGCTCGGCACGATGATCGGCGCGATTCCCGGCGCGGGCGGCGATATCGCCGCGTTCGTCTCCTACGGCGAGACCAAGCGCACCTCGAAACACCCGGAAAAGTTCGGCACCGGCCAGGTCGAGGGCCTCGCCGCCTCGGAGTGCGCCAACAACGCGTGCTCCGGCGGCGCGATGATCCCGCTGCTGTCGCTCGGCGTGCCGGGCGACGCGGTGACGGCGGTGCTGCTGGGGGCGTTCGTGATCCAGGGGCTGCAGCCCGGGCCGCTGCTCTACAAGGACCACATCGACATCGTCTACAACGTCTTCGCGTCGATGATCGTCGCCAATTTCGCGATGCTGGCGATCGGCCTCGTCGGCATCCGCCTGTTCGCCAAGGTGATTTTGGTGCGGCGCGCGATCCTGATGCCGTCGATCCTGGTGCTGTCGATCGTCGGCGCCTATGCGATGCGGCGCGACGTCTTCGACGTCTACTTCATGCTCGGCTGCGGCGTCGGCGGATACTTCCTGCAGAAGCACGACTTCCCGCTGTCGCCGATCCTGCTGGCGCTGATCCTCGGGCCGATGGCGGAAGCCAACCTCCGGCGCTCGCTGGTGGTTTCGGGCGGCGATTTCGGCATCATCCTCACCCGGCCGATCGCGGTGGCGCTGCTGGTGCTGGCGGTGGGCTCGCTGGTGGCGGGGTTCTACAACCACCGCAAGATCGCCCGCCGCCTCGCGCAGCAGCAACCGCCGGGCGAAGCGCCGCCGGAGTGAGGAACGGGGCGGCCGCGGCCGCCCCTTGCCCTACATCAGGTCGATCGCCGCCGCGATCGCCGCGTCCGCGCCGTCGGCGATCTGGCTCACCGAGGCGTTGAGCATATAGCACGGACTGGAGACGATCCTGTTGGCGGCGTCGACGCAGGTTTCGCCGTGGGTGCGTTCGGCGTGCCTGGCGCCCATCGCCGCCAGCGCCTCGGCGGTGGCCTGATCGTTGCCGATCGTCACCTCCACCTTGCCCAGCACCCTCGCCACCAGCGCCGGGGCGATGCACAGCGCGACGATCGGCTTCTTCGCCGCGTGGGTGGAGACGATCGCCGCCTCGGTATCCGGGTTGACCGAGCAGTTGGGGCCGTCGACCGCGAAGGTGCAGAGATTCTTGGCCGCGCCGAAGCCGCCCGGGAACACCAGCGCGTCGTAGTCGGCGGGCTTGTAGCCCGACAGCGGCAGGATCGCCCCGCGGGCGATGCGCGCGGATTCGACCAGCACGTTGCGCGCCTCGTCGGAGGGCGCGCCGACCGCATGGTTGATGACGTGGAACTGGCCGACGTCGGGCGCGAAGCACTGATAGCTGGCGCCCCGGCGGTCGATCGCCAGGAGGGTCAGCACCGCCTCGTGAATCTCGGATCCGTCGTAGACGCCGCAGCCGGACAGGACGACGGCGAACTTCGGTTTTGCGGACATGTGTTCTCCTCCGGTAGGATGCTGGACGTTTGCGGCCTCTCCGAATCATCGGGGCGGCGGCGGGAAAAAACAAGAAGGGCGAGCATGTCGGCGTATTCGGACCTGAAGGCGCGTTTCCACAAGCGGTCGGCGATCGAGGGCGCGCTCGCGACCCTGCAATGGGACCGGGCGGCGATGATGCCGACCGGCGGCGCCGACGCGCGCGCCGAACAGGTGGCGGTGCTGGAGACCCTGGCGCACGAGATTCTCGCCGCGCCCGAACTGCCCGAACTGCTGGAGGCCGCCGCGGCCGAGGACCTGGGCGCCGACGACCGCGCGAACCTCGCCGAGATGCGGCACGCGTGGGTGCATGCCGCGGCGGTGCCCGCCGATCTCGTCGCCGCGCTCGCCCGCGCCGGGGCGGCCTGCGAAATGGCGTGGCGGACGGCGCGCCCGGCGGCGGATTTCCGCGCGGTGCTGCCGCGCCTCGAAACGCTGCTGAAGCTGGTGCGCGAGGAGGCGGCGGCGAAGGCGGAGGCTCTCGGCGTCTCGCCCTACGACGCGCTGCTGGACGGCTACGAGCCGGGCGGCAAGTCGGCCGAGATCGACGCGACGTTCGCCGATCTCGCGGCGTTCCTGCCCGGCTTCCTCGACGAGGTGCTGGCGCGCCAGGCGGCGCGGCCCGCGCCGCTGCCGCTGCCCGGGCGCTTCCCCGCCGCCACCCAGCGCGCGATGGTGCGGCGGGTGATGACGGCGATGGGCTTCGAGTTCGATCACGGCCGCCTCGACGAGAGCGCGCACCCGTTCTGCGGCGGCATCGCCGACGACGTCCGCCTCACCACCCGCTACGACGAGGGCGACGCCTTCACCGGGGTGTTCGGGGTGATTCACGAAACCGGCCACGCGCTTTACGAACGCGGCTTGCCGGAGGCGTGGCGCGGCCAGCCCGCCGGGGCCGCGCGCGGCATGAGCCTGCACGAGAGCCAGTCGTTGACGATGGAGATGCAGGCGGGCCGCGGCCGCGCCTTTCTCTCCTGGCTCGCGCCGGTTCTGGCCGAGGCGTTCGGCGGCGCGGGCCCGGCGTGGTCGGTCGAGAACTTCGCCGCCCTGGCGCAGCGGGTCTCGCGCGGCTTCATCCGCGTCGACGCCGACGAGGTGACCTATCCGGCGCACGTGATCCTGCGCTACCGCCTGGAGCGGGCGATGATCGCGGGCGACCTGCCGCTCGCCGACCTGCCGGGCGCGTGGAACCAGGGCATGCGGGAGCTGCTCGGCGTGACGCCGCCCGACGATCGCCTCGGCTGTTTGCAGGACATCCACTGGTACGACGGCGCATGGGGCTATTTCCCCACCTACACCTTGGGCGCGATGACCGCGGCGCAGCTGTTCGCCGCCGCCCGGGCGGCGACGCCGGGGCTCGAAGACGCGCTCGCGCGCGGCGATTTCGCGCCCCTGCTCGGCTGGATGCGCGCGAACGTCCACGCCCGGGCGTCGCTGCTGCCGACCTCCGAGATCCTCCGCCGCGCCACCGGCAAGCCGCTCGACGCGGCGGCGTTCAAGGCCCACCTCGCGGCGCGGTATCTGTCATGACCGCGCCGACGCCGGAAGACCGGGCGCAGATCGTCGTCCGGATTCTCGAACAGGCGATCCGCGAGGGCCGCAACGAAACCAGCCTGCGCACCAAGTCGGGCCGCCCGGGGCTGTCCTTCCGCCAGTGGCAGGATATCGCCGCGGTCGAGATCGCCAACGCGATCCGCGACGCCGAGGCGGAGGTGACGAAGCGCAAGGGCGTGGGCAACCGCATCGCGATGACCCTCGGCGCGTGCCTCGTCACCCTCGGGTTCTTCGGCGCGGCGGTGGCGTGGGGGCGGGTGGACCGCACCCTCGCCGCGGTCGCCTCGCTCGCCGCCGGCGCCGGGCTGCTGATGACGGCGATGGAGATTCCGCTCCGCCTCTCGTGGCGCAAGGCGCGCGCGAAGCGCCGCGCCCGCAAGTTCGAGAACATCCGCTCGCTCGACAAGCAGATCCGCGCACTCGAACGCTTCCTCGAAGACAAGAAGGAAACCCTGGAGGAGCAGATCGAGCCGCTCAGGCGGCCCTGAGCCGCAGCCTTATTCTTGTGGTTTGCGGCCATGCCGGTTATATCGGTGGGCTGCGCCCGCGGACGGGCGGAACGATTCTGAGCGGGAAGGCACAGCGTGCGCTACATCAGTACGCGGGGCGAGGCCCCGGTTCTCTCCTTCGACGACGTGCTCCTCGCCGGTCTGGCGGCCGACGGCGGCCTCTACGTGCCGCAGGCGGTGCCGGTGATCGACGTCGCCACCTGGGACGCATGGCGGACCCTGCCGTATCCCGACCTCGCCGCCGCGGTGATGAAGCCGTTCGTTTCCGGCACCCTCACCGACGCCGAGCTCGCCGAGATCACCCACGCCGCCTACGCCGGGTTCGACCACGCGGCGGTCGCGCCGCTCAGGCAGTTCGACACCGACCTCTGGGTGATGGAGCTGTTCCACGGCCCGACCCTCGCCTTCAAGGACATGGCGATGCAGGTGCTCGGCCGCCTGTTCGACAATCTGCTGGCGAAGCGGCAGAAGCGCATCACCATCGTCGGCGCGACCTCGGGCGACACCGGCTCGGCGGCGATCGAGGCGTGCCGCGACCGCGAGGCGATCGACATCTTCATCCTCCATCCGGCGGGGCGCGTCTCCGAGGTGCAGCGCCGCCAGATGACCACGGTATCGGCGCAGAACGTCTTCAACATCGCGATCAAGGGCACCTTCGACGACTGCCAGGATCTGGTGAAGGCGATGTTCGCCGACGCGCCGTTCCGCGACCGCGTTTCCCTCTCCGCCGTGAATTCGATCAATTGGGCGCGGGTGCTGGCGCAGGTGGTCTATTACGTGTGGGCGGCGCTGCGCCTCGGCGCGCCCGACCGCGCCGTCGGCTTCTCCGTGCCGACCGGCAACTTCGGCAACATCTTCGCGGGCTACGTGGCGAAGACCATGGGCCTGCCGATCGAGCAGCTGATCGTCGGCTCCAACCGTAACGACATCCTCACCCGCTTCTTCGCCTCCGGCGAAATGGCGATGAGCGAGGTGGTGCCGACCATCAGCCCGTCGATGGACATCCAGATCTCTTCCAACTTCGAACGCCTGCTGTTCGACATGCTCGGTCGCGACGGCGGTGCGGTGCGCACCGCGATGAACCGCTTCCGCCAGTCCGGCCGGTTCGAGGTTTCGCCCGAGGTGTTGGCGCGCAGCCGCGCGGTGTTCTCGGCGCTCGCCCTCGACGACGCCAAGACCAAGGCGGCGATCCGCGCCGAATACCAAGCCACCGGCGAGATCCTCGATCCGCACTCGGCGATCGGCGTCGCCGCCGCGCGGGCGCGGGCGAAGACCCCGGGCGTGCCGGTGGTGGCGCTTGCCACCGCCCACCCGGCGAAGTTCGGCCAGGCGGTCGAGGAAGCCTGCGGCGTCGCGCCGAAGCTGCCGCCGCGCCTCGCCGACCTGATGGAGCGATCCGAGCGTCTCACCATCCTGCCCAACGATCTCAAGACCGTCGAAGATTACGTGCTGGCGCGCAGCCGCGCCGCCGGAGGTCGCTGAATGGCGGTGAAAGTCACGACTCTCGACAACGGGCTGCGCGTCGTCTCCGACGAGATGCCCGGCATGGACACGGTGTCGATCGGCGCCTGGGTCGGCGTCGGCGCGCGCTCCGAGCCCGCGCACCTCAACGGCGTCTCCCACCTCCTCGAACACATGGCGTTCAAGGGCACCGAGCGCCGCACCGCGCGCGCCATCGCCGAGGAGATCGAGGCGGTGGGCGGCCACATCAACGCCTACACCTCGCGCGAGACCACCGCCTATTACGCCAAGGTGCTGAAGGACGACCTGCCGCTCGCCGTCGATATCGTCGGCGACATCCTCCAGCATTCGACGCTCGACCCGGTGGAGCTCGACCGCGAGCGTCAGGTGGTGGTGCAGGAGATCGGCCAGGCGATCGACACGCCCGACGACATCATCTTCGACTGGTTCCAGCAGACCGCCTATCCGGATCAGGCGATCGGCCGCCCGGTGCTCGGCACCGCCGAGATCGTGCGCGGGCTCAGCCGCGAGACGATCTTCGACTTCATGCGCGCGGGCTACACCGCGCCGCAGATCGTCGTCTCCGCCGCGGGCGGGCTCGACCACGCGCGCTTCCTCGATCTCGTGCAGGAGACCTTCGGCGGCATTTCGCCGCAGCCCTCCGCCGCCGCCGACGCCCGGGCGACCTATGCGGGCGGCCACTATCGCGAGGAGCGCGATCTCGAACAGACCCACCTCGTGCTCGGCTTCGAGGGCGTCTCCTATCAGGACGACGACTACTACGCCCTCGCGGTGATGTCCGCCCTGTTCGGCGGCGGCATGTCGTCGCGGCTGTTCCAGGAGGTGCGGGAGCAGCGCGGCCTCGCGTATTCCATCTACGCCTACGCCTCCTCCTACGTCGATACCGGGATGTTCACCATCTATGCCGGAACCAGCCCGGAGGACATCCCCGAGATGGTCGCGGTGGTCGCCGACGAGTGCGCGAAACTGTCCTCGACCCTCACCGAGGCCGAGGTCGCCCGCGCCCGCGCCCAGCTCCGCGCCTCCACCATCATGGGCATGGAAAGCACGTCGTCGCGCTGCGAACACCGCGCCCGCCAGCTGATGATCTTCGGCGAGCCGCTCTCGGCCGAGGACACCATCGCGCGTATCGACGCCGTCGACCTCGACGCCGTCCGCCGCATCACCGAGCGCGTGCTCAAGTCGCCGATCACCACCGCCGCCGTCGGTCCGCTCGACCACCTCGAATCCGACGCCGCTCTCGCGCGCCGGTTCGCGTTCTGAGGCGGACGCAGGACCGGGGCTCCGCCCTGGACCCGCCAAAGGCCTCGGGCCCTTGGATCCCATTCGTTTTCAAAGCCAAAGGGCCTCCGCACGGGAGGCCCTTTGGCTTTGAAGGTGAGCGGGGCCGGGGGATCGAGATCCCCCGGCGGGGTGCGGGGCAGCGCCCCGGTCTTGCGTCCGCCTCCGGAGCGTCAGCCGTTGCGGAAGGCGTAGGCGTAGCCGTTCAGCGCGGGGGCGCCGCCGAGGTGGGCGTAGAGAATTTTGCTGCCCTTGGGGAAGTAGCCCTTGCCGACGAGGTCGATCAGGCCCTGCATCGATTTGCCTTCGTAGACCGGGTCGGTGATCATCCCTTCGAGGCGGGCGGTGAGGCGGATCGCCGCCTTGGTTTCGGCGGAGGGGACGCCGTAGTGGGGGTAGGCGTAGTCCTCGATCAGCACCACGTCGTCGGCGACGATCGGTTGGCCGAGTTCGACGAGGTCGGCGGTGCGCTGCGCGATTTCGAGCACCTGCGCCTTGGTCTGCTCCGGGGTGAACGAGGCGTCGATGCCGATCACCTTGCGCGCCCGGCCGTCGGCGGCGAAGCCGACGAGCATGCCCGCGTGGGTGGAGCCGGTGACGGTGCAGACGACGACGTAGTCGAAGGCGAACCCCTGGGCCTTTTCCTGCGCGCGGACCTCTTCGGCGAAGCCGACGTAGCCGAGGCCGCCGTACTTGTGGACCGAGGCGCCGGCCGGGATCGGATAGGGTTTGCCGCCCGCCGCCTTCACCTCGGCGAGCGCGTCCTCCCAGCTCTGGCGGATGCCGATGTCGAAGCCTTCGTCGCAGAGGCGCACGTCGGCGCCCATGATGCGCGAGAGAAGGATGTTGCCGACCCGGTCGTAGACCGCGTCTTCGTGCGGCACCCAGGCTTCCTGCACGAGGCGGCACTTGAAGCCGATCTTGGCGGCGACCGCGGCGACCATGCGGGTGTGGTTGGACTGCACGCCGCCGATCGACACCAGGGTGTCGGCGCCCGAGGCGATCGCATCGGGGACGATGTATTCGAGCTTGCGCAGCTTGTTGCCGCCGAAGGCGAGGCCGGAGTTGCAGTCCTCGCGCTTGGCGTAGATCTCGACGCCGCCGCCGAGGTGTTCGGAGAGGCGGGCGAGCTTCTCGATCGGCGTCGGGCCGAAGGTGAGGGGGTGGCGCGGGAATTTCTCGAGGTTCATCGAAGGGCTCCGGGTTGGGGAACGAGCCCGGAAACGCTAGCAGATGCCGGATGAAAGGTGCTCTCGAACTCACGGAGGAATTTTCTCGAAATTCGAGGAAATTCTGGAGATGATGCGGGAAAACGGCAAATGGATCGGAAAAATATGAAAGAGTCTTCCACGCCCGTCGAACTCGACCGCATCGATCTGAAGATTCTCCGCGCGCTGCAGGAAAACGGCCGTCTCGCCAACGCCGATCTCGCGAAGCTGGTCGACGTCAGTCCCGCCACCTGCCACCGTCGCACCCAGCGGCTGTTCGCGGAGGGCTGCGTGTCGGGGGTTCGGGCGATGGTGTCGCCGCGGGCGGTGGATCGCGGCGCTCTGGTGATCGTCGGCGTGGTGCTCGACCGCTCGACGCCGGAGAGCTTCGCCGCGTTCGAGAAGGCCGCGGCGGCGCTCCCCTTCGTGCTCGACTGCCATCTGGTGGCGGGGGATTTCGACTACTTCCTGAAGATCCGCGTTTCCGACATGGCGGACTTCAACCATCTGCATGGCACCCGTCTGATCGCCCTGCCGGGGGTGCGGCAGACCAGGACTTTCTTCGTGATGAAGGAGGTGGTGGACAACGCGCCGCTGCCGTTCTGAGGGTGCGGGCGCGGCTTGCAAGTATGCCGGGGATATAATAAGTAAAGCTTACCATCTCGTCCGACAGAGGATCCCATGCCGCCGCGCGAGTCCATCGGCTTTCTGTTCAGCGACATCGCCCGCCTGTCGCGGCACGCGTTCAACCGCCGCGCCGCGTCGCTCGGCCTGTCGCTCGCGCAGTGGCGGGTGCTCGCGGCGCTGTCGCAGCGCGAGGGGCTGAGCCAGGTGAAGCTCGCCGAGATTCTCGAAATCCAGCCGATGACCCTGGTGCGCCAGATCGACCGGCTGGAGTCGATGGGCCTCGTCGCCCGCCGCCCGGACCCGGACGACCGCCGCGCCGTGCGGCTCGCCCTCGCCCCGGCGGCGGATCCGTTGATCGCCGAGATGCGCCGCATCGCCGACGCGCTGTGGGACACCGCGCTCGCCGGGTTCGCCCCCGCGGCGCGGGCCGCGCTCGCCGCCGACCTCGCGCGGATCAAGGCGGCGCTCTGCGCCGAGGCGGGTTGCCATTCCGAAACCGGGCCGTCGCCGACGGCCGAAGAGTGATTTTCATGAGTCTCAGCAAACGCAAGCTCCGCGCCGTCCTCCTGATCGCGGGGCCGCTTGCGGTCGCGGTCGTCGCGGCCGGTTTCTATATCGTCGGCGGCCGCACCGTCGCCACCGACAACGCCTACGTCAAGGCCGACAAGGTGGTTCTCGCCCCCGAGGTGAAGGGGCGGATCGTCGCCGTCGATGTCGCCGAGAACCAGCGGGTGGCGGCGGGAACGGCGCTGTTCCGCCTCGACGACGCGCCCTATCGCATCGCGCTCGCCAAGGCCGAGGCCGATCTCGCCGAGGCGCGCCACACCGTCGCCAGCCTCAAGGGCGAATACCGCCAGAAGACCGAGGAGATCGCGCTCGCCAGATCCTCCGCGGCGCTGGCGGCGAAGGAGTACGAGCGCAAGGCGGCGCTGATCCGCTCCAACACGGTGTCCGCCAGCACCCTCGATTCCGCCCGCACCGAACTCGACGTCGCCAACCGGCGGATCCGCGTCGCCGAGCAGGAGCTGGCGCAGATCGCCGCGCAGCTCGGCGGGGACCCCGAGGTGGCGGTGGACGACCACCCGCTCACCCGCGCCGCGCGCGCGGTGCGCGACCAGGCGGCGCTCGACCTCGACCATACGGTGGTGCGCGCGCCGTTCGACGGCGTCGCCAGCCAGGTGCCGAAGCCGGGCGCGTGGGTGGACGCGGATGGCGCGGTGATGGCGCTGGTCTCCGACCGCCGCCTGTGGATCGACGCCAACTTCAAGGAAACCGACCTCACCCACGTCGCCGCCGGGCAGCCGGTGACGATCGCGGTGGACACCTATCCCGACCGCGCCTGGACCGGCCGCGTCGACAGCATCAGCCCGGCGAGCGGCGCGGAGTTCTCGGTGATCCCGGCGCAGAACACCACCGGCAACTGGGTCAAGGTGGTGCAGCGCATCCCGGTACGCATCGCCATCGACGCCCAGCCCGGCGCGCCCGCGCTGCGGGCGGGGATGAGCGCGGAGGTCGAGATCGACACCGGCCACGTGCGTCCGCTCGCCGCCGCGCTCGCGGGCGCGCCGACCCGCAGCGCCCTCGCCGCCGACAAATGAGCGCGCAGGCCGATGGCGTCCGCGCCGGTCTGATCACCGTTTCGGTGATGCTGGCGACGATCATGCAGGCGCTCGACACCACCATCGCCAACGTCGCGCTGCCCTATATGCAGGGCGGCCTCGCCGCCACCCAGGAGCAGGTCTCCTGGGTGCTCACCTCCTATATCGTCGCCGCCGCGATCATGACCCCGCCGACCGGCATCCTCGCCGCGCGGTTCGGCCGCAAGCGGGTGTTCGCGGTGGCGGTGGCGGGGTTCACGGTGGCGTCGATGCTGTGCGGCGCGGCGGCGTCGCTCGGGCAGATGGTGACGTTCCGCCTGTTGCAGGGGGTGTTCGGCGCGTCGCTGGTGCCGCTCTCCCAGGCGGTGCTGCTGGATACCTATCCGCGCGAGAAGCACGGTTCGGCGATGGCGGTGTGGGGCGTCGGCGTGATGCTCGGGCCGATCCTCGGGCCGACCCTCGGCGGCTGGCTCACCGAAACCTACGACTGGCGCTGGGTGTTCTACGTCAACCTGCCGTTCGGCGTGCTGGCGCTGGCGGGGATCCTGCTGGTTCTGCCCGAGACGGCGAAGGATCTCGGACGCCGCTTCGACGTGTTCGGCTTCGCGCTGCTGTCGCTCGCCATCGGCGCGCTGCAGATGATGCTCGACCGCGGCGAGAACCGCGACTGGTTCTCCTCCCCCGAGATCGTCGCCGAGGCGGTGCTCGCCGCGCTCGGGCTCTATCTCTTCCTCGTCCACATGTTCACCGCCGACAAGCCGTTCATCGAACCGGCGCTGTTCCGGGACCGCAATCTCGCGGTCGGGCTGGTGCTGATCTTCATCATCGGCGTGATCCTGCTGGCGACGCTGTCGCTGCTGCCGCCGTTCCTGCAACGGCTGATGGGCTACCCGGTGCTCACCACCGGCCTGGCGCTCGCACCGCGCGGGGTGGGGACGATGATCTCGATGATGGCGGTGGGGCGGCTGATCGGCCGCGTCGACACCCGCCTGCTGATCCTCTGCGGACTGTCGCTGGTGGCCGCGTCGCTGTGGGAGATGTCGGGCTTCACCCCCGACGTGACGATGGCGACGCTGGTCCGCACCGGGGTGATCCAGGGCCTCGGCCTCGGGCTGGTGTTCGTGCCGCTCTCGACCACCGCCTTTTCCACCCTCGCGCCGCGGTTCCGCGCCGAGGGCACGGCGATGTTCAGCCTGATGCGCAACATCGGCTCGTCGATCGGGATTTCGGTGATGACCTTCCTGCTCGCGCGCACCACCCAGACGGTGCACGCCGGGCTCGCCGCGACGATCACGCCGTTCCGCCCCGAACTCGCCGCGCCGTGGCTGCCGGAGGCGTGGAGCCTCCACACGCCCGCCGGGGTGATCGCGCTCAACGCCGAGGTCACCGAACAGGCGCTCACGATCGCCTACCTCGGCGACTTCACCATCATGATGTGGATGACGATCGCCGCCGCGCCCCTGTTGCTGCTGCTGCGGCCGCCGCGCCGGATGTCTTGAGCGTCCTCAACCCGGCCGCGTCGCCGCCGCGTCGAAGCTCAGACGGCCGGGCCCGTGCAGGGCGAGGGCGGCGAAGCCGCCGGTCACCAGGGCGTGAGGCAGGGCGGGAGCGCCGGGGAAGTCGAGCATCCAGCCGGAGTGTCCGGCGAGGATCGCCGCGGCGGTGAGGACGGCGAGGGCGGTGGCGGCCGCGCCGACCCGCCAGCCGAGGATCACGCCGCTGCCGCCGACGATCTGGATCAGGGCGGCGAACGCCGCCGCCGGTCGCGCGAACGGCACGCCGAGGGCCTGGATCTCGGCGGTCGCGCCGGCGAGGTCGAAGCCCTTCAGGGCGCCCGCATACAGGAATACGAAACCGAGGCCGACGCGCGACACCATCAGGAATACGTCCCCGCTGGTGGCGCGCGGGGTCGAGGCGCTCTCCATCGCACAGTCTCCGGCTGAAGCGGCGCCGCCCCCCGCGGCTCCGCACCGATCCCATAACCGAAACCCCGGGCCGAAACCAGAGCGTGCGACGCCTGCCGCCGTGTCGGCGGAAATTCGCGAACGATTCGAGGGAGAAGCTCCGGCGGCGGCGCGGCGGTCGCGGCGCGGCGGGTCGGTGCGTATCCCGGTATGCGGTGCGCGGGCATGCGACTCGGCGGCTCCTCCGCCACGCAAGCGGCTCGCCGGAATCACGCAACTGTCACGCATCGCCGCGCGCCGCGCGGCTAGGATCGCCGGGTTCTCCAACGTCCATAAGAGGCTGAAGATGCGCATGCTGTTCGCGGTTCTCGCGGCGACCACGATGCTGTCCGGCGCGGCGCGCGCCGCGACCGTCTACCCGCTCGACCGGGCGACGATCCTCGCGGGGTCGCCGTTCGACTTCAAGGTCGAGTTCTCGGGCGTCGTTCCGTCCGACGCGGTCAAGATCACCGTCAACGGCAAGGACGGCCTCGCCGCGCTCGGCGGCGCCGCCGCGTTCGTCGGCGAGGAGAAGGACAAGGCGGGCAAGACGCTCGGCTCGGCGCTGATCGTGCGCGGCGCCAAGATCGCCGCGCCCGGCCGCTATACCCTGGTGGCGAAGGCGGGCGACGAGACCCGGTCGGTGACCTGGGAGGTCTACGGCACCGCCGCGCGGCCGAAGGCGAAGAACGTGATCTTCCTGCTCGGCGACGGCCTCTCGGTGGCGCACCGCACCGCCGCGCGGATCATGAGCAAGGGCATGACCGAGGGCAAGGCGGACGGCCGCCTGGCGATGGACGATCTCGACCATATGGCGTTCGTCGGCACCTCCTCGACCCACTCGATCGCCACCGATTCCGCCAACACCATGTCGGCCTACATGACCGGTCACAAGAGCCGGGTGAACGCCCTCGGCGTCTATGCCGACCGCACCCCCGCGACCCAGGACGATCCCAAGGTCGAGACCATCGCCGAGGCGCTGCGCCGCACCGGCGGCAAGGCGGTCGGCGTCGTCACCACCTCGGAGCTGGAAGACGCCACCCCGGCGGCGGTGGTCGCCCACACCCGCAAGCGCAGCGACAAGGCCGACATCGTCGGAATGTTCTACGCGGTCCGCCCCGAGGTGATGCTGGGCGGCGGCTCCGCCTATTTCCTCAGGAAGGACGTCCCCGGTTCGAAGCGCAAGGACGACAAGGACTACGTCGCGCTGTTCAAGGACGCGGGGTACGCGCTCGTCACCAGCGCCGCCGAACTCAAGGCCGCGCCGAAGTCGGGCAAGCTTCTCGGCCTGTTCCATCCCGACAACATGGACGTCACCCTCGACCGCCTGTTCCTCAAGAAGGGCACGGTGCCGAAGTTCCCCGACCAGCCCGGTCTCGTAGAGATGACGCAGGCGGCGCTCGATCGCCTGTCGCAGGATCCGGACGGCTTCTTCCTGATGGTCGAGGGGGCGTCGATCGACAAGCAGTCGCACCCGATGGACTGGGAGCGCGCGATCGTCGATACCATCGAGTTCGACAAGGCGGTGGGCGTCGCCCGCGCCTTCCAGGCGAAGCACCCGGACACCCTGATCGTCGTCACCGGCGACCATACCCACGGGGTTTCGGTGATCGGCACCGTCGACGACGACAAGCCGGGCGAGGAGATGCGCCAGAAGGTCGGGGTGTACGACGACGCGGGCTTCCCCAACTACGAGGACAGGAACCGCGACGGCTATCCCGACCGGGTCGACGTGTCGCGCCGTCTCGCGATCTTCGCCAACAACTTCCCGGACCATTACGAAACCTTCCGGCCGAAGCTGGATGCGCCCTTCACTCCGGCGGTGAAGAACGAGAAGGGCGAATACGTCGCCAACCAGGCCTACAAGGACGTGCCCGGCGCGGTCTTGCGCGAGGGCAACCTGCCGAAGGACGAGAGCACCGCGGTGCACGCGGTCGACGACGTGGTGCTCCAGGCCGCCGGTCCGGGGGCGGAGGGCTTCAAGGGCTACATGGAGCAGAGCGACGTCTACAAGGTGCTCGCCGATGTCTTCGCCCTCGCGCCCGCGAACTGAGCTGACGCGCCGGGCCGCCCTCGGGTGGCTCGGCGCGCTGCCGCTGGCCGCCGGATCCGCCCGCGCGGCGGAGCCGGTGCTGCGCTTCTCCGAGCTTTACGCCAAGGTCGGCGTGCTCGGCATGGAGTTTTCCGACAAGGTCGAGGCGCTGGCGGGCAAGCGGGTGACGATGCTGGGCTTCATGGCGCCGCCGCTGAAGGCGGAGGCGAACTTCTTCGTCCTCACCGAGACGCCGATGGCGCTCTGCCCGTTCTGCTCGTCGGATGCCGACTGGCCCGCCAACATCGTCGTCGTCTACCTCGCGCGCACCCAAACCTTCGTGCAGCCGAGCCGGATCATCGCCGTCGACGGGCGGCTGGAGATGGGCTCCTGGACCGATCCCGAGACCGGATTTCTCAGCCTGCTGCGCCTGCGTGAGGCGCGTTACGAGGTGGCGTGATGCTCGAAATCGCAAATCTCGAAGTCGGGTTCGCCGGGCTCGCCGAACCGGCGCTCGCGATTCCGCGGCTGTCGCTCGCGCCCGGGGCTCGGCTCGCGGTCGGCGGGCCGTCGGGCTCGGGCAAGAGCACCTTCGTCAACGTCGTCACCGGCCTTGCGCGGCCGACCGCCGGGCGCGTCGCCTGGAACGGCGCGGAGCTTTCGGCGATGGGCGAAGGCGCGCGCGACCGCTGGCGCGGCGCGACCGTCGGCCTGGTGATGCAGGATTTCCACCTGTTTCCCGGCCTCTCCGCGTTCGACAACGTGATGCTGCCCACCCGCCTCGCCCGCGCCGCCACCGCGGCGCTCGCCGCCCGCGCGGGCGATCTTCTCCGCGCCGTCGGCCTCGCGCGGCCGGAACAGCGGGTCGAGACCCTGTCGCGCGGCGAGATGCAGCGGGTCGCGGTGGCGCGGGCGCTGCTGCGGTCGCCGCCGCTGGTGGTCGCCGACGAACCCACCGCCAGCCTCGACGCCGCCGCGGGCGCGGCGGTTGCCGATCTCCTGTTCGACCTCGCGGCGGGCGCGACCGTGATCGTCGTCTCCCACGACCCGCGGGTGCGCGGTCGCGCCGGACGGCGGATCGCGCTGGAGCGCGGCCGCATCGTCGCCGACGAGGGAGACGCGGCATGATCCGCTTCATTCTCGCCGACCTCCGCCGCCTGTGGGCGGGGGCGTTCACGGTTTCGCTGCTGGTGGCGCTCGCGGTCGGCCTCGGCGTCGGCGTGACGCTGGTCGAGCGCGGCCTGCGCCTCGGCTCGGCGCGCGCGGCGGCGAAGTTCGATCTCGTCGTCGGCGCGCCCGGCAGCGCCACGCAACTGGTGCTGTCGTCGGTGTTCCTCGACCCCGCGCCGCTGCCGCTGGTGCCGGGCGCGGTGCTGGCCAGGCTCGCCGCCGATCCGCGCGTCGCCTGGGCGTCGCCGGTCGGGTTCGGCGATTCGGTGGGCGGGTCGCCGGTGGTGGGGGTGACGCCGACCCTGATCGCCGAAACCGCGCGGGGGTTTGCCGCGGGCCGCACCTTCGCCGCCGAGGGCGAGGCGGTGGCGGGCGCCGCCGCTCCGGTCGCGTTGGGCGAGACGCTGACGCCCACCCACGGCCTCGCGGGCGCGGGCGGGCACCGCCACACCGACGTCGCCTATACCGTGGTCGGCCGCCTCGCGCCCACCGGCACCGCGTGGGACACCGCGATCCTGGTGCCGATCCAGGCGGTCTGGCACGTTCACGGCCTCGGCGGCCACCACGACGAACATGAGGAGCACGACGACCACGACGCGCACGCGCCCCACGGCGGCTTCGACGCCGACGCGCCGCTCGACGCGGACTGGGACGAAGCGCCCGGCGTGCCCGCGATCCTGGTGAAGCCGAAATCGGTGGCCGACGCCTACACCCTGCGCCGCGACTATCGCGACGGCGGCACCCTCGCGGTGTTTCCCGCCGAGGTGCTGACCGCGCTCTACGCCACCCTCGGCGACGCCCGCGCGGTGCTCGCCGCGATCGCTGCCGGGGCGCAGGCGCTGGTGGCGGCCGCGCTGGTGCTGGTGGCGGTGGTGCACGTCGGCCAGCGCCGCCGCCAGATCGGCGCGCTGCGGGCGTTCGGCGCACCGCGCGGCGCGGTGTTCGCGCTGGTGTGGGGGGAACTGATGGCGCTGGTGGTCGTCGGGCTCGCGCTCGGCCACGCGCTCGGCTATGCCGCCGCCCGCGGTCTCGCGGCGCGCTTCGCCGCCGAGCGCGGGGTGAGCCTGCCGGTGGCGTTCGCGCCCGCCGATGCCGCCGTGGCGCTCGCGCTGCTGGCCGCCGCCGCCGCGTTCGCCGCGATTCCGGCGTGGCGGGCCTTCCGCGCGCCGCCGGTCGAGGCGCTCAGGGATTGAGGTGCGCCGCGATCTCGGCGACGCACGCCGGGACCGTGCGCCCGGCGGTGTCGACCACCGCGCGGGGGCGGTTCCAGGGCCGGTAGTCGCGCGCCGTCACCGCCGCCCAGTCCGGCGGCACGAGGCCGGGCACCTCGGCGCTCCGGCTCTCGACGCGGCGGCGGTGTTCGGCGGCGTCGGAACAGATCACCTCGATTTCCACCACCCGCGCTCCGGCGCGCAGGCCCGCGTCGCGCCAGACGTCGCGGGACTGCGGCCAGGGGTTCACGCAGTCCGCGATCACCGTGCGGCCGAGGCGGAGGTTGTCCTCGGCCACGGCGCAGGCGGCGCGGTATCCGGCGTCGTCGAGGGAACCCGGCACCACGCCGCTGGCGCGGATCGCCTGTTCGATCGAGTCGATGCGCAGCCACATCGCGCCGATGCGGGCGGCGAGGGCGCGGGCGAGGGTGGATTTTCCGGTTCCCGGCAGTCCGGCGAGGGAAATCAGCAGCGACATGAGGCGTTCATGGGCGTTGCGTCAGGGCGAGGCGGATGCCGAGACCGACGAACAGCGCGCCGAGGGCGCGGTCGCTCCAGCGCCGCAGGCGGTCGTTCGCGAAGCGCCCGGCGCGTGCGGCGAACAGCGCCACGCAGACGTTCCAGAGCGTGCCGTTGACGTTGAAGATCAGCCCGAGCGCGAGGAACGCCAGCGGCTTGGTCGGCGCATCGGCGTCGATGAACTGCGGCAGGAAGGCGAGGAAGAACAGCGCGACCTTGGGGTTGAGGACGTTGGTGAGGAACCCCTGCCAGAACACCGGACGGGTGGGGAGCGGCGCGGCCGGAGCGGCGGCGGTCCCGGCGGCGAACGCCATGCGCAGGCCGAGGTAGACGAGATAGGCGGCGCCGATCAGCTTCATCGCGGCGAACGCGGCGGCGGATGCGGCGATCAGCGCCGAGACGCCGAGCGCGGCGGCGGCGATGTGGACGAGGCAGCCCGCGCCGATGCCGAGCGCGGCGACCACGCCCGCGCGTGCGCCCGAGCGGAGGCTGCGGCCGATGACGTAGGCGGTGTCCGGCCCCGGCGTGAGGTTGAGGGCGAGCCCGGCGAGGACGAAGATCCAGAGGTCGTGGATGCCCGGCATCGCGCGGGCCTCAGGCGTTGCCTGCGGTGGAGGAGAGCTTGGCGGGGTCGATGCCGAGCTTGGCGATCGCGCGCTGCCACTTCTTCGGGTTGTCCTGGCCGAACAGCAGGACATCGTCGGCGGACACCACCAGCCAGGCGTTGTCGCGCAGCTCGGCGTCGAGCTGGCCCGCGCCCCAGCCGGAGTAGCCGAGCGCCATCAGGCACTGGCGCGGGCCGCGGCCTTCCGCCACCGCGCGCAGGATGTCGAGGGTGGCGGTGAGCGCCCGGCGGCTGTCCACCAGCATGCTCGAATCCGTCATGAAGTCGGACGAATGCAGCACGAAGCCGCGCCCCGGTTCGACCGGACCGCCGAAGTGCACCGGCATGTCGACGCACGCCGGGGTCAGCGGAATGTTGAGCTGTTCCATCAGCTTCGACAGCGGCATGTCGGGCAGTTCGCGGTTGAGCACGATGCCCATCGCGCCCTCGGGCGAGTGCGCGCACAGGTAGACTACCGCGTGCTCGAAGCGCGGATCCTGCATCGCCGGCATCGCCACGAGGCATTGCCCGGTGAGGTATCCCGGTTCGGAGGCGGGCGCGGACATGGGTCTCCCTTCGCGGTCGGTTCCCCAGCACCCTACTTGAGGGGGCGCGCCGGGGCAAGGATCAGGGTTTGGGTTTGGCGGAACGCGGAATCGCCGCGCGGGCGAGGGCGTCGCAGCGTTCGTTCTCGGGGTGGCCGTCGTGGCCCTTCACCCAGGTCCAGGTGACGCGGTGCGGCGCCAGCGCGGCGTCCAGGCGCTGCCACAGGTCGACGTTCTTCACCGGCTGTTTCGCCGCGGTTTTCCAGCCGCGCGCCTTCCAGCCGCGCAGCCATTGCGTCACCCCCTTCATCACGTATTCGCTGTCGGTGCAGAGGGCGACGCGGCAGGGGCGGGAGAGGGCTTCGAGTCCGGCGATCGCCGCCATCAGCTCCATGCGGTTGTTGGTGGTGAGGGCCTCGCCGCCGGACAGCTCCTTCTCCACGCCCTTGCAGCGCAGAATCGCCCCCCAGCCGCCCGGGCCCGGATTGCCCGAGCACGCGCCGTCGGTATAGAGCTCGACCTCGGTCATGCGTCGACGCCGTAGGCGCCGGGACCGGCGAGGCCGCGGTGGAAGCGCGCGATGCGCAGGTACTCGAGCGGGTCCTTCGGCCGCACCAGCGCGCCCGGCGGGGTGTTGAGCCAGTCGTAGAGGCGGGTGAGGAGGAACCGCACCGCCGCGCCGCGCGCGAGCAGCGGCAGCGCCGCGGTCTCGGCGGCCGACAGCGGGCGGATCGCGGCGTAGGAGTCGAGCAGGCGGCGCGCCTTGGTGACGTTGAACGCGCGGTCGGGCTCGAAGCACCAGGCGTTCATCGCGATCACCAGATCGTAGGCGTAGAGGTCGGCGCAGGCGAAGTAGAAGTCGATCACGCCGGAGACGGCTTCGCCGCGGAAGAACACGTTGTCGGGGAACAGGTCGGCGTGGATCACCCCTTTCGGCAGGTCGGCGGGCCAGAGCCGTTCGAGGTCGTCGAGGTCCGTCGCGATCTCGGCGGCGAGGCCGGGCATCACCTCGTCGGCGCGGTCGCGCGCAAGCTCGAACAGCGGCCGCCAGCCGTCCACCGAAAGGGCGTTGCGGCGGGTCGCGGGATAGTCCGCCCCGGCGAGGTGGAGCCGCGCCAGCGCCGCGCCGACCCCGGCGCAATGGGCGACGCCGATGTGGCGCGGCGACAGCCCCTTGAGAAAGCTGAACAGCGCCGCCGGACGCCCCGCGAGGGTGCGCAGCGCCTCGCCGTCCTTGGCCGCGATCGGCAGCGGGCAGGTGACGCCGCGCCCGGCGAGGTGGCGCATCAGCCCGAGGAACCACGGCAGGTCGGCGGGGTTCACGCGCTTTTCGTAGAGGGTGAGGATGTAGCTCGCGCCGTCGTCGGTCTGGACCAGGAAGTTGGAGTTCTCGACTCCCTCGGCGATGCCCTTGAACGACACCACGTCGGCGATGTCGTAGGCGGCGGCGAATCCTTCGAGGTCCGCGTCGGAGACGTCGGTGTAAACGGCCATGGAATCCCTCCCTTGCGACGCAAGGGTATATGACAAGCGGACGGCGGACGCCAGCGCGATCAGCCGTCCGCCGGGACCTTGCGCACCTCGGGCGGGAGCTTGAAGACGACGTCCTCGACGACGTGGCGGGCGGTCTCGACCGAGAGCGCGCGGCGCGCCGCGAGGGCGGCGAGCACGCCCTCCACCAGCACCTCGGGGGCCGAGGCTCCGGCGGTGATGCCGAGGCGCTCGACGCCGTCGAGGCTCGGCCAGTCGATCTCCTCCGGCCCCTGCAGCAGCCGCGCGTCGGCGCAGCCCGCGCCCGCGGCGACCTCGACGAGGCGGCGCGAGTTCGACGAATTCGGCGCGCCGATCACCCACACCGCGTCGCACGACGCCGCGATCGCGCGCACCGCCGCCTGGCGGTTGGTGGTGGCGAAGCAGATGTCCTCGCGCTTCGGCCCGGCGAGAGCGGGGAAGCGGCGCTTGAGGATCGCGACGATGTCGCGGGTCTCCTCGACCGACAGGGTGGTCTGGGTGACGTAGGCGAGGCGGTCGGGGGTGGCGGGAGCCACCGTCTCGGCGTCTGCGCGGGTCTCGACCAGGAGGATGCGGCCGTCCTCGACCTGCCCCATGGTGCCGATCACCTCCGGGTGCCCGGCGTGGCCGATGAGGATGATCTGGTTGCCCGCCGCGGCGTGGCGCGCGGCTTCGATATGGACCTTGGACACCAGCGGGCAGGTGGCGTCGACGTTTCGCAGGCCGCGGCGCTTCGCCTCGGCGGGCACCGACTTCGGCACGCCGTGGGCGGAGAACACCACCGTCGCGTCGTCGGGCACCGCGTCGAGCTCGTCGACGAACACCGCGCCCTTGGCCTCCAGGCTTTCGACGACGAAGCGGTTGTGGACGATCTCGTGGCGCACGTAGACGGGCGCGCCGCGGGTTTCGAGCAGACGCTCGACGATCTGTACGGCGCGGTCGACGCCGGCGCAGAAACCGCGCGGCGCGGCGAGGACGACGGAGAGGGGCGGCAGCGGCATCGGACCTCCGGAGGTTCCACGGTTGACCAGGATGTAGCAAACCCCGGCGCGAATCGAAAGGGCGCGGCGGCGATTTCGGCGGGAATGCGGTTGCCGCGGCGGACGCCATCGGCTATCACCAAAGCGGAATTCTCGCCAGAAAGGGGTGCTCCGATGAGCCGTCGTTTCGATCTCGGGTTGGCCGCGCGGGGCGCCGCCCTGCTGGTGGCGCTGGGCGGTCTCGCCGGGTGCGGCATCTTCGACAAGAAGGAGCCGCCCGCCCCCTGTCCGCAGGTGCGCATCGATCGCGACACCGCCAAGATCACGCGCTTCCAGGGCTCGGGCACCGACGTCACCGACACCCTGATCGAGGCCGAGATCACCGGCTATACCGGCACCTGCGAGGTGCGGCCGGACGATCACGAGGTGCTGATGACCCTCAACGCCACCTTCCTCGCCACCGTCGGCCCCGCCACCCCGGCGCAGCCCGACGGCAGCCGCAAGCAACGCTTCAAGTACTTCGTCGCGCTGCCGGATTTCTATCCGCATCCGGCGGGCAAGCAGGTGTTCGAAACCGAGGTCACGTTCCCGCCGAACGTCAACCAGGTGCGCTACCGCGACGCCGAGGTGGCGCTCAAGATTCCGCTCACCAAGTCGGTGTCGTCGGGCGACGTGCGGGTCTATCTCGGCATGCAGCTCGACCGCGACCAGCTCGAGTTCAACCGGCGCAACCAGCCGCAATACTGAGCGCGCTGCAACCTCAGGTTCTTGACTCCCCCCGCCACGCAGGTACCTTTGCGGGAGAGGTCTCGCCCACGGGGCGACGATCCTCGCCGTCCTGCCGGGGGAAACGATGGGGCTCGAACCGGATAGCGTCTCCAGATTCCGGAGCCATCGCTTCGCGACCTTCAGCTACGTGACGGCGCTGGCGCTGATCGCCTCGCTGTCGATCGGCACCCACGCGCTGATCGATTCGATCGTGCGGGAGCAGCAGACCACCGCCAAGGTGATCAACGTCGCCGGACGGCAACGGATGCTGTCGCAGCGCATCGCCGGCCTCGGCCTCGAAGTCTCGATCCTGCCGCCGGGGGTGGAGCGGGCGCGGGCGCTCGACGATCTCGGCGAGTCGGTGGCGCTGATGGAGCGCTCCTACCGCGCGCTGCGGCGCGGCGACGCGGTCTTCGGCATGGCCTCGGCGGACAGCGAGCGCCTGCGCCGCCTCTACGACCAGCCGCCGGTCGAACTCGGGGCGCATCTCGACCGTTTCCTCGGTCATGCCCGCGACTTCCTCGCCAACGCCCGCCTCGGCATCGCCGATCCGGAGTCGCTCGCGGCGGTGCGCGCGGCGGCGCGGCGCGATCTCGTCGACGCGCTCGACGTCGCGGTGATCGCCTACCAGGACGACAGCGAGGACGCGATCCGCCGCCTCCGCCACGTTCTGTTCGCGGTGCTGGGGGGAATGCTCGTCACTCTCGTCGCCGAGGCGGTGCTGATCTTCCGGCCGCTGTTCCGCCGCCTCGAGGAGCGCGAGCGCACGCTCGTCGATCTCGCCGCCGATCTCGATCAGGCGCTCACCCTGTCGACCGCCGAACTCCGGCTCGCCGGCAACGTCATCCAGCATACCGCCGAGGGCATCGTCGTAATCGACGCGGACGGGCTGATCCTGTCGGTCAATCCGGCGTGCTGCGACCTCATCGGCCTTTCGCGCGCCGAGCTGCTGGGGCAGCCGGTCGCGATCCTGCGGTCCGGCCGCCACGAGTCGGCGTTCTACGACGAGGTCTGGAGCGCGGTGCGCGCGACCGGCGGCTGGGCGGGCGAGCTGTGGATGCGCCGCCGCGACAGCGTGTTTCTCGCCTACATGACGATCAACCCGCTGTCGCCCGATCTCGCCGACACCGGCGCCGCCTCGGTGGCGATCTTCGCCGACATCACCGCCCTGCGGGAGAAGGACGAGACGATCGAGCACATGATCTTCCACGACGCGCTGACCGGCCTCCCCAACCGCGACCTGGTTTGGGAGCGGCTGTCGGGAATCGCCGCGCGCTGCGCCGCGGACCGCGAAACCCGGGCGGTGATGTCGCTCGATTTCGACCGCTTCAAAGGCGTCAACGACGACTTCGGCCAGGACGCGGGCGACGCGGTGCTGCGGCAGGCGGCGGCGCGGCTGCTGGCGATGCTGCCCGCCGCCGACACCGTCGCGCGGATCGGCGCCGACGAGTTCGTGATTCTGCTGGAACCCCGCCCCGACGCCGCGTCGCTGGCGGCGCTGGCGTCGCGGATCGTTTCCGACCTCGCCCGGCCGTATCCGGTCGCGGGGCGCGAGATCCGCCTCGGGGTTTCGGCCGGGGTGGCGCTGTGCCCCGGCGACGGCGAGGGCGAGGCCGAGCTGTTGCGGCAGGCGGGCGGCGCGCGCCTGGTGGCGAAGCAGCAGGGCGGCGGCGCGCAGTTCTACCGCCCCGACATCGATCAGGCGCTGCGTCGCCGCCTGCGGGTCGAGGCGGCGCTGCGCGCGGCGGTGGCGGCCGAGGGGTTCCGTCTCGAATTCCAGCCCAAGCTCGTCCTGGCGGATGGCGTCGTCGAGGGCGTGGAGGCGCTGATCCGCTGGCGCGACCCCGAACTCGGCCCGGTTTCGCCCGCGGTGTTCGTGCCGATCGCCGAGGACATCGGCGCGATCGGCGCGATCGGCGAATGGGTGCTGCGGGAAGCCTGCCACGCGGCGCTGTCGTTGCGTAGGCACGGCTTCGAGGTGCCGGTGGCGGCGAACGTCTCGGCCAAGCAGCTGCTGGCGGGCGATCTGCCGGAGCGCGTCGCCGCGCTGCTCGCCGAGACCGGCGCGCCCGCCGGACTGCTGGAGATCGAGCTTACCGAAAGCTCGGTGATCTCCGATCCGGAGAGCACGGTGGCGCAGCTCGCGCGCCTGCGCGGCATGGGCGTGCGGGTCGCCCTCGACGATTTCGGCACCGGCTACTCGTCGCTCTCCTATCTGCGCAACCTGCCGGTCGATTTCGTCAAGATCGACCGCAGCTTCGTCTCGCACCTCGAAACCGCCGCCAACGACGTCACCGTCGCGCGCGGCATCGTCGCGCTCGGCCACGCCCTCGGGCTGCGGATCATCGCCGAGGGCATCGAAACCGAGGGGCAGGCGGCGGTGCTGCGCGAGATGGGGTGCGACGTCGGCCAGGGCTATCTCTATGCCCGGCCGTTGCCGGAGATCGAACTGCTCGGCTGGCTGGCGGCGCGGCGCGCCCCGGCGCTGGCGCACGGCATCGACTAGACCGGCCCGAGTCGCGCGGTCGGCGCGGGGGCTTCGCCCCGTCGCGGCGGCGGCGGCGGTTTTCGCGTGAAACTGGTTGCGGTTTCGCCGTGCCTTTGAGTCATGTGAAAACCACACCTACAAAAAAGGGTGGGATTCGTGCCCTACCCGCTTGCCTGTTCGGGTGGTGCGCTCTATTGTCGGACGAAAAGCGCCCGGCTGAGGGGCGGGCGCGTCGGCCCGGGGTCCGGGTCGGCGTCGGGGGCGGAGGGACCGGTCGGTCCCCCGTCGCAAGGTTGGTCGCAAGGGTTCAGGATGTCCGGAAAGAAGCGGAAGTCGATACAGCGCAAGTCCCCCATCGAAGTGATGATCGCCGAGAAGAACCCATTGCTGCAAAGCGGGTTGATCCGGCTGTTCGCGGCGGACGACCGGTTCGTTCTGGTGTCGATGGCGCCCGACGGCGAGCGCTTCCTCACCGCCGCGGAAAACGTGCGCTTCGACGTCGGGGTGATCGGTTGGGAGATGCCGTACCTCGGCGGGCGCGGCGTGCTCGAGGCGTTCCTGAGGAAGGAGCGCACCGCCCGCCTGATCGTCTATACCGGCTCCTCCAATCCGTCGATTCCGGTGGAGGCCGAAATGCTGGGGGCCTGGGGCTTCTGCTCGAAGTCCGATCCCGGCGCCAATCTCCTCGAAACCATCGCCGCGGTCGCCGACGGCCGCAAGGTTTTCCCGTTCGTCGCTTCGGCCAGGGCGGTCAACGATCCGCTCGCCGCGCTCACCCCGCGCGAACGCGAACTGCTCACCGCCCTTGCCGGCGGCATCACCAATGCCCAGATCGCGAAGCGCTTCGACATTTCGCTCAATACCGTGAAGTTCCATCTCAAGAACCTGTACGAGAAGCTCAACGTCGAGAATCGTTCGCAGGCGGTGGCGTTCTACCTCAGCAGCCGCAAGGTGGTGTAGGCCTTGACTGTTGGGTGGGAAGGCGGGCGGTAGCCCCCTACCAAAGGCTTGGTAAGGGGCTTGCGCCGGAGCCGGGGGTGAGGTATCCCCGGCGCCTGTCAGGCCGCCGCCCCGTGTGAGAGGTCTGCCGGAATGGGTGTCCCGACGCGGCCCGGAACCCGTTCCCCCGATTCCGCCCCAGTCCGGGGCATATGGGCCGCCCCGAGCCGTTCGCCCGCGCGCGCGGCGTCATTCGACGGGGGAGAAGCATGGTGCATCGTCCGATCCAACAACGGACGCCGTTGTTCGCCTACAGCCTGCGCAACGTCACCGAAGCCGCGGCGCTCGCCGCTTACGACTGGGTCGGTCGCGGCGACAAGAACGGCACCGACGGCGCCGCCGTGGAGGCGATGCGCCGCGAGCTCAACGCCCTGCCGATCGAAGGCACGGTGATCATCGGCGAGGGCGCGAAGGACGAGGCGCCCGAGCTCTACTGCGGCGAGTCGATCGGCCTGCCGCGCCACCGCGCCAAGTTCGACATCGCCGTCGACCCGATCGAGGGCACCAGCTACACCGCGATGGGCCTCGCCAACGCCCTGTCGGTGATCTCGATGGCGCCGCGCGGCACGATGTTCGACCCCGGCCCGTCCTACTACATGGACAAGATCGCGGTGCCGAAGGAGGCGAAGGGCCTGATCGACCCGACCGCGCCGACCGCCGAAAAGCTCCGCGTGCTCGCCAAGGCGCTCGGCAAGAAGGTGTCCGAGCTCACCGTCTTCCTCCTCGACAAGCCGCGCCACAAGCAGCTGATCCAGGACATCTACGCGGCCGGTGCGCGCTGCTCGCTCTATCCGGCGGGCGACGTGATGGGCGGCCTGCTCGCGGCGTTCCCGGATTCCGGCGTCGACATGCTGCTCGGCACCGGCGGCACGCCCGAGGGCGTGCTCACCGCCTGCGCGCTGCGCGGCCTCGGGGCCGACTTCATGGGCCGCTTCAATCCGCAGTCGGAAGCCGAGGCGAAGGTGATCGCCGAGTTCGGTCTCGGCACCGACACCTGGATGATGATGGACGACCTGATCTCGTCCGATCAGGTGTTCTTCTGCGCCACCGGCGTGACCGACGGCGTGCTCGTCGACGGCGTGACCGTCGAGGGGAACTTCGCGCGCACCCAGACCCTGATGATCAGCGGTCCCTACGGCGAGCGCCAGATCCTCACCAGCTACCATCAGGTGGAAGCCGACTGATCCCGGCTTCCCCGGATTTTTCAGCTCTATAAGGAACTTCGACGCGATGACGATTGCGACTCCGGCGCCGACCGCCGTTTCCCACGACCGGTTGGCGAACGCCGTCCGCTTCCTGGCCGCCGACGCGGTGCAGAAGGCCAATTCCGGCCATCCCGGCATGCCGATGGGCATGGCGGACGTCGCCACCGTGCTGTTCACGAAGTTTCTGAAATTCGACCCGCTCGAACCGAAGTGGCCGGACCGCGACCGCTTCGTGCTCTCCGCCGGGCACGGCTCGATGCTGCTCTACGCGCTCCTCTACCTCACCGGCTACGAGGACATCGACCTCGCGCAGATCAAGGCCTTCCGCCAGATGGGCGCGCGCACCGCGGGGCATCCGGAATACGGCCACGCCGCCGGGGTCGAGACCACCACCGGGCCGCTCGGCCAGGGCATCGCCACCGCGGTCGGCATGGCGCTCGCCGAGCGGATGATGAACGCCCGCTTCTCCGACGCCGCGGTCGACCACTACACCTACGTGATCTGCGGCGACGGCTGCCTGATGGAAGGGATCAGCCAGGAGGCGATCTCGTTCGCCGGGCACCTGAAGCTCAACAAGCTGATCGTGCTGTGGGACGACAACGGCATCTCGATCGACGGCAAGATCGAGATCGCCAGCACCGAGGACCAGCTCGCGCGGTTCGCCGCGGCGGGCTGGGCGGCGGAGCGCGTCGACGGCCACGACCCGGCGGCGGTCGAGGCGGCGATCGCGCGCGCCCGGGAGTCTGACAAGCCGACCCTGATCGCCTGCCGCACCGTGATCGGCAAGGGCGCGCCCAACCTCTGCGGCAGCCACAAAGTGCACGGCGCGCCGCTCGGCGACGCCGAGATCGCGGCGGCGCGCGCGGCGTGCGGCTGGGACTACCCGCCGTTCGAGGTGCCGGAGGACGTGCTCGACGCCTGGCGCGTGGTCGGCGCCAAGGGCGGCGCGCTGCGCATGGCGTGGGAGGCGCGGATGAGCTTCCTCGACGCCGACAAGGCCGAGGAATTCGCCCGCCTCGGCGAGAACCTGATGCCGCGGGGATGGAAGGGCGCGCTCAACGCCCACAAGAAGGCGCTGTTCGAGGCCCGCCCCAAGGTCGCCACCCGCAAGGCGAGCCAGGACGTCATCAACGTGCTCGCCCGCGAGATTCCCGAACTGGTGGGCGGCTCGGCCGACCTCACCGGCTCGAACCTCACCAAGGCCGACACGCAAGCCCCGGTGAAGCCCGGCGACTACGCCGGCAGCTACATCCACTACGGCATCCGCGAGCACGGCATGGCCGCGGCGATGAACGGCATCGCCCTGCACGGCGGGCTGATTCCCTACGGCGGCACCTTCCTGGTGTTCACCGACTACCTGCGCCCGGCGATGCGCCTCGCGGCGCTGATGGGCCTGCGGGTGGTCTACGTGATGACCCACGATTCCATCGGCCTCGGCGAGGACGGCCCGACCCACCAGCCGGTCGAGCACCTTGCATCGATGCGCGCGATGCCCAACCTGTTGGTCATGCGACCGGCCGACGCCATCGAAACCGCCGAATGCTGGGCCGCCGCCCTCGATCAGGACAAGCGGCCCTCGGTGCTGGCGCTGTCGCGCCAGAACCTGCCGACGCTGCGCGCCGCGCACACCGACGAGAACCTCTCCGCCAGGGGCGCCTACGTCGTCGCCGAGGCTCCGGCCGAACGCGCCGCGACCCTGATCGCCACCGGCTCCGAGGTCGCGCTCGCGGTCGAGGCGGCGAAGGCGCTCAACGCCGAGGGGATCGCCACCGCGGTGGTGTCGATGCCGTGCTGGGAGCTGTTCGACGAGCAGCCCGCCGCCTATCGCCAGGCGGTGCTGGGCGAAACCGGCACTCGCGTCGCGATCGAGGCGGCCGCGGGCTTCGGCTGGGAGCGCTACGTCGGTCTCGACGGCGGCATCGTCGCGATGCCCGGCTTCGGCGCTTCCGCCCCGGCCGAGCAGCTTTTCGCGCACTTCGGGTTCACCGTCGAGAACGTCATCCGTACCGTCAAATCTCATCTGGTCCGATAAACACCGAAACAGACGAACAGGACAGTTGGAGGATAGAAGACCATGGCCATGATCTCCCTGCGGCAGTTGCTCGACCACGCGGCCGAATTCGGCTACGGCGTGCCGGCGTTCAACGTCAACAACCTCGAACAGATCCTCGCCATCATGCAGGCGGCCAAGAAGGCCGACGCGCCGGTGATTCTCCAGGCCAGCCGCGGCGCCCGCCAATACGCCGGCGACGTGATGATCAAGCATATGATCATGGGCGCGGTGGAGATGTATCCGAACATCCCGGTGTGCATGCACCAGGATCACGGCAACAATCTCGCCACCTGCCTGTCCGCCGTCACCGCCGGGTTCACCTCGGTGATGATGGATGGCTCGCTGATGGAGGACGGCAAGACGCCGTCGTCGTACTTCTACAACGTCGAGACCACCACCGCGGTGTCCGACGTCTCGCACCTCATCGGCGTGTCGGTCGAGGGCGAGCTCGGCTGCCTCGGCTCGCTCGAAACCGGCAAGGGCGACAAGGAGGACGGCCACGGCTTCGAGGGCACGATGGGGCGCGACGCCCTCCTCACCGATCCCAACCAGGCCGCCGACTTCGTCGCCCGCACCAAGGTGGACGCCCTCGCGGTGGCGATCGGCACCTCGCACGGCGCCTACAAGTTCACCCGCAAGCCCACCGGCGACATCCTCGCCATGGACGTGATCAAGGCGATCAACCAGCGCCTGCCCACCACCCATCTGGTGATGCACGGCTCCTCGTCGGTGCCGCAGGAGCTCCAGGACCTGATCAACAAATACGGCGGCGAAATGCCGCAGACCTTCGGCGTGCCGGTCGAGGAGATCGTCGAGGGCATCAAGCACGGCGTGCGCAAGGTCAACATCGACACCGACAACCGCATGGCGATGACCGGTATCATCCGCAAGGTGTTCGCGGAAGACCGCAAGGAATTCGACCCGCGCAAGTACCTCAAGCCCGCGATCCAGGCGATGGAGAAGATCTGCCTCGAACGCTACGAAGCCTTCGGCACCGCCGGTCAGGCCTCGAAGATCAAGGCGATTCCGCTCGCCGACATGGCGCGCCGCTACGCCTCGGGCGAACTCGATCCGAAGGTCCGCTCCGCCTCGGCGGTCAACCCGGCCTCGGAACCGATCATCGGGATCTGAATCCCGCGCAGTCCCGGGGCGGCCGCAGGGCCGCCCCGTTCGTCATTCCTGGAGCCTCCGACCGATGACCGTCAAGATCGCCCCTTCGATCCTCTCCGCCGACTTCGCCCGACTGGGGGAGGAGGTGCGCGCGCTCGACGCCGCCGGGGCCGACTACATCCACGTCGACGTGATGGACGGCCACTTCGTGCCCAACCTCACCTTCGGTGCGCCGGTGGTGAAGGCGATCCGCTCGCACACCACCCGTCCGTTCGACGTCCACCTGATGATCGAACCGGTCGATCCGCTGATTCCGGCGTTCGCCGAGGCGGGGGCGGACATCGTCACCGTCCATGCCGAGGCGACCAAGCACCTCGACCGCTCGCTCCAGCTGATCCGTTCGCTCGGCAAGAAGGCGGGCGTTTCGCTCAACCCCGCCACTCCGGAATCCGTGCTCGCCTACGTGCTCGACGCGCTGGACCTGATTCTGGTGATGAGCGTCAACCCCGGCTTCGGCGGCCAGTCGTTCATCCCTTCCCAGGTCGAGAAGATCGCCCGGATCAAGAAGATGATCGGCTCCCGCAAGATCGAGATCGAGGTCGACGGCGGCATCAACGCCAAGACCGCCAAACTCTGCGCCGACGCGGGCGCCAACGTCCTGGTGGCGGGCTCGGCGGTCTTCCAGACCCCCGACTACGCCGCCAACATCGCCGCCCTGCGATAAGGTAAAAACTTTGCGGAGGGACTCGGTCCCTCCGCACCTCCCGTTGGTTGTTGCGCGAAGTGCGATAGATCTTCGCGCGGCGTGATGGCTCTATCCCGCTTCGCGGAAAAACCAGCGAACGGGTACACAGGGCCAAGGCCCTGTGCAGGGTCCAGGGGCAGAGCCCCTGGTTTGGCTTTCCTCAGAACCCCTCCAGCACCAGCTTGCCGATGGTCTGGCCGCTTTCGAGGCGTTCGTGGGCGTTGCGCAGGGTCTTGGCGTCGATCAGGCCGAGGAGTTCGCGCATCGTCGTGCGCAATTTGCCCGCGTCGACGAGGTCGGCGACGCGGTCGAGGATTTCGCCCTGGCGCGCCATGTCGGCGGTTTCGAACATCGGCCGGGTGAACATGAATTCCCAGTGCAGCGACGCCGACTTACGCTTCAGCAGCGTGGCGTCGAGGGCTTCCGGGTCGTCGATGATCGCGATCCGCCCTTGCGGCGCGAGGCATTCGGCGAGGGTGGGGAAGTGTTTGTCGGAGCCGGTGAGCGCGGCGACGTAGTCGGGTGCGCCGACCGCCGCGAGGTCCTCGGCGAGTTTGGTGTGGTCGACGACGGTGTGCGCGCCGAGGGTCCGGCACCAGTCGTGCGTAGCCTTGCGCGAGGCGGTGGCGACCACGGTCAGACGGGTGAGCTGGCGCGCGATCTGGATCAGCATCGAGCCGACGCCGCCCGCGCCGCCGACGATCAGGAGGGTTTCGGCGGCGTCCTCGGCGACGCCGAGGCGGTCGAACAGCAGTTCCCACGCGGTGAGCGAGGTGAGCGGCATCGCCGCGGCCTCGGCGAACGACAGGGTTTTCGGCTTGCGGCCGACGAGGCGCTCGTCGACGACGTGGTATTCGGAATTCGCGCCGGGGCGGGTGAGGGAGCCGGCGTAGAACACTTCGTCGCCGGGCTTGAAGCGGCTGGTGCGTTCGCCCGCGGCCTCGACCACGCCCGCGACGTCCCAGCCGAGGATGCGCGGCTGGCCGTTTTCGCCCGCCATGCGCATGCGGATCTTGGCGTCGACCGGGTTGACCGAGATCGCGTGCACCTTGACGCGCAGGTCGCGCGGTTCCGGCGTCGGCTCGGGGAGTTCCAGGTCTTCGAGCGAGGCGGGGTCGGAAATCGGAAGGGATCGGGTGTAGCCCACGGCTTTCATCGGTTCCTCCTGTGCATCGCTTGGGGTGCGAGACTGTCCATATGGTATGGGGAGGCCGACGGAAAAGCGGAAGCGGGGAGAGAGCGGCCGCCCGGAACGCGGGCGGCCGCCGGTTGCGTCAGAGGTCGTGCGGGGCCGGGTGCCGCGGCATGGCGAGGTGGCTGCGCACGACGTTGAGGTACTGCTGCGTCTTGACGACGTCGCCCGAGTTGCACGCTTCCTTGGCGAGGCGCAGCGCGTCGGCGATGCCCTGGTGGCCGTCCTGCTGCATCGCCATGGGGTACATCGCGTTCCATGCCGTCTGCACTTCGCGCACCGCATCCGCGCACGCCGGAGTAGGGGCGGCGAGGGCGGGCGAGGCGAGCCCGGCGGCGAGGACGAGGGCGGGGATCGCGCCGAGGGTGAGGGTCTTGAACATCTCCAGTCTCCACTTTCGTGAACCGATGCCGCACCGGGCGGCGACGGACCGATTTCACCCCGGGGATGTTGCCCGGGTGTGTCGGAGACGTGACTTCGTGTGCCGGAATGCGACCGGGGCGTCGCAGGTCGTCAGGCGGCGGCGAGGCGTTTGGCGCGCCAGAGGCGGAAGATCGTGTGGCTGGCGGAGCAGAACACCAGGGTTTCCAGAACCGTGCCGCCGATCGAGCCGCTCATGATGTTGATGATCAACCACATCACCGTGCAGGAAAGCAGCGCGAGCCGCATCGGAATCCCCGACAGGGTGAAGATCGCCATGGTGCCGACGCACACCCCCACCACCGGCAGCCATGTGACGAAATCGTGGGCGTAGCGCGAGCCGAGGCCGATGTTGACCGCCACCAGCGCGAGGGCGAGGTAGATCGAGCGGGTGTAGAGCGCGGCGACCGAGCGGAAGGTGCTGACCGCCATGCCGGTGCAGGCGGGAATGTTGCCGAGCAGGAAGAATTGCAGGCCGTAGGCGACGCTCTGGCAGGCGTTGAACTTCTTCAGGGTGCGGTCGTCGCGCTGGAGATAGGTGAGAATCCCCAGCACCAGCGCGAGGTAGCCGAGAAGCTGCGCGGGGGAGAACGGATCGACTCCGGCCCAGGCGTTCATGCCGCCACCTGCCGCAGGCGCTGAAGGCGGAAGATCGTGACGAGGTTGGCCGCCGCGATCGAGGCTTCGAGGGCGACGCCGCCGATCGAACCGGAGAGCAGCGCCGCCACCATCACCACCGCCGAGGAGAGGAACATCCCGGCGCGCAGCGGCACGCCGCGCAACAGGAACACCGAGACCGTGCCGATCACGAAGCCGATCACCGGCAGCCAGTCGACCCAGGTGCGCGCCACCCACCAGCCGATCGCGAGGTTGAGCAGGGTGAACGGCAGCGCCAGCCAGCCGCGCCGGTAGAACGCCGCGGTGCCCGAGCGCAGCGCGCAGACCGCAGCGCTTCCCGCCAGCGCGGGCGCGCCGAGCATCGCGAAGTGGACGGCGTAGACCACGCCCTGGGCGCTGTTGAGGAGCTTGAGGCGGCGGTCGTCGCGTTGCAGGAACGCCGAGACGCCGAGCGCGAACGCGACGTAGCCGAGGCACTGCGCGAGCGAAAACGGATCCGTGCCGGACATCGGTCGGGGCGTCCTCAAGGGGTTGCGGCGCACCTCGGCCGCCGCTCAAACGTAATGCCGCGCGCGGGCGCCGCCAAGAGGCTTGCGCGGCGGCGGCGGCGGGCGTTGTCACAAAACCATAACCCTCCGTTCACAAATGCGTCGCCGTGTCCGGGTAGGTTGGCCGTGCGGGAGGCGGCCCCTCGGGCGCTCCGCAGCTGTCGAATTGGATACCGTCCAAAGAACCCCTCTGCCGGAGGCATACGCTGTGATGAAACGTACTCTTGCCGTCGCCGCCCTCGCGACGATCGCTTTCGCCGGTGCGGCGGAAGCCCGCGACCAGATCCGCATCGCCGGGTCGTCGACGGTCTTCCCGTTCGCGTCCAAGGTCGTCGAGCAGTTCGGTAAGACCACCTCGTTCAAGACTCCGGTGATCGAGTCCACCGGGTCCGGCGGCGGCTTCAAGCTGTTCTGCGCGGGCGTGGGCGTGGATCATCCGGACATCACCAACGCCTCGCGCGCGATCAAGTCCTCCGAGGTCGAGACCTGCGCGAAGAACGGCGTCAACAAGATCACCGAAATCACCATCGGCTATGACGGCATCGTCGTCGCCGATTCGAAGAAGGGCCCGGAGTTCTCCGTGAGCCGCAAGGATCTCTACCTCGCTCTGGCCAAGAGCGTGCCGGATCCGAAGGGTGGCGACAAGCTGGTGCCCAACCCCTACAAGACCTGGAAGGACGTGAATCCGGCGCTGCCCGCCAACGAGATCGAGGTTCTCGGTCCGCCGCCCACCTCGGGCACCCGCGACGCCTTCACCGAGCTGGTGATGGATACCGGTTGCGAGGAGTTCCCGTTCGTCAAGGCGATGGCCAAGTCCGATCCGAAGGCGTTCAAGGCCGCCTGCCAGGCGATCCGCGAGGACGGCGCCTACATCGAGGCCGGCGAGAACGACACCCTGATCGTCAACAAGCTGGTCGAGAACCCGAAGGCGCTCGGTATCTTCGGCTTCTCGTTCCTCGACCAGAACGCCGACAAGATCAAGGGTGCGTCGATCGACGGCGTGAAGCCGACCTTCGAGAACATCGCCTCCGCCAAGTACCCGGTCTCCCGTCCGCTGTTCTTCTACGTCAAGGGCGAGCACGTCGGCGTGATCCCGGGCATCAAGGAATACGTTGCCGAGTTCACCTCGGAAGCGGCGATCGGTCCGGACGGCTACCTCCCGCAGATCGGCCTGATCCCGCTGCCGGCGGACAAGCTCAAGGTCGTCAAGGATGCCGGCAAGAGCCTGCCGCACAACGTGAAGTAAGCTTCGCGGAACCCGCTGCCGCCGTCGCCCGATTTCGGGCGGCGGCGGTTTTTCCCCGCGCGACGACGGGGGGAAGTCGATATGATCCGGCGATCCCGGATGTTTTGCGTGAGGCGTCGCGATGCCGTTCAGTCTGCTTCTGCTGGTTCTTGCCGGTCTGGCGGTGATGTCCTACCGCTTCGGCACCGCCCGCGCCCGCGCGGTCGCACCGGGGCGGCAGGCCCAGCTCCACTCGCGCCCGATGTACCACGGCCTCTACGCGGCGATGTGGTGCGGCGTTCCGGCGCTGCTGATCTCCGCGGTGTGGCTGATGTTCCAGCCGGTTCTGGTCAAGGGGCTGGTTCTCGGCGGTCTGCCGGAGAGTTATTCCGCTCTGCCCGAGGCGCGCCTCAATCTGGTCTGGAACGACATTCGCAACCTCGCCCTCGGCGATGTGGTGCGCGCCCAGCCCGCGCCGGAGATCCAGGCGGCGGCCGACGCGTTCCACCGCATCCATGCGATCGGCGACGCCGCGCTCGCGGTGGTGTGCCTGTGCCTCGCGATCGGCGGCGCATATTACGCCCTCAAGCGCGTGTCGATGACCCTGCGCGCCCGCAACCGCGTCGAGGCGGTGATCACCGTGTTCCTGGTGGCGAGCTCGCTGGTGGCGATCCTCACCACCGTCGGCATCGTCCTGTCGCTGCTGTTCGAATCGCTGCGGTTCTTCGCCAAGGTGCCGCCGCTCGAATTCCTGTTCGGCCTGCACTGGAGCCCGCAGACCGCGCTCCGCGCCGATCAGGTCGGCAGCTCCGGCTCGTTCGGCGCGGTGCCGCTGTTCACCGGCACGCTGCTGATCAGCCTGATCTCGATGTGCGTGGCGGTGCCGGTGGGGCTGATGTCGGCGATCTACATGTCGGAATACGCGCACCGCAAGTTCCGCGCGGTGGCCAAGCCGCTGCTGGAAATCCTCGCGGGCATCCCGACGGTGGTCTACGGCTTCTTCGCCGCCCTCACGGTGGCGCCGTTCATCCGCCGCGTCGGCGAGGGGATGGGGCTTTCGGTGGCGTCGGAAAGCGCGCTCGCCGCCGGATTGGTGATGGGCGTGATGATCATCCCGTTCGTCTCCTCGATCTCGGACGACGTCATCAACGCGGTGCCGCAGGCGATGCGCGACGGCGCCTACGCGCTCGGCGCCACCCGGTCGGAGACGATCCGCAACGTCATCGTTCCCGCCGCGCTGCCGGGCATCGTCGGCGGCGTGCTGCTGGCGGTCTCGCGCGCGATCGGCGAAACGATGATCGTGGTGATGGCCGCCGGGCTTTCCGCCAACCTCACCTTCAATCCGCTCGACGCGGTGACCACGGTGACGGTGCAGATCGTCACGCTTCTGACCGGCGACCAGGAATTCGACAGCGCCAAGACCCTGGCGGCGTTCGCCCTCGGACTGGTGCTGTTCTGCGTCACCCTCGGGCTGAACATCCTCGCGCTCCACGTGGTTCGCAAGTATAGGGAACAATATGAGTGAGATGACCGTACCCACGGCGGCCGGCGGCCGGCGCACCCGCGATCTGGTCGCGGCCGGGATCGGCCGCCGCTATCGCGCCGAGAAGCGGTTCCGCCTCTTCGGACTGGTCGCGATCGTCTCGGCGCTGGCGTTCATGGCGCTGCTGTTCGCGAGCATCGTCGGCAAGGGCTACTCGGCCTTCCTGCAGACCGAGATCCGCATTCCGATCGCCTACGAGGTGTCGGTGATCGATCCGGACGGCACCCGCGACGCCGCCGCGATGATGCGCGCCAACTACGGCAAGCTCTATCGCGACGGCATCCAGAAGCTGTTCCCCGCGGTCGAGACCCGGCAGGAGCGCCGCGTTCTCAACGGCCTCGTCTCCTCGGGCGCGGCGTTCGAGATCCGCGACGCGGTGATGGACGATCCGTCGCTGATCGGCAAGACCGGCGAGATCTGGGTGCCCGCGTCCGACGACGTCGACATGCTGGTGAAGGGCAAGATCGACCGCCGCCTGCCCGAGACCGCGCGCCGCGTCACCGACGCCGAGATCGCCTGGATCGACGCCCTCGATGCCGACGGCCGCCTCGACGCCCGCTTCAACTGGCGCTTCTTCACCCAGGGCGACAGCCGCGAGCCGGAGCTCGCGGGGATCTGGGGCGCGGTGGCGGGCTCGTTCCTCACCATGATCGTGACCCTGCTGCTGTCGTTCCCGCTCGGCGTCGCCACCGCGGTCTACCTCGAGGAGTTCGCGCCGAAGAACCGCTGGACCGACATCATCGAGGTCAACATCAACAATCTCGCCGCGATCCCGTCGATCGTCTTCGGCCTGCTCGGTCTCGCGGTGTTCCTGCAGTTCTTCGGCCTGCCGCGCTCGGCGCCGCTGGTGGGCGGCTTGGTGCTGACGCTGATGACCCTGCCGACCATCATCATCGCCGCGCGGGTGGCGCTGAAGTCGGTGCCGCCGTCGATCCGCGAGGCGGCGCTCGGCCTCGGCGCGTCGAAGATGCAGATGGTCACCAACGACGTGCTGCCGCTCGCCATGCCCGGCATCCTCACCGGCACCATCATCGGCATGGGCCGCGCGCTCGGCGAGACCGCGCCGCTTCTGATGATCGGCATGGTCGCGTTCATCGTCGACATTCCGGGCGGCTTCCGCGACCCCGCCACGGTATTGCCGGTGCAGATCTACATCTGGGCGGATTCCGCCGAGCGCGCCTTCGTCGAGCGTACCTCCGCCGCGATCATGGTGCTGCTGACCTTCCTCATCCTCATGAACGCCGCCGCCGTCTACCTGCGCGGCAAGTTCGAAAGGCGGTGGTAATTATGGAGAACCCCAACGTGCGGGATCCGCGAGAGATGTCCGAAACCCCCGATGCGAAGATCGCCGAGACCGGCGCGAAGATCCGCGCCCTCAAGACCAACGTGCACTACGGCGACAAGCACGCGCTGAAGGACGTCACCCTCGACGTTCGCGAGGGCGAGGTGACCGCGTTCATCGGCCCCTCCGGCTGCGGCAAGTCCACCTTCCTGCGCTGCCTCAACCGCATGAACGACACCATCGAGGGCTGCCGCGTCTCCGGCACGGTGATGATGGACGGCGAGGACATCTACGATCCCAAGATCGACGTGGTGCAGCTCCGCGCCCGGGTCGGCATGGTGTTCCAGAAGCCCAACCCGTTCCCGAAGTCGATCTACGACAACATCGCCTACGGTCCGCGCATCCACGGCCTCGCCGCCAACAAGGACGAGCTCGACGAGATCGTCGTCACCAGCCTTGAAAAGGCGGGCCTGCTCGCCGAGGTCAAGGACCGGATGGAGGCGCCGGGCACCGGCCTTTCCGGCGGCCAGCAGCAGCGCCTCTGCATCGCCCGCGCGATCGCGGTCGATCCCGAGGTGATCCTGATGGACGAACCCTGCTCGGCGCTGGACCCGATCGCCACCGCGAAGATCGAGGAACTGATCGACGAGTTGCGCGAGAACTACACCATCGTCATCGTCACCCACTCGATGCAGCAGGCGGCGCGGGTGTCGCAGCGCACCGCGTTCTTCCACCTCGGCGAGCTGATCGAGGTGGGCGACACCGAGCAGATCTTCACCAACCCGGGGCAGAAGCTTACCCAGGGCTACATCACCGGCCGCTTCGGCTGAGGAGAGGCAACCGATGAAACCGATGATCATGGTGGTCGAGGACGAGGCCGCGCTCGTCACCGTGCTGCGCTACAACCTCGAAAAGGAAGGCTACCGCGTCTGCGAGGCGAGCGACGGCGAGGAGGCCCTCACGGTGGCCGCCGAAAACGCGCCGGACCTCGTGCTGCTCGACTGGATGCTGCCGATGATGTCGGGCATCGAGGTGTGCCGCCAGCTCCGCCGCAAGCCCCGCCATCGCGAGGTGCCGATCATCATGCTCACCGCCCGCGGCGAGGAGGGCGACAAGGTGCGCGGCCTCAACACCGGCGCCGACGACTACATGGTCAAGCCGTTCTCGATGCCCGAGCTGCTCGCCCGGGTGCGGGCGCTGCTGCGGCGCTCGGCGGCGGTGCCGAGCAAGGGGATGCTGGAGTTCGACGACATCCAGATGGACCTCAACGCCCACCGCGTCACCCGGGGCGGGCGCTACATCCACCTCGGCCCCACCGAATTCCGCCTGCTGCAGTTCCTGATGCAGAACCCGGGCTCGGTGTTCTCGCGCGAGGAACTGCTGAACGCGGTATGGGGGCCGGACATCTACGTCGAACCGCGCACGGTGGACGTGCACATCCGCCGCCTGCGCAAGGCCCTCAACGAAGACGACGGCACCGACGTGATCCGCACCGTGCGCGCCGCGGGCTATGCCCTCGACCACAAGTTCCCCTCCGAGGGTTCCGACGGGATCTCCGCAACCGTCTGAAGCCTTTCGGAAGTTTTTCCGCGCCGCGCCTTCCCTCCCTCGACGTTATGCTTTAGCGTGAATCCGGGGCCCCTCCGAGGCGGGCGCCGGGCACGCTATGGTGGTGGAGATGGGAATGGCGGACGCCGCGCTTCCGAAAATCCTGATCGTCGAGGATACGCCGTCGATGGCGGAACTCTACGCCGCCTTCCTCGAAGGCTGCGGCTACGACATCCGCTTCGCCGAGACCGGCCGCGCCGCGCTCGCGGCGATCCACGCCGACATTCCCGCCGTCGTCCTCCTCGACATCCACCTGCCCGACATCTCCGGGCTCGAAATCCTCCGCACCATCCAGGCCGAGGGTCTGCCGTGCGCGTGCGTGGTGATCACCGCCCACGGCACCATCAACGTCGCGGTCGAGGCGATGCAGAGCGGCGCGCGCGATTTCCTGGTCAAGCCGTTCTCCAAGGACCGGCTGGTGGTGACGGTGCGCAACGTCGCCCAGCACGCCTCGCTCGAACGCATCGTCGCGAGCCTCAAGGACGATTTCGGGCGCGACGGCTTCTTCGGCATCATCGGCTCGTCGATGCCGATGCAGGCGGTCTACCGCACCATCGATTCGGTCGCGCCGAGCCGCGCCACGGTGTTCATCACCGGCGAGAGCGGGACCGGCAAGGAGATGTGCGCCGAGGCGGTGCATCGCGCCAGCCCGCGGCGCGACAAGCCCTTCGTCGCCCTCAATTGCGGCGCGATCCCGCGCGACCTGATGGAAAGCGAGATCTTCGGCCACGTGAAGGGCGCCTTCACCGGCGCCGCCGCCGACCGCGAGGGCGCGGCGCGGCGCGCCGACGGCGGCACCTTGTTTCTCGACGAAATCTGCGAGATGGATCTCGATCTCCAGACCAAGCTCCTGCGCTTCGTCCAGACCGGGATGGTGCAGAAGGTCGGCGGCGACCGTACCGAAAAGGTCGACGTGCGCTTCATCTGCGCCACCAACAAAGACCCGTGGGCGGAGGTGGAGGCCGGGCGCTTCCGCGAGGATCTCTACTACCGCCTTCACGTCATCCCGATCGCGCTGCCGCCCCTGCGCGCCCGCGACGCCGACGTCATCGAGATCGCCCGCGAGGTGCTGAAGCGCCTCGCCCGCGAGGAGGGCAAATCGTTTCAGGGCTTCACCGCCGAGGCCGAGGCGCGGCTGCTGGCGTTCCACTGGCCGGGCAACGTGCGGCAGCTGCAGAACGTCCTGCGCAACGTCGTGGTGCTCAACGACGCCGAGGCGGTGGAAGTGTCGATGTTGCCCGAAGCCATGATGAAGGGCGGCGCGCCTCTGGTGGCGCAGGCCGCGCCGGTGCCCCGGGCGGCGGCCGAGCCGCTCACCGAGGACGGCATCCGGCCGTTGTGGATCACCGAGAAGGAAACCATCGAGGCGGCGATCGCCGCCTGCGGCGGCAACGTTCCGCGCGCCGCCGCCCGCCTCGAGATCTCGGCGTCGACGATCTATCGCAAGAAAATGGCATGGGACGACGCGAAATCGCCGTGAAGTCGACTGCGGTGGTCGGCTGGCGCGGGCTCCCGCGCTTCCGGTGCTCGCGGGCGGAGGCCCGTTTCCGGCGGTGCTATTCGTCGTAGACGGCGAGGGAGGCGCAGGGAAAATCGATCTTGGCGCGGCCGCCGAGGGCCTTGAGTTCGAGAATCGTCGCCGCGCCCGCGATCGTGCCGCCGACCTTGCGGATCAGGTCCGCCGCCGCGCGCATCGTGCCGCCGGTGGCGAGCAGGTCGTCGAGGATCACCACGCGGGTGCCGGGTTTCACCGCGTCGGTCTGGATTTCGATGGTATCGGAGCCATATTCGAGGGCGTACTCGAAGGGAATCGTCGGCCCCGGCAGCTTGCCCTTCTTGCGCACCATGAAGAACCCGCAGCCGAGTTTGAGCGCCAGCGGCGCGGCGACGAGAAAGCCGCGGGATTCGATTCCCGCGAGCACATCCGGACGCCAATCACAGACGATCGTCGCGAGTTCGTCCATAGTGGCCTGCCAGGCGCGGGCATCCGCGAGCAGGGTCGAAATGTCGTAGAAGAGGATTCCGGGTTTGGGAAAATCCGGCACGGCGCGAATGTGGCTCTTGATGTCGATGCGCATGTTCCCCCCCAAGCGTTCACGGCTCCTCACAATAGAGGATCGCCGACCGGACGCAAGCGCCTCGGGGGGGCGGGGATCATGCGTTTTGTTTGGCGACGGTAGGATTAAGTCGGTATAGTGTTCAATCAACAAGTGTTCGCCGCCGGGGGCGACCTATAGGGAGGTGCCGCGGGGATGACTGAGACCCGCCTGACCGAAAGCGACGTTCGCAACCTGCTGAACGATCCTTCCGCCGAGACGCGCGCGCAGACCGCCGCGAAGCTCGCGATCCAGTTCGATCAGGGCGATCTGTCGCCGTCCGAGCGCGCGATGGCGGAAGAGATCTTCCGCATCATGGTGAAGGACGCCGAGGTGCGCGTGCGCGAGGCCCTCGCCCTCAACCTCAAAGAGAACCCCAACGTCCCCCACGACGTTGCGATGACCCTTGCCAAGGACGTGGACCAGGTCGCGCTGCCGCTGTTGCAGTTCAGCGAGATCCTCACCGACGACGACCTGATCCAGATCGTCCGCTCCCAGGGGCCGGCGAAGCAGAAGGCGATCGCGGCGCGGCCGTTCGTCTCCGCGGTGGTGGCCGAGGAGATCGTGGTGCGCGCCGACAAGGAGGCGGTGGTGACCCTGGTCGCCAACGAGGGCGCCGAACTCAGCGAGACCTCGCTCGAAAAGGTGATCGAGAAGTACGGCGAGGACGAGGACGTGCAGGCGCCGATGGTCGGCCGCTCGGCGCTGCCGGTGACGATCGTCGAGCGTCTGGTGCATCGGGTTTCCGAGAACCTGCGCCAGCATCTGCTCACCCACCACGAGATGCCGCCCTCGATCGCCGCCGATCTGATCCTCCAGGCGCGCGAGCGGGCGACCATCAACCTTTCCACCGACTCGACCGAGGAAGACGTGGAGCGGCTCGTCAACCAGCTCTACAACAACGGCCGCCTCACTCCGTCGATCATCCTGCGCGCCCTGTGCATGGGCGACATGAAGTTCTTCGAATACGCGATGGCGCGCCGGGTCGGCATTCCGGTGCTGAACGCGCGGATGCTGATCCACGATTCCGGGGCGCTCGGGCTCGACGGGCTGTACGTCAAGTCGGGGATGCCCCGCGGCTTCTATCCCGCGGTCAAGGCGGCGATCGCGGTGGCGAAGGAGATGTCCTACGACGGCGAGGAAGGCGACCGCGAACGCTACGCCCGGCGGATGCTGGAGCGGGTGCTGACGCAGTACGGCGATCTCGGCGTCGAATTCGACAAGGACGATCTCGAATACCTGCTCGCCAAGATGAACGACCTGCCGCCATCCGCCACCCACTGAACGAAGCGGACCCTGAGACCGATGCACCGCCCCGGAGCGATCCGGGGCGGTGTTTTCGCCTTCGGCGCGCATTTGGCCGGACGATTCGCGCGCGGCGGCGTCGGCGGCGTCGGGCGTGCCGGAGGGAGGGGGCGAGGGGGTGGCGGAAATCGCAACAAGCGTGCGCGGCGGCGCCTCGGTTCAAAATATCAGCAACGGCTTGACCGGTTTTTAGTCATATCCTTCCAAAAAATCGCTCCTGTTGGATTTGCGACACGCGCACGGGAGAAAGTTGATTTTTCTCCGCGCGCTAGTTATGACTGGCGGAAGCCGCGCCGCGAGAGATGAAAAAGCCGGAGCGGCAAGGGTTCCGATCCGCCGGGCGGTGCGGATGGATGGATCTCCGGCAAGTCCAGATCGCCGGAGCGGCCGCCCGATCCTGAGGAATTCTTTGGGATTTCACGATATGACACGGCGTATTCCGCACCGGTAACGCGGAAGCGGAAGGTTTTTGTTTTCTTCGGCGCGGCGGTGCGGGGGCGCGGCTGCGCGGAGCGCGAAGGGGATGCGAATGATCGAGGCATTGCGTGGTGAAGAGTTGTGCGCACTGGTGCGGCGGGTGTTCGCGCCGCGCCCGGGGGAAAGCCGCCTCGCGATTCTCGTCGACCTGCCCGACGCGGTGGTCGCCGATACCCCGGATTGGGCGACCCGCCGCGGGATCGCCGCCGGATGGCTGACGGCATTCCGGGCTCACGCCGCCGATCTCGGTTTCGCGCCGTCGCTCGTCCTCTACCGCAACGCCCACACCAACAACGGCGACCTGCCGGACCGCTGCTGGATTCATGGCGGCGGGCCGCTGCCCGACCGCGCCGAGGATCTCGATCCGGCGGCGTCGGTGCCGTTCGCCGAGGTGCTGGCGCGGCATCCGATCCTGCTCGCGCCGACGCAGTTCTCCGCCACCGCGCCGCTCAAGGTGGCGGCCAAGGTTCACGGCTTCCGCGCCGCGACCATGGGCGGCTTCTGCGAGGGCATGATCCCCGCCCTGCGCCTCGACTACGCCGAGGTCAACCGCCGCGTCGGCATTCTCGCCGACCTGCTCGACCGCGCCGAGGGGGCGGACATCGCGTTCGCGCATCCGGCGGGGGAGAGCCGCCTGCACCTCGACCTGCGCTTCCGCCATGCCCATCGCTCCGGCGGCCTGCTGCACGAAACCGGCGCGGGCAACCTGCCCTCGGGCGAGGCCTACATCGTGCCCTACGAGGGCGAAACCGAGCCGAGCCGCAGCGCGGGCGAATTGCCGGTGCAGCTCGACGGCGAGGTGGTGCGCTATCGCATCGTCGCCAACCGCGCCGTCGCGGTGGTGTCCGAAGGCCCGGTGTCGGCGGCCGAGGCGGCGAAGCTCGCGGCCGAGCCCGCCTACGGCAATCTCGCCGAACTCGGCCTCGGCGTGCTCGACGCTTTCGGCGTCAAGCCGATCGGCAAGGTGCTGCTCGACGAGAAGCTCGGCCTGCACATCGCCTTCGGCCGCAGCGAGCACTTCGGCGGGCAGGTGGGGCCGCGGGATTTCTCCTCGGCCGACGCGGTGATCCACATCGACCGGATCTACACCGCCGACGTCCAGCCCGACGTGAAGGTGGCGTCCGCCGACCTTGCGCTGTTCGACGGCACCCGCGTGCCGCTGATGCGCGACGGCGTCTACGCCGTGAATTTCGCCTGAAGACGTTTCCGAACCCGCCGGACCCACGATCCGGCGGGAATTTCATAAAAAAGGCCGGGGTACAACCGGCGGGGTCAATCAATCCATTCTGTGGGGGACCGACATTGTGGGAATCGTTCTGTCGCTGATCGTGACGTTCTGGACGGGGTATCTCGTCGTCAAGAAATACAAACCGCAGCCGGTGCTGTTCATCGCCGGCTTCGCGCTGATGTTCGCCGCCGTGGCGCTCGGCCTCGGCACCATCCTGCCGGAGAAGGACAGCACCGGGCTGGTGCTGTTCGACGCCTTCGAGTTCATCAAGAAGACGCTGTCGTCGAACGTCGCCGGGCTCGGCCTCAACATCATGGCGGTGGCGGGCTTCGCGCGCTACATGGACCACATCGGCGCTTCGGGCGCGCTGGTGCGCCTCACCATCAAGCCGCTGCTGGCGCTCCGTGCGCCGTATCTGGTGATGGCGGGGGCGTGGGTGCTGGGGATGTTCCTCGGACTCGCGATCAACAGCGCCTCGGGCCTCGCGATGCTGCTGATGGTGACGGTGTTCCCGATCCTCGTCAGCCTCGGCGTCAGTCGCCTGTCGGCGGTGGCGGCGATCGCCACCACCCTCTGCCTCGACTGGAGCCCGAGCGACACCGGCACCCTGCTCGCCGCCTCGACCGCGGGCATCGAGCCGGTGCGCTACTGGGTGGAGTATCAGGTGCCGATCGCGGCGGTGGTGATTCCGATCGTCGCGGTTCTGCACTTCTGGACGCAGAAGTGGATGGACAAGCGCGACGGCCACGTCGTGGTGCCGGGCGTCGAGGTCGCGCCGCTCGACAACGACAAGCCGGTGAAGAACGCCCCGGCGTTCTACGCGATCCTGCCGGTGCTGCCGCTCGGCCTGATCCTGTCGTTCAGCCATCTGTGGATCTCGTGGATCAAGATGGACATCATCAAGGCGATGCTGATCGGCCTCGCGATCGGCATGCTCGTCGAATACCTGCGCTCCCGCGACGCGCGCAAGACGCTCGCCGACATTCAGGTGTTCTTCGACGGCCTCGGCATGCAGATGGCCAACGTCATCACCCTGATCGTCGCGGGCCAGACCTTCGCCAAGGGCCTGGTGGCGATCGGCACCATCGACGCGATCATCAACGCCGCGCAGACCTCGGGCTTCGGCGCGATCGGCATGATTCTGGTGATGATCACGATCATCGCGGTTTCGTCGGTGATCATGGGCTCGGGCAACGCGCCGTTCTTCGCGTTCGCCGCGCTCACTCCCACGGTCGCGGCGAAGATGTCGCTCGCGCCGGTGGTGATGCTGCTGCCGATGCACTTCGCGGCCTCGGCGGCGCGCGCGATGTCGCCGATCACCGCGGTGATCGTGGTCGCCTCGGGGATGGGCGGGGTGTCGCCGTTCGACGTCGTCAAGCGCACCGCGATCCCGATGGCGGGCGCGCTGATCTCGCTGACCGCGGCGAACTTCCTGTTCTTCTACTGATTCGCCGCGCAACGGCCACGAAAAACGCCCCGGCGGATGCCGGGGCGTTTTTTCATTGCCGCGTCAGCCGAGCTTGCAGGACTTGAACGCCTTGACCTGGCCGGTGATGGCGCGCTCGGTGGGCAGGCGCTCGATCGACGAGGCGCCGAAGAAGCCGTTGATGCCGGGCATGCGGGCGAGGGCGGTGGCGACGTTCTCGGGCTCGTCGAACGGTCCGCCGTGGCAGATCACCAGCAGGTCCTTGCGCACGCCGCGCCCGGCGGCGGCGATCGAGAGCACCCGCTCGATCGCCTCGTCGAGGCTGAAGGCGACGCCCGCGCCGATCGAGCCCGCGGTGGTGAGGCCGACGTGGGCGACCAGTTGGTCGGCCCCGGCCTTGGCCATCGCGCGCGCCTGATCCTCGTCGAAGACGTAGGGCGAGGTGAACATCTCCTGGCGGCGCGCCTCGGCGATCGTCTCGATCTCCTTGTCGTAGCCCATGCCGGTGGCTTCGAGGTTGGCGCGGAAGGTGCCGTCGATCAGTCCGACGGTGGGGAAGTTCTGCACGCCCGAGAACCCCGCTTCCTTGAGTTCGCGGATGAAGCGCGGCATCAGGCGGAACGGATCGGTGCCGTTCACCCCGGCCAGCACCGGGGTGTTCTTCACCACCGGCAGCACCTCGTTGCCCATCTCCATCACGATCGCGTTGGCGTCGCCGTAGGCCATCAGCCCGGCGAGCGAGCCGCGCCCGGCCATGCGGTAGCGGCCGGAATTGTAGATGATGATCAGGTCCGCGCCGCCCGCCTCGGCGAACTTGGCGGAGATGCCGGTGCCCGCGCCGCAGCCGACGATCGGCCTGCCGGATTTCGCCTGGTCGGCGAGACGGCGGAGAACCTCCTCCCGGATCATGCTCATGGTCTGTTCCTCCTTCAGGATTGGCCGAGCAGCGCCAGCATCCGTGCGGCGATCTCGGCGGCGAAGCGCGGGTCGTTGACGTGCAGGTCGAACTCGTAGAGCGGCACGCCGGGCTTCAGGGTTTCGCGGATCGCGTCGAAGCACGCGGCGTCCGCATCCGGGTCGTGGAACTCGCCGCCCTCGGCGTCGAGCACCGAGACGCCCTTGAGGGGCAGCAACACCGCCACCGGGCCGGTCGCGGCGTTGGCGGCGGCGGCGATGCGGCGGCCGATCTCGCGGTTTTCCGCGGCGTCGGTGCGCAGAAGGGTGACGTTGGGGTTCCAGCGGTAGAGATGGCGGTCGCGGTGGACCGGCGGCACGGTGTCGATCCCCCAGAAGTTCGCCATGTCGACGCACCCGGGCACCAGCAGGGTGGGGAGTCCCGCGCGCGGTGCGGCGAGGCCGCGCTCCGGCCCGGCGTCCATCACCCCGCCGCAGAGGTTGTCGGCGAGCTCGGTGGTGGTGATGTCCATCACCCCGGCCAGCAGCCCCTGGTTCGCCAGCGCTTCCATGCTCCGGCCGCCGGTGCCGGTGGCGTGGAACACCAGCACCTCGTAGCCCGCCGCCTCCATCGCCTCCTGAACGGCGGTGACGCACGGCGTGGTGCTGCCGAACATCGACGCGGCGAGCAGCGGCCGGGTCTGGGCGATCTCGATCGGCGGGGCGGTCGCCATGCCCACCATCGCGTTCGCGGCGTTGGCGTAGATCCGCGCGGAGACGCGGTTGAGCCCGGCGACGTCGACGATCGAGGGGAAGAAGATCACGTCCTTGCCGCCGCAGAACGCCGCGACGTCGCCGCCGCCGACGGTCGAGACCATCACCTTCGGCACGCCGATCGGCAGCTCCCGCATCGCCGCCGTGGCGATCGCGGTGCCGCCGCTGCCGCCCATGCCGAAGATCCCCGCCACCGGCTCGCGCGCCGCGATCTCGGCGACGAGCCGCGCCGCGCCGTCGGCCATCGCCTGCATCGCCGCGTCCTTGTGCTCGCCGGAGCGGAAATCGGCGATCTCCCGTCCGCCCGCGCGCGCCACGGCGGCGCGGTCGACGTCCGCCGTCATTCCGGGCGTGCCGAGCACGCCGACGTCGATCACCAGGAGGTCGAGCCCTCCCCGGCGCAGGATGTCGCAGACGAAACGGAAATCGGCGGCCTTGGTGTCGAGTGCGCCGAGAACGAGGACTTTACCGGGCATGGGCTGTTCCTCCGGGGTTCGGCCGGGCGCGCGGAAAGGGGCGGGGCGCGGCCGCACCCCGGCACAAGGTGCGCGAAGCGGGATGCGAAGCGGCCATGTCGGGGAAGCTCCCGGCTCGTGTCGATCGGGAAAGTATCGGCCGGAACGCCTGGCGCGGTCAAGGAACGGGGCTATGCAACCGGGGCGTTTTCCGTTTGCTGCGGGGGGGGGGCAGGTCAGATCGGCGGGGCGGGTTGGACGACCGGCATCCCCGGTCCCGGTCCGCCCGGTCCGCCGCCGCCCGGTCCGCACGGGCCGGGTCCCCACGGGCCGCAGCATCCCGAAGACGCGGGCCGATACGGAACCATAGACTTTTCAATTACCTAACCTCACCCGACCTTGCCTTGTTTCCCCTTCTGTTCCGCTCGTGACTGCCCCATAACTGCCCCAGGGCGGCGGTATCCCTCCACCACATCGTCTAGGTAGTCTGGCGCGTGGTGCTCGTAGATTTTCGTCGTGCGCGGGTCCCTGTGACCGAGTTGAGCGCCGACCTTTTCGAGGATCACGCCCGACTGCGTGAGCCATGTCGCCGCTGTGTGCCGCAGGGTGTGCGGCGTGACGTCGCCGAGCTTTGCGCGATCCACGGCCGCGGCGAATCCGTGGCGGATATTGGCGATTCGGACCTGTCGTGTCTCGCCGGGATGGCGCGCATCTGCGACAGTGCGATGGATCACGAAGCCGGTGGCGGTGCCGCGGCGTCGGGCGAGCCGCAGGAACGTCATGAGTTGCCGCGGGATGCGGACGATCGGCCGCCCCTTAGCCGTTTGTGCTCGACCGGGCGGGTTGAAGTTGATGCGCCCAGCGGTGAGATCCACTTGCCCCCATCGGAGCGATAGGATCGCCTCCTTGCGCGCGCCGGTGTAGAGGCCGATCAGAATGAACAGGGGGAGGTAGGATCGCGCCTTCTGTGTCCGCGACGCGCGCAGCAGCGCGGCCGCCTCCTCACGCGTCAGCCAGCGGTCTTTCTGCGGCGGTGCCGACGGTTTCCACACCGGGCGCGGCGAGTCCAGGCGGTTCGCCTTCCAGTCATAGTTGATCGCGGCGGAGAGTGTCGCAAGTTCGCGGGCGACGGTTCCGGGCGCTGCGCTGCGCTGCGCGGCATACTCCCGGCATGTCTGTTCCGTCACCTCGGAGACGGTCTTCTCTCCCCAGAAGGGCGTGAGGGCGGCGATCGCGTAACCGATGCGGGCGCTGTCGGCGACGTTGGGTGCGCGCTCTTCGCCGTAGTGGCGGAGCACGTCGGCAATCAGCCTTTCAGCCTGACGATTGCCGCTTTCGTTCCGGGACGCGAGGAACTCCTGGAAGAGCTTTTCAGCTTCTCGGCCGTCCGAAGTGCCAGTCGAGCGGCGGCGGCGCGCGCCTCGCTCGAACCAGACGATTTCGAAGCATCCGCGCTCGCCTCGCCATTCGAGCCGCGGCCCGGTGTTGCGCTTCGGCATTCGGTCAACCTCCGCATGATCGCGTCCGCGATGCTGTCCTTCGTGATGAGCCAGTCGCGCCCGAAGCGCGCACCGACGAGTTCGCCGCGGGCGAGCATCCCCTTGACGGTCTTCTCCGAGCATTTCAGCAGGGCGGCAGCTCGGGCGTCAACGATCATCTCGGGCTCGTTGGCGAGGTAGCGGGCAGCGGGGGTGAGGGCGGCTTCCGACATGGTTACTCCGCAGCCTGGAGCGGGATGGCGTCGACGGCGAGGTCGGCGGCGTTCGCGCTGGTCATTCGGCGGCGCTCCCCGCGTTGCTGCCGGTCTCGGCCTGTGCGAAAATAGCTTGTGCCGATGGATCGGCTTGCCCGCGCGTATCCGGCTGGACACTGGCCGCGCCGGTATCCTCGGAGGCGCTGCAAACGTCGCCGAGGGACGCAGGCAGGACATCGGCGCCATTGGGCAGGCTTTCGGGCCTGCCCTTTGCTTTGGAGGCGTCCTTGCTGGCGGCTTCGACGCACATCTCGGCGCACGCGTGGATCGTGCGGCGCATCTCATCCTCGGTTACGTCGGACAGGCTGCGACGGCCGCCCCACGTCAGCAGGTCCATCGCCTGCTCGACGTGCGCGCGGATGATGGCCTGAAGGTGTTTGTCGCTCATCGGCTTGTCGCTCATCGCCCGCCTCCCTGCGCCGAGGCGCGATTGACTTCCTCGGTGGCGGAGATGCGTCGGTCGAGCGAGATCGGACAGCTGTTCGGCGTCTTGGCCCCGCAGTGCGGGCACGGAAAGCTATCGAGCACGTCCCCGCAATCTCGCGCTATGCGATCCCGATGCAGGCATTTGTTGATGATCTTGTCCATCCCCTCAGCCCTCCCGCTCGGCGGCTTCCTCGACCGAGACGAAGCGTCCTGCGCGGAAGCGGAATGGGGTGTTTTCGGTCGACCATGCGTAGGTTTCGGCGTCGATTTCGCCGGGGCCGTCGAATTCGAACACCTGGGCCACGAAGGAGGCGGCGTCGAAATTCATCGTGTCCAGATCCCACGGCGCCCAAATGTGGAAGGCGGCGCCATCCGGGGTTTCGGGAATCGGCGGGTTGGACGTCCAACTGCCGTCCTCGGCGATGGTGATCGTGACCGCGCCGAGGGTTTCCACCCACGAGAAGCGGACGATCTCGCCTTCGGCCAGCGGGCGCGGCGGCGCGGCGTCGTCGAAGGCGGCGAGGGCGTTGCCACCCTCGATCCAGGCATCCGGCGTTTCGCGCGGGGGCGGGGTGATCTCGTCGACGTAATCGCTCGGGACCCATTTCCGACACATGATCAGCCCTCCCCGCGTTCGGCAGCACGGTCGAGCGTCGCGATGTCGTCGATGGGACTCGGTTTGCCGCTGGCCGGGGCCTGTTTCGCGAGGGTGGCGCGCGCGGCGGCGACGTGCTCGGGCTCCTGCGGAGCGGCGGACTTCGGCGCTTCCTTGGCGGGTTCCGGCGTGGGCTCGGCGGCCTTGAGGGCGGCTTCGGCCAGGGCGGCCTTGTCCTCGGGGAACTCGTCGGCGATCTGCACTTCGCTGCGCTTGATCGACTTGTAGGTGATCGAGAGGTTCGCGAGCGCGACGGCGTCGATCTTGTCGATGGTGCAGCCGACCTTCTTCTCGATCCGCGCCTTGCTGACGCCGAGCGCTTCGAACGCCTTGACCATCTTCGTGACGCGCATCGGCAGCGGTTCGCCGCCGCCGTTCTGAAGGGTGTCGTGGCAGATGCCCTCGGCCTGCTCGGTGAACCAGCGCGGCAGTACCGCGAAGATCTGCTCGCGGAGGCGGCGCGCGCCCATGTTGGCGTTGTTCTCGTAGATGTCGCGGACGTCGGCGATCGCCTTGGGGCCGTTCTTGGTGTCGCGGATGTGCGGCACGATGAAGACCGTCTCGGCGCGGACGTTGGTTTCGAGATCCCACGCGAAGGCGAGCATTTCCGACTGCCCGTGGCCGTCGTCGCGGCTGAGTTCCTTGATGCCGTAGTCGATGTTGCCCCAGCAGCGGGCGAGTTCGCGCGCGAGGTGGATGCTCGCGCCGGTGACGCTCTGGCCGCCGCGGGAGAACTTGAAGAACGCCCCCTCGGCGAGTTCCTTGATCCGGCAGCTTTCCTCCATCTCGGCGATCGCGGCCGCCTTGTCGCGCGGGCGCTGCTGCGCGAGGACGATCGCGCCCCGCACCTCGGCGACGGCGCGGGACTGCTCGACGGCCGTCGCCTGACCGACGCGGGCGCGGGCGAGCGGCACGGGGGCGTTGGGGTTGGCCTGCTCGGCCAGGGCTTCCTTACTCAGCGGCAGCGGCATGGTTCATGTCCTCCTTGGGGGTGATGTCGAAAAGACCCGCGGCTTCCATGGCCTCGTAGCGACTGGTCGCCCACTTCGGCAGGCCGATCATCGAGACGTTGCGGTCGTAGCCCGGCCAGCGGTCGCGGCTCAGGCAGTCGGCGAAGGTGCGGATGGCGCGGCGGATAAGCTGCTGGCCCCAGTGCAGGGCGTCGTCGTCGAGCGTGCAGACGCTCACCAGATACGGGGCGGCCTTCTCCTGCACGACGAAGAAGAAGCTCTCCGGCCGCTCGCCGGTGACCGCCTCGATCCCATTGAGGTAATGGGCGGCCTGGATGTGGTAGCCGTAGTCGATGACGGCGCGCTCGAAATCGGCCGGCGCGCAAGAGCGAGCGGTTTTGAAGTCGGGAACGAAGCGGAGCGCATCGGGCAGGTAGTCCGGGCGGCAACGCAGCCACACGCCGGTTTCCGCGTCCTGCCAGAACAGCGAGCGCTCCGGCGCGCCACTGGCGAAGGCGAGGCGCACCCAGTCGCAGCGCATGGCGGCATCGCGCATCGCCTGGATTTCCTCGAACTCCTTGGCGCGGATCAGCGTCTTGCCCGCTTCCTTGGCCTCGGCGGCGAAGGCCTTGCCCGCACTGCTGCGCAGGTCGAGATCGGCGGGCATCACGGCGATCATTCCGGCGAAGGCGTCGTCACCCTGAAGGATCAAGGTGTGCGCGGCCTGACCGACCGACAGCGCCTTGGTCTCCTCGCGCTCGGCGGCTGGGTTGAGGCGCGGGTTCTGGTGCCAGAACTTCGCCGGGCACTCGTCCAGGATGATCTTGGCTCCGGAGGCCGACAGGCTCGGGGTCGGGCAGGGGTCGGCGTGGTAGACGTCGAGCGGGATATCGTAGATCCCGGGCTGGGTGATGGTGATCATCGTTCGCCCCTTTCGATCTGCTGGCGGATGGCGTCGAGCCGCGCGGCTTCGCGCTCGGCGATGGCGGCCTCGACCGGGAGGCCCGCGTTCGCGTATTCGGCTGCGGTTTCGCGCGCGACCTGAGCGGCGCGGGCATAGCCCTCGGTGAGGCACTGCTGGCGGTATCCGCGCGTCATCGCCCGGCCCTCCGGTCGATGGCGAAGCCGCACAGCACGCACGCGAAACCGAGGCCGCAGAGGAGGAGGTCAGCCATTCGCGCCTCCCTTGGCCTGGGCGATGGCGGCGCGGATTGCTACAATCGGGTGCGCACTTCCAAGGCGTTCGATGGCCTTCGCGGCGCACTCTTTTGCGGCGCGTTCGGTGTCGAATTTCTCAAACCACAAGCTCCCATCCGGTCCGCCGTAGACAGACCAGTTCGGGCCGCGAAAGTCACTGTTCGGCCAAACGGCCCAAGAGCCGTGGCCGGTATGGATTTCCTGGCGGAGATTTTCCCAGCCGAAAAAGTCGTACCCCTTCCCCATGACGATTGAGTCATCGAAGCGAACTTCCCGGGTATCTTCCCAGGCCATTTCAAAGGCAGCCTCCAGTGCCACGAGCATGGCGGCGTGCTGTTCTTCTTTTTCCAGCAGATCGGCAAAGCGCGCGCACCCAATCACAACGGTCCTGTGCTTCTCGGCCATCACAGCCCCCTCAGCGCGGCGGCGATGCCGTGCATGATCTCGGGCAGGTAGCCGAGAACCCAGACGAGGCCGACGAGGACGAGCGGCAGAGCAAACAGCCCCCCGGCGGTGATCTGGATTTCCACGCGGTCCATGCCGCAGCGCGGCGGGATGTCGTCTCGGACGTTGCCGATGGTGCGGACGGGCTTGCTCATTTCGCGCCGATCTCCTCCAGCTTGGCGGCCTGCTCGTCGGTGAGACTGGCGACGCCGCGGCGGTTGACGATCTCCTCCACCCGGGCGAGGAACTTTGCCTCCCAGACGGTGAGGCGCATCCCCGGGGCGGAGGTCTTGGCGAGGAGCCAGCGGGCGCGGGCTTCGGTCATCGGCGTTACTCCGCGGCGGCAGGCTGGCCGTCATCGTCCAGCGTGTAGGTGACGTTCGGCTCGATGCCGTCGCGCCCGACGATCCCGGCCCACGCGTGCGTGATTTTGCCGTCGTCGGCGCGGCGCGCGAGGAACAGAGCCGCCCCAGCAACGCCGCGAGCCTTTCCTCCCCATCCGCTCGCCATGGCAACGGAAGTTTCATGTTCGGCAGTCGCCGCGCCCTGGTAGCNGCGCGTCGCCGCGCTCGCCCGCTCCGCCAGATCGGCCTCCGCGCGGCACTTCGCCCGCGATCCCTTTTCCGGAGTGTCGATCCCGCCAACTCGCACCCGCGTCGTCACCTCGGTGTCGATCCACGCCCGCGCGCGAACCTCCACGGTGTCGCCGTCGATCACCCGCACCACCTCGGCCGCCACCGGTCCCGCCAGCGGTACGGCTCCTTGCGCCGCCGCCGATCCCGTCAGCGCCACCAGCAGCCCGAACCCCAACATCGTCCCGCGCATCGTCGTACCTCCCCGAGAACATCCAGGGAACAGGATACAGCTTAGGGGCGACTTGGAAAGCTATCTGGGGTTGTAATGCGCAGTAAAGAGCGGGTCAGCCTTCCACCGCGCAGCGTCGCTCAGCCTTGCTCCTGACAGTTTCGCAGAGCCGGAGGAAAGCCATCAACTCCTCGATCTCCATACCGCCGGCGATCTCGACCCTGTTGTGCAGTCCACGCCATCCTTGCGCCGTGGAGGGAAGGTGGCGTTCCAGATTGGCAATCCTCCCCTTAACCTCAATCTCCAGCACCTGGATCGCCGTCGGGGCCCCAGCCGTCAGGGCCAGCCGCTCGTGCAACCCCAGCAACAGAGCGCAAATCTCGCGCGTGGCCTTTAATGAGGGATACCGGATCAGTCCGACGGTTACGATCCCACCAAGGATTGGGCCTACGAGAACAGCCGTCGAGAAGCGGACTGTTTCTCCGTCTGCGTTTTCCCAACTGCCAGGAAGGATGCGCAGCATCTCCTCTATCCCCAGAGTGAGAGCCCCCGCCCATCCGAGAAATACCAGCGCCAGAAACGCCTTATTCCAAAAGCCTATAGGGTTACCGCGGCCCTGCCGGAAACGGAGGCTGATGCGGGTTGCATAGGCAAAACAACAGGCGCTCGCAATCGTCCATAAGATCATCGCGCAGATAGATGCCGCCGCCACGGCGAGAAAGGCAAGTCTCGCCACATCCCTAACGTCCATGTTCTCTCTCCAGCAGGTTGAAAAATCCTACACTCCCGCTGGGTTGCGGGCACGTGGGATATTGCCCATTTTCTCATTGACACGCGATGGGATATTGCCCATTATCCTCCCATCAACGGCACACGCCAACAGATGGGAGGCCAGCATGTTCCGACAGATTTCCGGCCACTACACCGAGCGCCACATCGGCGAGTCCGGCGTCGCCGTCACCCTCCACATGCACGCCCACCACGGCGAGCGCGAGCTTGAGGCGGTCACCTACGACAGCCTGGCCGACGAGATCCGCGAGTTGGAGTATCGCGCCGCCCGTCTGCTGGCCGACGCCGAGCAGGCCAAGGCGCAGGCGCGCAAGGACATCGCCGACGCCCGCGACCACCAGGACGATCCGCGCTTCGCCCGCCTGTGCCTGATGGACGCCGCCGTCGAGCGCATCCGCGCCCGCCGCCTCGGCGAGCATGCCGCCGCGGTCAGGCGGGGGATCGTCAGCTTGCGGACCAAGGCGTATTTCGCCGCGTCGGATCGGCCCATCACCCTGGCCGCCGAGTAAACCAACCCAACGAGGATAGCCCATCATGGCGAAGAAAAAGGTAGTCGCGTCCAATCTCGCCGTTGCAGAAACCGTCGTCGCCTATAAGGGCTTCGACAAAGATCTAAAGTGCCTTGGCTTCCAGTACGAGGTCGGCAAGACCTTCGAGATGGACGGCCCGGTTGAGGCTTGCTCGCGCGGCTTCCATGCCTGCGAGCATCCGCTGAACGTGCTCGCCTACTATCCGCCAAACACCAGCCGCTTCGCGGTCGTAGCGCTCTCCGGGAAGACGGCACGGAAAGATGGCGGGGACACCAAGATCGCCGCCGCACGCATCACCATCGAGGCGGAAATCAAGCTGCCCGACCTGATCCAACGCGCCGTCGATTACGTATTCTCGCGCGCCAAATGGTCGGAAGGCCCGGTTGCGACTGGGATCAACGAAGGCGCGACGGCCTCGGGCCGCTGGGGCGCGGCGACTGCCTCGGGCCGCTGGGGCGCGGCGACTGCCTCGGGCTACCAGGGCGCGGCGACTGCCTCGGGCGACCAGGGCGCGGCGACTGCCTCGGGCCGCTGGGGCGCGGCGACTGCCTCGGGCGACCAGGGCGCGGCGACTGCCTCGGGCGACCAGGGCGCGGCGACTGCCTCGGGCCGCTGGGGCGCGGCGACTGCCTCGGGCGACCAGGGCGCGGCGACTGCCTCGGGCGACCAGGGCGCGGCGACTGCCTCGGGCCGCTGGGGCGCGGCGACTGCCTCGGGCGACCAGGGCGCGGCGACTGCCTCGGGCGACCAGGGCGCGGCGACTGCCTCGGGCCGCTGGGGCGCGGCGACTGCCTCGGGCGACCAGGGCGCGGCGACTGCCTCGGGCGACCAGGGCGCGGCGACTGCCTCGGGCCGCTGGGGCGCGGCGACTGCCTCGGGCGACCAGGGCGCGGCGACTGCCTCGGGCGACCAGGGCGCGGCGACTGCCTCGGGCCGCTGGGGCGCGGCGACTGCCTCGGGCGACCAGGGCGCGGCGACTGCCTCGGGCGACCAGGGCGCGGCGACTGCCTCGGGCCGCTGGGGCGCGGCGACTGCCTCGGGCGACCAGGGCGCGGCGACTGCCTCGGGCGACCAGGGCGCGGCGACTGCCTCGGGCCGCTGGGGCGCGGCGACTGCCTCGGGCGACCAGGGCGCGGCGACTGCCTCGGGCGACCAGGGCGCGGCGACTGCCTCGGGCCGCTGGGGCGCGGCGACTGCCTCGGGCGACCAGGGCGCGGCGACTGCCTCGGGCGACCAGGGCGCGGCGACTGCCTCGGGCCGCTGGGGCGCGGCGACTGCCTCGGGCGACCAGGGCGCGGCGACTGCCTCGGGCGACCAGGGCGCGGCGACTGCCTCGGGCCGCTGGGGCGCGGCGACTGCCTCGGGCGACCAGGGCGCGGCGACTGCCTCGGGCGACCAGGGCGCGGCGACTGCCTCGGGCCGCTGGGGCGCGGCGACTGCCTCGGGCGACCAGGGCGCGGCGACTGCCTCGGGCGACCAGGGCGCGGCGACTGCCTCGGGCCGCTGGGGCGCGGCGACTGCCTCGGGCGACCAGGGCGCGGCGACTGCCTCGGGCGACCAGGGCGCGGCGACTGCCTCGGGCCGCTGGGGCGCGGCGACTGCCTCGGGCGACCAGGGCGCGGCGACTGCCTCGGGCGACCAGGGCGCGGCGACTGCCTCGGGCCGCTGGGGCGCGGCGACTGCCTCGGGCGACCAGGGCGCGGCGACTGCCTCGGGCGACCAGGGCGCGGCGACTGCCTCGGGCCGCTGGGGCGCGGCGACTGCCTCGGGCGACCAGGGCGCGGCGACTGCCTCGGGCGACCAGGGCGCGGCGACTGCCTCGGGCCGCTGGGGCGCGGCGACTGCCTCGGGCGACCAGGGCGCGGCGACTGCCTCGGGCGACCAGGGCGCGGCGACTGCCTCGGGCCGCTGGGGCGCGGCGACTGCCTCGGGCGACCAGGGCGCGGCGACTGCCTCGGGCGACCAGGGCGCGGCGACTGCCTCGGGCCGCTGGGGCGCGGCGACTGCCTCGGGCGACCAGGGCGCGGCGACTGCCTCGGGCGACCAGGGCGCGGCGACTGCCTCGGGCCGCTGGGGCGCGGCGACTGCCTCGGGCGACCAGGGCGCGGCGACTGCCTCGGGCGACCAGGGCGCGGCGACTGCCTCGGGCCGCTGGGGCGCGGCGACTGCCTCGGGCGACCAGGGCGCGGCGACTGCCTCGGGCGACCAGGGCGCGGCGACTGCCTCGGGCCGCTGGGGCGCGGCGACTGCCTCGGGCGACCAGGGCGCGGCGACTGCCTCGGGCGACCAGGGCGCGGCGACTGCCTCGGGCCGCTGGGGCGCGGCGACTGCCTCGGGCGACCAGGGCGCGGCGACTGCCTCGGGCGACCAGGGCGCGGCGACTGCCTCGGGCCGCTGGGGCGCGGCGACTGCCTCGGGCGACCAGGGCGCGGCGACTGCCTCGGGCGACCAGGGCGCGGCGACTGCCTCGGGCCGCTGGGGCGCGGCGACTGCCTCGGGCGACCAGGGCGCGGCGACTGCCTCGGGCGACCAGGGCGCGGCGACTGCCTCGGGCCGCTGGGGCGCGGCGACTGCCTCGGGCGACCAGGGCGCGGCGACTGCCTCGGGCGACCAGGGCGCGGCGACTGCCTCGGGCCGCTGGGGCGCGGCGACTGCCTCGGGCGACCAGGGCGCGGCGACTGCCTCGGGCGACCAGGGCGCGGCGACTGCCTCGGGCCGCTGGGGCGCGGCGACTGCCTCGGGCGACCAGGGCGCGGCGACTGCCTCGGGCGACCAGGGCGCGGCGACTGCCTCGGGCCGCTGGGGCGCGGCGACTGCCTCGGGCGACCAGGGCGCGGCGACTGCCTCGGGCGACCAGGGCGCGGCGACTGCCTCGGGCCGCTGGGGCGCGGCGACTGCCTCGGGCGACCAGGGCGCGGCGACTGCCTCGGGCGACCAGGGCGCGGCGACTGCCTCGGGCCGCTGGGGCGCGGCGACTGCCTCGGGCGACCAGGGCGCGGCGACTGCCTCGGGCGACCAGGGCGCGGCGACTGCCTCGGGCCGCTGGGGCGCGGCGACTGCCTCGGGCGACCAGGGCGCGGCGACTGCCTCGGGCGACCAGGGCGCGGCGACTGCCTCGGGCCGCTGGGGCGCGGCGACTGCCTCGGGCGACCAGGGCGCGGCGACTGCCTCGGGCGACCAGGGCGCGGCGACTGCCTCGGGCCGCTGGGGCGCGGCGACTGCCTCGGGCGACCAGGGCGCGGCGACTGCCTCGGGCGACCAGGGCGCGGCGACTGCCTCGGGCCGCTGGGGCGCGGCGACTGCCTCGGGCGACCAGGGCGCGGCGACTGCCTCGGGCGACCAGGGCGCGGCGACTGCCTCGGGCCGCTGGGGCGCGGCGACTGCCTCGGGCGACCAGGGCGCGGCGACTGCCTCGGGCGACCAGGGCGCGGCGACTGCCTCGGGCCGCTGGGGCGCGGCGACTGCCTCGGGCGACCAGGGCGCGGCGACTGCCTCGGGCGACCAGGGCGCGGCGACTGCCTCGGGCCGCTGGGGCGCGGCGACTGCCTCGGGCGACCAGGGCGCGGCGACTGCCTCGGGCGACCAGGGCGCGGCGACTGCCTCGGGCCGCTGGGGCGCGGCGACTGCCTCGGGCGACCAGGGCGCGGCGACTGCCTCGGGCGACCAGGGCGCGGCGACTGCCTCGGGCCGCTGGGGCGCGGCGACTGCCTCGGGCGACCAGGGCGCGGCGACTGCCTCGGGCGACCAGGGCGCGGCGACTGCCTCGGGCCGCTGGGGCGCGGCGACTGCCTCGGGCGACCAGGGCGCGGCGACTGCCTCGGGCGACCAGGGCGCGGCGACTGCCTCGGGCCGCTGGGGCGCGGCGACTGCCTCGGGCGACCAGGGCGCGGCGACTGCCTCGGGCGACCAGGGCGCGGCGACTGCCTCGGGCCGCTGGGGCGCGGCGACTGCCTCGGGCGACCAGGGCGCGGCGACTGCCTCGGGCGACCAGGGCGCGGCGACTGCCTCGGGCCGCTGGGGCGCGGCGACTGCCTCGGGCGACCAGGGCGCGGCGACTGCCTCGGGCGACCAGGGCGCGGCGACTGCCTCGGGCCGCTGGGGCGCGGCGACTGCCTCGGGCGACCAGGGCGCGGCGACTGCCTCGGGCGACCAGGGCGCGGCGACTGCCTCGGGCCGCTGGGGCGCGGCGACTGCCTCGGGCGACCAGGGCGCGGCGACTGCCTCGGGCGACCAGGGCGCGGCGACTGCCTCGGGCCGCTGGGGCGCGGCGACTGCCTCGGGCGACCAGGGCGCGGCGACTGCCTCGGGCGACCAGGGCGCGGCGACTGCCTCGGGCCGCTGGGGCGCGGCGACTGCCTCGGGCGACCAGGGCGCGGCGACTGCCTCGGGCGACCAGGGCGCGGCGACTGCCTCGGGCCGCTGGGGCGCGGCGACTGCCTCGGGCGACCAGGGCGCGGCGACTGCCTCGGGCGACCAGGGCGCGGCGACTGCCTCGGGCCGCTGGGGCGCGGCGACTGCCTCGGGCGACCAGGGCGCGGCGACTGCCTCGGGCGACCAGGGCGCGGCGACTGCCTCGGGCCGCTGGGGCGCGGCGACTGCCTCGGGCGACCAGGGCGCGGCGACTGCCTCGGGCGACCAGGGCGCGGCGACTGCCTCGGGCCGCTGGGGCGCGGCGACTGCCTCGGGCGACCAGGGCGCGGCGACTGCCTCGGGCGACCAGGGCGCGGCGACTGCCTCGGGCCGCTGGGGCGCGGCGACTGCCTCGGGCGACCAGGGCGCGGCGACTGCCTCGGGCGACCAGGGCGCGGCGACTGCCTCGGGCCGCTGGGGCGCGGCGACTGCCTCGGGCGACCAGGGCGCGGCGACTGCCTCGGGCGACCAGGGCGCGGCGACTGCCTCGGGCCGCTGGGGCGCGGCGACTGCCTCGGGCGACCAGGGCGCGGCGACTGCCTCGGGCGACCAGGGCGCGGCGACTGCCTCGGGCCGCTGGGGCGCGGCGACTGCCTCGGGCGACCAGGGCGNCGCGCGCGGAGGGGTTCGCCCCCCCCCATGTCTCCCCGGCCTCTCCGCGCATCCTCTCCCCCGGGATCGCGTCCGAGCACGCGCCCGGTAACTCGCGCGGGGCGGTTCGTTCTCCCGCCGCCTCGCGCGCCTTCCATCCGGACGGGTGGCAGCGGTCGGGCAGGACCGCCGCCACCCCCACGCGGCCGGGCTCGACCCACGACGGCGATCCCCGGCCCGCGTCCCGTTCCTCGGCGCGGTCGATCAACCATGCCTCCATGATTTTGCCCGTCACCATAGCCGCAACCTCTTCGCGCCTCGTCATGGCTGCATCGTGCGCCGGATCGAGGGCCGCGTCTTGTGCGGTTGACCCCACGGAGTGCACCCGATGACCAAGGTTCGCCCTTTCAACACGGTCGAGCAGGCCGTCAAGGATGCAATCGACGTGCTTGGCGTTGAGGCCGTTGCGGACGTCGCCGCCCGTCAGCCGCGCACCGTTTATGCCTGGGCCGACGCCGACGACGAATCCCGCGGCATCCCGGTGCGCTCGGCGATGCGGATCGACGCGGCGCTGATCGCCGAAGGGCATGCGCCGCTGATTCTGCCGGTCTACGAGCGCGCCGTTCTGCGTGATTTCTCCCACATCGCGATGCCAGTTGCCGACCGCCTGCTGATGCACGTCCGCGGGATCGGCGAGGTGATCGCGCTCTACAACTCCGCCCGCGACCCCAAGAGCCCAGGCGGGGCCTCGGTGACGCCCATCGAACAAGCGCAGATCGAGCGCGCGCTGGCAACCCTGATGGACTGCGCCAAGAGCCTCGGCCGCGACTTCGAGGCGGAGTGCGGCCGATGATCTACCTCGGCCAGCCCTACAGCGACCCCAACCCCGACGTGATGGCGTGGCGCGAGCGCATCGGCCGTGAGGCTGCGCGCATCCTCACCGAACGCGGGGAAGCCGTCTTCGCGCCGATCCCGTACACCGTCCAGCTCGACCCGGAGCGCAAGCTGACGACGTTCGACGCCTGGCGCGATCTTGATCTCAAGATCTTGGCCGCATGCTCCGAGCTGCGCGTTCTGCCGCTGCCAGGGTGGTCCCGTAGCGTCGGCCTTGCCGCAGAAATCGATTTTGCGAAGTCGAACGGAATCCCCGTCATCAACTGCATGGCGCTGCTGGACGAGGCGATCGAGCGCCTCGGTCTGCCGTCGTGGCGGTCGTGGGGGAGTGCGGCTTGATGGCGCAGAACACCTCCACGGCGGTGATGCAGCGCCGGGTCGAGCCGCACGACAGCCTCGACTTCTTCCCGACGCCGCCCTGGGCGACGCGGGCGCTCTGCGAGCATGTGCTGCCGGGCGTCTGGTATTCGCCGCGGATGACGGCGTGGGATCCGGCGTGCGGCGAGGGGCACATGGTGCGGCCGCTCGGGGAGTATTTCGCGCGGGTGATCGCCTCCGACGTTCACCCCTACGGGTTCGGCGCGGTGGAGGACTTCCTGTTTCCGCACGCCGACCGCGGCGCGGACTGGATCATCACCAATCCGCCGTTCCGCCTGGCGCAGCAGTTCATCGACCGCGGCCTTGCCGAAGCGCGGGGCGGCGTTGCGGTGCTGGTGCGCACGGCGTTTCTCGAGGGCATCGACCGTTTCGAGCGGCTGTTCTCGGCCGTTCCGCCCGCCGTCGTCGCGCAGTTCGTCGAGCGCGTGCCGATGGTGAAAGGGCGCTGCGACCGCGCCGCCAGCTCCGCGACCTCCTACGCCTGGATCGTCTGGCGCAGCAATCGCGACCTGCGCGAGACGCGGCTCATCTGGATTCCGCCCTGCCGGAAGCGGCTGGAGCGGGACACCGACTACAGGGATTTTGGTGCCGGGCTCATGCCACCGGGGGACGCGACGCTCCCGGATCCAGCCATCCAGCGCGAGAGCGTCAAGCGGTGCCCGGCCCCGGAGGTCACAGCCTCCGGATTCGTGAGCCGCATGGATGGCACGCCGCAACCCAATTCCTGAACCCCAAGGACACACCCCATGACCGATACCGAAAACGACCGAAACATCATCGATATCACCTGCGAAACCCTCGGCGGCGACCTTGCGTCGTGGCTGGTGGACCGCCTGCGGCAGCAGCCGAAGACTTACGGCGAGATGAGCGAGCAGGAACAGCGCGAGACGATCGAGAGCGCGACGACGGCCGTCAATTCGATGCTGCGCCGCGCGGTCGCCCTGATCGCGGCCGACAATCGCAAGGTGATCGTCGCCGAAGTTGAGAAGGTCGAGTTCAAGGACGGCATCAAGGCCGTTATCTCCTGTTCGAAGTCGAGCGAGTACCGCCACGATCTCGCGGACGCGCAGGGCCAGACGGTGCTGATCGTCGTCGCCGACGCCGACAAGTATCTGGGCGGCGAGCGGCCGGAGGCGGAGCCGGACCAGGGTGCGCTTTTCGACAAGACCGGCATGGGGGCCGAAGACGTTGGCCTCGACGACGGCGACCGCGAACCCGCGGCGGCGGAGTAATGGCGATGGCGGCCGTCTCTTTCGTCATCCCCGGTACGCCGACCGGCAAAGGGCGGCCGCGCGTCACCACCATCGGCGGGCACGTCCGAGCCGTCACCCCGGCGAAGACCCGCAGCCGCGAGGGCATCGTCGCGAGCCTCGCCATGGATGCGATGTTCGGCCGGGTCGCGACGCCGCTGCCGGTGGAGGTGTCCGTCGCGATCGAAGCGCCGATTCCCGCGAGTTGGTCGCGCCGCAAGAAGGCCGAGGCCATCGGCAAGCCGTGCCCGGTCAAGCCGGATATCGACAACATCCTCAAGCTCATTCTCGACGGCATCAACGGCATCGTCTTCGTCGATGACAAGCAGGTGGTCAGCCTCGTCGCGAGCAAGATCTACGGCGAGACGCCGCGCACCACCGTGCAGGTCACGGAGATCGGACCATGACCGGCGTCGACACCACGCGCGCCCGCGTCGCCGACGCCGTGCGCCTGCATCGCGCCCGCAAGGCCGAGCGCGAAACCCTTCGCGCCGAACTGCACGCCGCGATGCGGGCAGCTTTCCCCCGTCCGGCGGTGATCGTGCGGCGCGCTCACGTCGCCGCGCTGCCCTGGCGTCTGCGGATCCGGCGCGCGCTGCGAATCCTGGCAGGGGAGGTCTGATCATGGCTCAACGCATGTTCCGCGCCCGCATCACCGCGGCCGAGGTCGCCGACGTGCTCGCGCTCCACGCGCAGGGCAAGTCCACGGCCGCGATCGCCATCGCCCTGCACATGGGCAAGGGCTCGATTACCAGCATCCTGCGCGGCTGGCGTCCGGACCAGACCACCGCGCGGTGCTCGCCGGTCTACGGCCCCGAGGCGCGCAGCAGGATCGATCAGGCGGCGCTCTACGACGGGCGGTCCTACGCCGCGCGGGAGGCCCATAAGCCCGCGCCGCCGACGGAGCCGCCGTATCGCCTCGAAAGCCTTTCGCTCGCCGTCTCTCCGCGCGGGCGCGAGCTCAACATCTGGATGGTGTGACGATGGACAATCTGCCCGAGCCGATGGTGCCGGAGGCGTGCGATCTGCGCGACTTCCCGTTCACGCCGATTTTCCGCGCGCGGCTGTTCGGCTCCGAATTCCACGCCCGCGCTTCTGACGGCGGGTGGCGCGCCGGGGTGACGCTCTGGCTCAAGTCGTGGGATCAGGTCCCCGCTGGGTCGCTACCCGACGACGATGTGTCGCTGTGCCGCCTCGCCGAGCTTGGCCGCGACAGGCGCGCGTGGGCGAAGGTCAAGGACGAAGCGCTCCACGGCTGGGTCAAGTGCAGCGACGGTAGGCTGTATCACCCGGTGGTCGCCGAGGGGGTGACGGAGGCATGGGCGCGCAAACTGGCTCAGCGCGAGCGCACCGCGGCGGCACGCGCGGCACGCGAGGCGAAGCGCAAGGAGGAAGCGGCGCGCGTTTCCGGCGGCAGCGACACGGGCAGTGACAACGCGCCGTGTGATGCGACGACAGACACTGCAACAACCTCTGTAACAGACGCTGTAACAGCGTCCAAGGGACAGGGACAGGGACAGGGACAGGGACAGGTATTTAAAAAAAAGGAAGAAGATATCCCCCCCCTGTCTGAGACTCCTACCGGCGGCGCGTCCGAAGCGTCGGGGACATCGACGCCGAGCCCTGCCGAACTGACCGCTCCCGGGGGAGTGCAGCCGCCCGAATGGGACGACGAGACGGTCGCCTACCTGCGGCGCAACAGCCGGGAAACCGCAGAGAGCGTTCGCGCCGTCCTGATCGACCTCGGAAAATCACACGGCCGAGACGAGATCGGCGCGGCCATCGATCAGGCGCGGTGCAGCACGGCGACAAAGCCCCTGGCGTTCGTCGGCGCGCACCTGGCCAGGCTGCGCGCTGCATCGCCGCTGGCCTCGACGCCCGATGAACCCTGGAAGCGGCTCAACCTGACACGGACCGAATGGGAGGCGCTTTGATGTCCGAGATGCTGAAGGCGAAGGTCGAGAAATACCTCGTCTGCCCGGTGGAGGCGCGGTGGGGAGCGATCGCCAGCGCGGCCGAACGCCAAGCCTACGTCGAGGATGCGGTGATCGACCTCGGCCGGGTCGAAGGCGAGGTCATTACCGCCGCGCTGCACAAGGTTCGGCAGGGTTGGAAATATCCGCGCCGCCCTGCGGTCGCCGATTTCGCGGCGGCGGCGAAGGAAATCCTCGCCGACAGGCCGAAAAACCGCACCGATGGCGAGAATGCTCAGGCCAGGGCGAACCGCGTGAACGACGAGGCCTTCCGCTACGCCGCGGCGCTGATCTGGGACACGCCCGAGGGGCGGACGGCGATCGCCGGAGGCTACGCCCGCGAAATGCGCGAGTGGGTGCGTGTCGAGGCCGCGCAGCAGGCCTACGCCGGAGGGCCGATCAACGTCCGCATCCCCGCCGCACAGGTTGCCGAGTGGAAGGCGCGGGCCGAGATGGCCGAGCGGTTGAGGGATGCGCCGCGCCCGAAGGAACCGATCCGCCGGGTCGGCGAATTCGCGAAACAACCCCGTGCGAGCGAGGCGGCGGAATGATGCACCTCTCGGACAGGCGGCGGGTGGAGTTGGCGCTTCCGGCGGCGGTGATGCACCGCGTGGTGAGCCAGAGCATCGCCGAGGGCGAGCGCAGCGACGACGATCGCGAGGTGCTGGCGTTGCTGCGGGAGGCGGCGGCCGAGCCGTTCGACGGGCTCAACGCCTGGGAGCGGCCGCGGCTGATGCGGCGGGTCGACCGGCTCTCGATGGAGGTGATGGCCGAACTGATGGGCGGGGCGCGGGCGAAGGCCTTCCTCGCCCTGACGCTGTGGCTCAAGGGCATGCTCGACGACGGCACCCTGGCGCTGATCGAGGGCTCGGCCTTCGACCGGGCGATGGGCGGGATCCTGGCGACGATGGAGGACGCGCCGGAAGTGATGGCGGCGGTGGACCGGAGCGCGACCAAGGCGGCGTGGCGGATCTCGCGCAGGCTGTCGGGGCTGGGCTATTACCCGGCCGCTCGGCGGGAGGCGGCGGAGTGAAGGCGCGGTCGGTGGAGACGCGGTATCGGCGGCCGCGCACCGGCGTGTTGCCGTTCGGCATGCGGCGGCAGGCGTTGGAGCGAGGCGTGGCGGTGGTGGTGATCGAGGATTGCCGGGACGACTGGACCCGGCAGGCGGTGATGAACGAGGCGCGGCGGCAGATCGAGGAGGGGCGGGACCATGGCGATGACGAGTAGGGCTTTCGCGCGGGCGCGGCAACGGGTGGCCGGGGCGGCGATGATCACCGCGGTGCGGCGCGGGCGGATGACGCCGGAGGCGGTGGCGGTGCGGATGGAGGAGGCAGCGGACGTGCTGCGGCGGTTGCCCGCGGCGGATCGGCCCGGCGGCTGCCGCTGCTCGATGCCGACGCCGTTGCGCGAGGTGCGCGACGTGTGGAGCAAGGCGCTTGAGGAGGGGCGGTTCGCCGACATGGTGGCCTCGCCCAGCGTGCCGTCGGCGGAGGACATCGGCCGGATGGACGAGGCGCTGGGGTGGCTGCGGCTGATCCCCGGCGAGGACGCCAAGCTGGTGTGGGATCGGGCGACGCGCACGGCGTGGAAGGTGCTGGAGCGGCGTTTCGGCGCTTCGCGGAGCACTCTGTGGCGGCGGCACCTCGCCGCGCTGATCGTTATCGCTATGAAAATCAACAAGAAACCGTGAAACAAATTAGCATGAAACACTTTTCCCGATTTTGGGGTATATTTTCGGCATCCTCGCGAGGCGAGCGATTGGAGCCCTGGCCCTCACCGGCCGGGGCTTTTGCATTCCGGAGCCCTCGATGTGCCTGACGAACGCGGCAAGCGGCTGTGCGGCGCGAAGACGCGCGCCGGGACGCCATGTCGGCAGGCGGCCATGCCGAATGGCCGGTGCCGGATGCACGGCGGCACCAGCCCGGGCGCGCCGAAGGGGAACCAGAACGCCCGCAAGCATGGGGTTTGGTCGGTTCTCCTGAGCGACGAGGATCGCGAGTTTCTTGCCGCCGACCCGAAGGAGCGCCTCGCGACCCTTCAGGCGATGGCCGAACTGCGGGCCTTCCGCGCACACAAGGCGGGGAAGGGGGCGCTGACCGACGGCGTGCTCGACACCGCCTTCGCCCGCAACGCCGCACAGGCCGCCAACCTCGCCCGGACCCGGCTCGCGATCGCCGAGGCCGCCGCCGAGGGCGTGCACATGGACGAAAGCGGCCCGACGGGCGAGGACGAAGCGGGGATTGTGACCGAGGATGAGCGCACTGCGGAACTGGCTCGCCTGCTCGACGTCGGAGCAAAGGCTGGAGCTGGCGACGCTGCTGGACCATCCGCTGTGGCGTCCGGCGAGCCTGCCGCAGATCGAGGCGCTGCTCAGTCCGGCTGACATCGTCGGCTACGGCGGCGCGGCGGGCGGCGGCAAGACCGACCTGCTGCTGGGGGCGGCGATCACCCGGCACCGCCGCGCGATCATCTACCGCCGGGAAGGTTCGCAGCTCGACGGCCTGGAAGACCGCTCGGCCGACATCATCGACGAGACCGGCCGCTACGCCCGCCAGCGCCGGACCTGGACGCTCCACGGCCGGACGATGATGGCCGGCGGGCGGCGGATCCGCACCGCGACCCGCTACATCCGCTTCGGCGCGACCAGCAAGCCGCGGGACTGGACCAAGTACCAGGGCCGCCCCTACGACCTGATCGGCTTCGACGAGGCGGCGAACTTCCTCGAAATCCAGGTGCGCATGCTGATGACCTGGAACCGCACCACGGTTCCCGGGCAGCGCTGCCGCGTGATCCTGGCCTTCAACCCGCCGACCGACGCCGAAGGGATGTGGATCATCGACTTCTTCGCCCCCTGGCTCGACCGCAACCACCCGAACCCGGCGCAGCCCGGCGAACTGCGGTGGTTCGTGAACGTCGATGGCAAGGACACCGAGGTGCCCGGGCCGGAACCGATCACCCACGAGGGCCGGGTGCTGAAGCCGAAGAGCCGGACCTTCATCCCGGCGCGGGTCGAGGACAACGCCTTCCTCGCCGGGAGCGATTACGAAGCCACCCTCGACATGCTGCCGGAGCCGCTGCGCAGCGCCTTCCGCCACGGCGATTTCGCCGCGATGCAGCAGGATCACGCCTTCCAGGTGATCCCGACCGAGTGGGTGAAGCTGGCGCAGGAGCGTTGGAAGCTGTTGCAGGGGCAGGGCTTCAAGCCCGGCCCGATGGATACCCTCGGCGTCGACGTCGCCCGCGGCGGCAAGGACAAGACCATCCTCGCCGCGCGGCACGGCGCCTGGTTCGCCCCGCTCGACGCCTACCCCGGCAGCGCCACGCCGAACGGGCCGATGGTGGCCGGGCTGGCGGTGGCGCGGGCGCGCGACGGGGCGCCGATCGTCGTCGACGTCGTCGGCGTCGGGTCGAGCGTCTACGACCACCTGCAGGGCAGCGGCGTGCAGGTGCTCGGAGTCGGCGGCGCCGAGAAATCCTACGCACGCGACCGCTCGGGGCGACTGAGCTTCGCCAACGTCCGCGCCGAGTTGTGGTGGACGATGCGCGAGGCGCTCGACCCGGCGCTCGGCGACGGCCTCGCACTGCCGCCCGACCGGGAACTGCTGGCCGACCTCACCGCGCCGCGCTGGCGGCTGACGAGCGGCGGCATCCTGATCGAGAGCAAGGAAGAGCTCGAGAAACGCATCGGCCGGTCGCCCGACCGCGGCGACGCGGTGGTCTACGCCCGCAAGCCGGTGCCGAAGCGCGCCGCCGTGCCGCTCGCGCCGGTGCGCGACGATCCGACCAAAGACTGGTTCAATCTCTAGGAGGGGATCATGCCCTACCAACTCGCCGAGGCCCGCAAGACCTGCACGGCCGCCGGTTTGATGTGGGACGCGGCCGGGGAGGCGGAGGCCTGCGCGGCGTTCGATGCGCTCGGCCTCGCCGAGGCGCAGGCGGATGCGCTGATGGCCTTCCACGCCCTGCGCGTCGCCCGGCTGTTCAACCCGCCGTCCTACGGCTGGCGGCAGCGCCTGGCGCTCGCCGCGCATTTCCTGTTCGGCCGGGCGCTGCCGCCGTTCCGCAAGGAGGGCCGCTGACATGTGCGCGTTCTCGAAGCCGAAGACGCCCGCCGTGCCCGAGGTTCCGGCGCCGCCGGAAACGCCCAAGGAGGCGACGGCCAAGTCCACCGAAGCCCGCGACGACGCGCGCAAGAAGGCGCTCGCGAACGCCGGGCGCTCGGGCGACATCCTCACCGGCAACTACGGGCTGGCCGATGCCCCGGCCGCCACCACCAAGACCGTGCTCGGGATCTGACGCATGCTCGCCCGCGAACCGTTCGAACGCCGCCTCGCCGCGCTGAAGCGGGCGCGCGCGCCCTACGAGGACGACTGGCGGCTGATCTCCGACTACATCCGCCCGCGCCGTACCCGGTTCTTCCGCACCTCAGGGCACGAGCGCGACACCCGGATCATCAACGGCTCGCCCAAGTTCGCCCTGCGGACCCTCGGCGCCGGGATGCACGCCGGGCTGTCCTCCCCCGCGCGGCCGTGGCTGCGGATGATCACCGACGACCCCGGTCTGATGGAATACGGCCCGGTGCGCGACCACCTCGCCGAGCGGACGGCGATTTTTTTCAGCGTGCTGGCGCGCACGAACATTTATCGCGCGTTGCACACCAACTGGATCAACGAGGGCCAGTTCGGCACCGCCGCGATGGTGATCGAGGGCGATGACGACGCGGTGGCGCGGGCGCGGGTGATGCCGATTGGCGAATATTACCTCGCCGCCGACGCCGACGGCATCTGTCGCACCCTGTATCGCGAGACCACCATGACGGTGGGGCAGTGGATCGGCACCGTCGGCCTGGAGAACGTCTCGGCCGCCGTGCGCCGCGCCTACGACCGCAGCGACACCGAGGACCGCATCGAGGTGTGCCACGCGATCGAGGCCAACGACGCGCGGGTGCCCTATCGCGCCGACTGGCGCGGCAAGGCCTTCCGCTCCGCGTGGTGGGAGAAGGACAGCGACGCCGATAAGCTGGCGAAGGTGCTGGGCTACGAGGAATGCCCGATCATCGCGCCGCGCTGGGAGGTGCTCGACCTCGACACCTACGGTGAGGGGCCCGGCCACGATGCGCTCAACGACGCGATCGGCCTGCAGCGCATGGAGGCTGAGTCCCATCGGTTGGTCCAAAAGCTCGCCGACCCGCCGACGGTTATGCCGAGCAGCATGAAGGGATACGGCAACACCCCGGCCGCAGCCGGACAGAATTTCTTCGGTGACGGCCCGCCGGAAGCCGCGCGCGCCCTCTATCAGGTGCCGCACGATATCAGCCCGCTGGAGGCAAAGATCGCGGGGAACGTTCGCCGGATCGACTCAGCGTTCTATCGGGATGTTTTCCAACTGATCGCGCAGGCCGAGGCCTACGGTACTCCGGCGACCGCACGGGAGATCATCGAGCGGAAAGAGGAAAAAATGGTGCTGGTCGGTCCGACGGTCGAGCGCCAGCACTCCGAAGGCCTCGGGCCGTTGGTGCGCCGCGTGGACGCGATGATCGCCCGCGCCGGATTCTACCGCGAGCCGCCGCCGGAGCTCGCCCGCGCCAACGTCAGCATCGACTACCTCTCGCCGCTGGCGCAGGCGCAGAAGATGGTCGACGCCTCCTCGATCGAGCGGATGGCGACCTTCATCGGCAATCTGGCAGGCGTTGCCCCGTCCGTGGTGGACAAGCTGGATGCCGACCAGGCGGTGGACGAATACGCCCGGATCATCGGCGCAAACGCCCGGATCATCGTCTCCGACGACAAGGCCGCGAAGATCCGCTCCGCCCGTGCCCAGCAGCAGGCGCAGGCGCAGCAGGCTCAGCTCGCCGCCCAGGCGATCGCGGGCGCGAAGCAGATGTCGGAAACCTCGATCGACGGCACGAACCTGCTCGGCCGCATCGCCGGGGTGCAGTGATGGCCTCCGCCTACGACCGCCTCGACGCCGAACGCGCCGCCGAGGACGCCCCGGCGCTCCAGGCGCGGGAAGACCTGATCGCCGTGCTCGGAACGCCCCAGGGCGGCCGCTTCATTGCCGGGCTGATCGCCTCCTGCGGCGTGCTCGGCCCGTCCTTCGACGCCCGCGCCGAGGGCCGCCGCGCGGTGGGCCTCGACCTGCTGCGCCGGATCCGCGAGGCCGCGCCCGGCTCGTACCCCCTGATCGTCGGCGACGTCGCCGACCGGAGCTGAAGGAGAGATCCATGATCCGATTCCCCCGCGCCCTGTTCGCGCCCGAGGAGGGCGGGGGCGCTGCGGCTGCCGCCACCCCCACCGCGGCCGCCGACGTCGCCACCGGCGAAACCGCCGCTCAGGCGTCCGAAGCCGAGGCGGGAAGCGCGGATGCCGACGCGAGCGAAAACGCGCAGGGCGAGGACGCCGACGCCGGGAAGGACGCCGGGGGCGAAGAGACGGGCGAGGCCGAGGGCGACGACGCCCCGACCGAATACGCCTTCACCCTGCCGGAGGGCTTCGACGGCTTCGACGACGAGGCGATGGCGGCGGCGACGCCGCTGTTGCGCGAAGGCAAGGTCAGCCAGGACACCGCGCAGAAGCTCGTCGACGTCGTCGCCGGGTTGGTGCAGCGCCAGGTCGCGACCGCGCAACAGGCGCTCGCCGAGCAGCGCGAGCAACGCTCCGCCGCGTGGCTGAAGGAGTTGCAGGACAGCAAGGACTTCGGCGGTGCCGCCTTCGACGCCAACAGCGCGGCGGTGCGCGGCGTCATCGAGAAGTTCGCCGACACCGATCCCGAGTTCGTCTTCCCCGAGGGGCACCCGAATGCCGGAAAGCCGGTCCCGGGCGGCGCGGTGAAGAAGCTCCTCAAGGATGCGGGGCTCGGCAACGCCGGCCCCCTGATCACCATGCTGCACCGGCTGGCGAAAGCCACCGGCGAGGACAGCATGCCCCCCGGCGACGGCGGCGGTGCTCCGACCGCCATGTCCGAGGCCGACTTCATGGCGGAAGTTTTCGCCAAGTCCCGCAAGAGCTAAGGAGGTTCCGACATGGCTCTCGACACCCTGCGTACCGTTGCGCTCGACAAGAGCAAGAAGCAGCCGAAGCAGATCGACCACCTCACCGAGGAGGCCCCGATCCTCGATCTCACCCCGTTCGTCTCGGCGACGCACGACCTCTGGCACGTCGCCGAGCAGCTCGTCTCGGCCGACGCGATGAGCTTCGTCAGCTTCGACCAGCCGCTGCCCAGCCTCTCGTCCGACACCGCCCTGATCAAGTTCGACCTCGCCAAGATGGGCGGCATGATCGAGGTGGCCGAGGACAAGGCGCGCCAGTACGGCGGCCACACCAAGTACTTCGCCGACAAGCTCGCGCCGGTGCTGAAGATGACCGGCATGAACACCGAGCGGGTGATCGTCTACAACAACCTCCGGCAGTACGCCCTCGACCAGTTCCTGGCGGGCAAGACCACCAAGACGGTCTACTCGGCGGGCGGCTCGGCGAACGCCAACTACAGCATCGTCGCGGTGCGGTTCGAGGAGGGCGTCTGTTCCGGCCTCTACAACCCCAAGGGCTTCGGCAACGGCGTGCTGTTCGACACCGAGCCCCTCAACGGCGGGTCGCTCTACAAGATCAACGCCCAGGGCCAGACCGGCTACGGCGTTCGCCTCAAGACCGACCTCGGCTTCATGCTCACCGGCGTGCGCAACGTCGGCGCGATCGTCAACATCGACCCGGCCAACAACAAGCTGCCGACGGCGATGCAGATGGACGACCTGCTGGCCGACATCCGCGCCACCGACAGCGGCCGCACCATGCTGTTCATGCACACGCGCCTTAAGGGGGCGATGTGCCGCACCTTCAAGGACGACCGGGTGCAGATGCGCCCGGCCGACAAGGCGATCGACCGCATGATCGAGAGCTGGGGCGGCGTGCCGATCGTGACCTCCTACAACATGTACGACGGCACCGAGGCCAACCAGGCGCTGGCGTGATCCCGCGGCGGCTCCGGCCGCCGCTTCCCTTTTCGCATCAAGGAGATCCGGGATGTACAAGAAGACCGACGGCCTGCCGCACGTCATGCAGGTCCACGGGCAGAGCCTCGCCAACGCGCAGGCCCTGCCGCAGAACGCCAGCGCCGACGGCAACGAAGGTCCGCTCAAGGTCGGCGGCGCGCTCGGCGCGTTCGAGGTGCTGGTGCGGGTCAACGCCGCGATCACCGTCGCCGACACCAAGGCGCTGACCGTGAAAATCCAGCACCGCGACGGCTCCGACGCCTTCGCCGACCTCGCGACCGTCTACACCCTCACCGCCGCCGCCGGGTCCGGTTCGCTCGCGAAGGGCAAGGAGCTCGCCCGCTTCGCCCTGCCGAGCACGGTCAAGGAGGAGATCAAGGCGGTGATCACCACCACCGACGCGGCCGCCGCGGGCAAGATCGACGTTCTGCCCGTCTACCTGCCGCGCTGACCGGAGGACCGACATGGAACGCACCGTTCGCGCCAAGGCCGACGGCATGAGCCCCAACGGGAGCCATGTTCGCCAGGGCGCAAAGTTCACCGTCGACGAGGGCGAATTCGCGCCGTCGTGGATGGAGCCGGTCGACTGGATCCCGCCGGAACCGCCGAAAGCGGCGACCAAAACCAAATGATGCGCGGGGGCTTCGGCCCCCGTTTTCGTTTCTCCGGAGGCCGACATGGCGACCAAGATCGACATCTGCAACATGGCGCTCTCCGCCGTCCGCGCGGCCAAGATCTCGCAACTCGACGAGGCGTCGGCGGAGGCGGAAGCCTGCGGCACCCACTACGACGCGCAGCTCGACGCTACCCTCCGCGATCATCCCTGGAATTTCGCGACCGCCTACGAGGCGCTGGCCGCAGCTCCGGTCGCCCCGCCGCACTGGTCCTACGCCTATGCGCGCCCGGCCGGGTGCATCCTGGCGCGCTTCATCGTCCCCGCCGTGAAGGGCGGGCCGGACGTGCCGTTCGAGCGCGCGGGCGACTTGCTGCTGTGCGATCAGTCCGAAAGCTGGCTGTGCTTCACCAAGCGGGTCACCGACCCGGCTCGCTTCGACCCGCTGTTCGCGGTCGCGTTCTCCTTGCGTCTCACCGTCGCGATCTCCGCCGAGTTGACCGCCGACCGCGGCTGGGTGCAGGCGGCGCAGACCCAGTACCTGAACGCCGTCGCCTCCGCGAAAGCCGCGGACGGATCCGAAGGCACCCCGGAAGAGCCGCGCGATCCGTCGTGGATCGCCGCCGCCGGGATCGACACCACCTACATCGCCTGAGCTCACGCCATGCCGGTCAGCACCAATCAGCCGAGTTTCGCCGCCGGGGAACTCCGGCCGGATCTGCATGCCCGCGTCGACTTCAATCGCTGGGCCGTCGGTCTCGCGGTGGCGCGCAACTTCACCATCCGCGCCACCGGCGGCGCCGCCAACCGCGCGGGAACCGAGTTCCTGGCGGCGGTGCACGACGAAGCCCACCCGGTGCGCCTGCTGCCGTTCGTGTTCAACGACGACGACGCCTACGTGCTGGAATTCGGCGAGGCCTGCATGCGGGTCTATCGCGACGGCGCGCTGGTGGTCTATCCGGAAGGCCATGAGAGCGCCGGTCAGATCGTCGTCGTCGCGACGCCGTTCGCCGCCGCCGACCTCGGGCAACTCAAGTTCGAGCAGTCCGGCGACCGGGTGCGGTTCACGCATCGCGCCTATCCCTCGCAGGTGCTGACCCGTCACGACCACTACGACTGGCGCTGGGCGGTGGAGAATTTCGTTCCGGAAATCGCCGCGCCCGCGGGCGTCACCGCCGTGCCGCAGGCATCGGGGAGCGAAACCTACCGCTACGCCGTCACCTTCACCGACAAGGACAGCGGCGAGGAAAGCCTGCCGTCGGCGGTGGTGTCGGTGTCCTCGGCGGTGCTCAACAGCACCTCGGCGAAGATCACCCTGACCATTCCCGCCAACGCCCAGGCGTCGCAGGCCGACGTCTACCGCGAGGACAACGGCCTCTACGGCTGGATCGGCGCGACCGAGACGACGACCTTCGTCGACACCAACATCAAGCCCGACACCACCATCAACCCGCCCAAGGAACGCCTGCCGTTCGCCGACGGCAACCATCCGCTGTGCCTCACCGAGCACGATCAGCGGATGGTCTACGGCGGCGGCGCGGTGAAGCCGGAGACCATCGAGGGCAGCCGGGTCGGCGCCTATTCCAACTTCTTCACCACCCGGCCGCAGGTCGACGACGACAGCTATTCCTATCGCCTCGGCCGCGGCAAGGTGTACGAGATCCGCCACCTCGTTTCGCTGAATGCGCTGATGGCCCTCACCGCCGGGTCGGTGTGGCAGATCACCGGCAAGGGCGGGTCGAGCGACACCGTCACGCCGCTGTCGGTGAAGGCGCGGCGGATGAACAATCGCGGCGCCAGCCATGTGCCGCCGCTGGTGATCGGCGAGACCGCGCTCTACGTGCAGGCGCGCGGCCGGACGGTGTGGGATCTGAACTACAGCCTCGATATCGACGGCTACACCGGCAACAACATGTCGGTTCTGGCAAGCCATCTGTTCCGGCGTCGCACGATCCGGGAGTGGGCCTACGCCGAGGAGCCGGATTCGCTGATCTGGACGGTGATGTCCGACGGCGCGCTGCTGACGCTCTGCTATCTCCGCGAGCATCAGGTGATCGCCTGGACCCGCCACGATACCGACGGCGCGTTCGAGAGCGTCTGCACCATCCCCGACGGCGACGAGGACGCGATCTACTTCGTCGTGCGCCGCACCGTCGGCGGCGTCGCCCGGCGCTACGTCGAGCGGCTCGCCCGGCGGGTGGCGAAGCCGGTCGCGCAGGCGTGGTTCCTCGATTGCGCGCGGCGCTTCGAGGGTTCGGCGCTGGCCTCGGTGGCGGTGCCGCACCTCGCCGGGAAGGCGGTGGTCGCGCTGGTGGACGGCAACGTGGTGCGCGGGCTGACGGCGAGCGCCGACGGCGTGGTGACGCTGCCGCGCAAGGGCGACGTGGTGCTGGTCGGTCTGCCGATCGAGGCCGACCTCGAAACCCTCGGCGTCAACTTCGACACCCGCACCGGCACCGTCCAGGGCAAGAAAGTCACCATCCCCTCCGTCCTGCTGAAGCTCGAGGAGACCCGCGGCGGCTGGATCGGCCCCGGCCTCGACAGCGGCCGGATGATCGAGATGAAGCCGAAGCCCAAGGCGAATGCCGCCGAGGCGCCGTTCACCGGCGATTTCCGGCAGGCGATGCTCAGCGGCTGGGAAACCCGCGGCAAGGTGGCGGTGCGCCAGCCCGATCCGCTGCCGTTCGCGCTGCTGGCGGTGGTGCCGGACGTCGAGGCATCGAATGGTTGAGACGCTGATCGGGCCGGTCGGGCCGGTGGCGATCGCCCACGTCGCCGCGCGGATGCGCGCCGCCGACCGCGCCGAGGTGCTGGCGGGCGGCGGTCGCTCGCCGCGCGAGGCGATCGAGCGGTCGCTGGCGCTGTCCTCCCACGCCTGGGCCGGGTGGATCGGCACCGAACCGGCGGCGATCTTCGGCGTCGGCCCGTCCTCTCTCGCCGGTGGCTTCGGCGTGCCGTGGTTCCTCGGCGCCGAGGTTCTGGAGCGCAACCCGCGCCCGCTGCTGACGATCTCGCGCGACTGGCTGGCGCGGATCGCCGCGCTCTACCCGCATCTCGAAAATTACGTCGACGCCCGCAACGGCCGCGCCATCCGCTGGCTGCGCTGGCTCGGCTTCGCCATCCACCCGGCGGTGCCCTACGGCGTCGGCCGGATGCCGTATCACCGTTTCACCTGGGGCTGCTGATCATGTGCGTTTCAATCCACGCCCTTGCAGGCGACCATCGATCCTGTGGCGAGGTGCGCGATGTGTGAACTGGTTTCCGCCGCGACGATGACCTCGGTCTTCGGCACTGCCGGAGCGACCGCCGGAACGGCGGGCTACGTCGGCGCGCTCACCGTCATGGACGTCGTCGGCGGGCTCGGCGCGCTCGGCAGCGTCGCCGGGATGGTGCAGCAGGGGCAGGCGGCGCAGGCGACCGCCAACTATCAGAGCAAGGTCGCGGCCAATCAGGCCAAGGTCGCCGGGTATCAGGCCGAGGACGCCCTCGCGCGCGGCGACGTGGCGGAGCGCCAGCAGCGCCTGCAGGTGCGCCAGCTCGCAGGTAAGCAACGCGCCGAGATGGGCGCTTCCGGCGCGGCGCTCGATAGCTCCTCCTTCGCCGACACCCTCGGCGACACCGCCGAATACGGCGAACTCGATGCGCTGACGATCCGCTCCAACGCCGAAAAGGAGGCGTGGGGCTATCGCACCGCCGCCGCCGGTCAGCAGGGGCAGGCAGCCCTCTATTCCGCCCAGGCCGGGTGGGCGTCTTCGTCCCGCCCCTGGGAGGCGGGTGGCTCGATCCTCACCGGGTTCGGCACCGTCGCCGACCGCTGGTATCGCAGGAGCTACGCATAAGCCATGGTGGAACGCTATCAGCCCGGTCAGGCGCAGGCCCGCGCCCTGCCGTCGGTCACTCTGCCGCGGGCCGACGCCGAGTCCTTCGGCGCGCAGCAGGGCCGGGCGCTCGCGCGCGCCGGCCAGGGGGTGATGAACCTCGCGGCGCAGGTCGACCAGACGCAGTCGCTGATCGACGAGGCGCGGGCGAAGGATGCCTACTCCTCGACTTCCGAGGCGATGCTCAAGGTCGTCAGCGACTTCGGCAACAAGCGCGGACGCGACGCCATCGACGGCACCGACGAGGCGCTGGTGACGCTCCAGGACCTTGCGCGGCAAGGCGAGGACCTGCTGGAGACCGACCCGCAGAAGAAGATGTTCAAGCGCGCGGTTTCGGCGCGTCTCGGCATGTTCAGCCAGTCCGTCAGCGATCATCGCAACCGTGAGGCGCTGACCTACGCCAACCAGGCCGACGCGGCCAACGTCGCTACCCTCTCGCAGGACCTCGTGGCGAGCTGGAATCGGCCTGACGAGCGCGCCGTGAAATGGGCGGCGATCAAGTCCACCATCGAGAGCAGCGCTGCGCGCAACGGCTGGGCGCCCGAGGTGAAGGAACTGAAGCTGCGCGAGGCCGAGACCTCCGTCTACAGCGACCTCACCCGGCGCTTCCTCTCCAAGGGCGACGTCGGCGGTGCCGAAGCCTTCTACCGCGAGAACGCCGGGAAGTTCCACGGCGACGCCGCGGCGAAGATGGAGGAGGCCATCAACACCGCTCGATTGCGCGCGGAAGCTCAGCATCGAGCCAGGGTGTCCGAAGCGACCGCCGCCTTACAGGGCGCTGCCGTTCGAATGACGAGCGGGTATGGATTGCCGCAAGAGGAGATCGTGCAGATTTCCCGCTTGGTGGCGCAGTCCGGAGATCCCGATGTTGCCGCGAAATATCGAGAGATGGAGGCGCTCCAGCGCGATGTTTCCGGGTGGTCGGAGATGACGCCGCGCCAGTTGTCGGAGGTTATCGCCGCCGAGTTGGAGCCCGCGATGCGGCAAAATGGCGCCTCTCAGCCCGAATACAACCGATTGGCCACGGCGCAGCGCTTGCTGTCGAACATGTCCCAGCAGATCGCGCACGATCCATTGGGTTGGGCCGCGCACCGGGGGGCCATTGATCTTGTCCCGCTGAATACTTCGAACGCGCAGAGCATCAAGGACCGCGCGGCGAAGGTTAACGCGGTGGGGCAGGCCTACGGCAACACGGCCTTCTTCACCCCGGCCGAGGTTGCCGCCGAACGGGGAAAATGGGCCGGGATGCAGCCGGAGCAGAAGGTTGCCTACGCCATGGCGCTTCACGACAACGCGGGGCCGACGCCGTTTCTCCTGGCGATGAACCAGATCGCGAAGAACGGCGGAATGACGGACGCCTATCTCGGTGGGCTGGCCGCGTCGTCGCCCTACGGCGCCGTGGTCGCGGCGAACGCTTGGCGCGGGCGGGAAATCCTGGCCAACGACAAGACGCGGAACCTTTCCTCGGATCAGGTCAACGCGGCATTCCGCAGCGTCATGGGCGATGCGGCGCGCTATCTGCCTCCGGCCGAGGTTGCGGCGGTGAAGGACGTGGCCGATGCGATCTATGCCCAGGCCAACGGCGCGCCCGATGCGATCGACACCGCGAAGTACGCCGAGGCGATCCGGCAGGCGGTCGGCGGCACGGCGAACGACGGGACCGGCTTGGGCGAAGTGAATGGGGTCGATACGATCCTGCCTCCACAGATGACGGAAAAGCAGTTCAGAACTTTCATCGAGGGCGCCACCTCCGACGACTGGGCGCGCGCGAGCGTCACCGGGCATGCCCCGGTCTATCGCACCGGCGAGGCGGTGAGGCCGGGCGATATCGCTGATGAGGGCACCTTCTACATGGTCGGTCCCGGCAGGTATCAGATCGTCATGAAAAGCGATGGCTTGCCGCTGCTCGACCCCTCCGGCGCCCCGTTCATTGCGACGATGGGAGCGCGGTGATGCCGTTCCTCGACCTCGAAAACAACATGATCGGCGGCACCCCGGGTTCCGCCGGACCGACCTCCGGGATCGGGGCGAACTTCGGAGCCGCGTTCGACGATCAGGCCCGCAACAATTCGCAGTTCGCGGCGGAAGCGACCCTCGAAGAAGTCTATGGGGAAAACCAATCTCGCGTCTCCGCCATGACCGGGGAAGCCCTTTCGGCGTACACGTTGCCGGTCTATCTCGCCGCCGCCCGTCGTGTGACCGGGGGTGCCGAGCCGAAGCGCGAAGACGTGACGCCGGTCTTCTGGTCGCAGTGGGAGGATTTCCAGAAGAGGGAGGCGCAGCTCGCCGAGCTGAAGTTGGCCCACCCCGAGGTCATGACGTTCGCCGATGTGCTGACCGAGGCGCGGAAGCGCGCGGGCGACACCGAAACGCAGGCCGACGATCTGTACGAGCGTGCGGGCGTTGGCGGCAAAGTGGCGGCGTTCGTCGGGCGCATGGCCGGGTCGTTCACCTGGCGCGATCCGATGAACCTCGGAACCCTCGGTCTCGGAGGGTTCGGCAGGAATTTCGGCCTGCGCGTGGCGACGGAAGCGGGTGCGAACTCGACCGTCGAGGCGATCAACCAGTTCTATGGCGTCGAGGAAGGCCGCAAGCTGTTGGGTCTGCGGGACGCGAATCCGTGGGAGAGCATCGCTGCGGCTGGGGCTGGCGCGGCCGTGCTGCGGGGTGCGGCCGAAGGGGTCGGTCCAGCGTTCCGGGCCGCCGAGGCACGGATTTCTCCCGCGAGGGCCAGGGCGCGCGTCGTCGCCGACACGATCAATCAGGGGGTCGATTCCCCGGAATTCGCCAGGGCGATTGCCACCGGCCGGTTCTCGGATGCCGACGTGCTGGCGCGCCTGGACGGGATGCCACAGACGCCGACCGTGCGCGCGGCCCGCAGCGCGGTGGAAGACGACCTCGACCTGAGAGGATCGAATCCCTACGGCGACGGGCACGAAGCCGCTGTGCTGCACGAGCGGAAACTGGAGAACGCGATCCGCGCCTTGAATGGCGACGACCTGCGATCCTCGACCGCGATCGGGCGGGTCATCGACATGGCGGGGGGTGCGCGCATCACGGTGGATGATTTCGACGCCATGCGCGGGGCTGAAATCGAGCGGGCCGCGAGGCTGGAAGCGCCGGACGCCTTTCGCGCGCTGGACGAGGCCGACGCCAAGGTTCGCGATCTTGATGCCCGAATCGCCGAACTGTCGGACGCCATCCGCGAACCCAGCGTGGGCGAGGCCGTCAGCATGGTGGACCCCGAGACCGGCGGACGCATCCGGGCGATCGAGGACGAGCTTGAGCAGCCGATCTCGGCGCCGCGTCGAAAGGCGCTTGAGGCGGAACTTGAGACGGTCATTGCCAACGCTCCGATCGCCGCGGCGGAGCGCGTCGTGAACGACACGCGCATAGGGCCGACGAAACAGATCCAGTTCCTGGAGAACTCGCGCCGCGCCGCCCGCAGGGCTTACCGTTCGGCTCGCCGGAACGTCGAGGCGGCGATGCAGCGTTCGGCTGGCCGCATCGAGGCGCAGGCGCGTCTTGGCGGTCGTCTTGCCCGCCAGCAGATGCGGGATGTGGCGATCGCCGCCGAGACGTCAGGCCTCCGGGGGATGTCGATTCCCCAGAGCCTGTATCCCGTGCGCGAAGTCATGGAGACGATGCGGAGGCTCGTCGATGAATTCGACGGGAAGGCGAGCGATATCGCCAGGAGCATCGTCGAGAGGAACGCGCGAGCGCCCGAGGGCGGTGGCGGGGCTCCGGTCTCGCAGCAACACGGTCCATTCGGTCCGATGTTCACCGAGTATCGGCATGATGCCGCCGGCGCGATCAAGCGCCTCAGCGAGGAGAAGAACGGCGAGGCGATCGGGGCACTCCATCATCCCGATGTCGGCGATATCGACCTCGTGTGGGGCCAGGAAGGCACCGGGAAGAGCGACGGGTACGGGCTCGCCAAGATTGTCAGGTGGCACCCGGAGGTGCTGAACGACCTCCAGGGAATCCTTTCCGGCATGAAGGTGAGGTCGCGGAGCACGAACCGCGTGCGCCTCGAATCGCAGGATTACGAGGGGGCCGTGCGCTTGGCCTGGGATGGCCAGGACAAACGGTGGCTGCTCACCGCCTATCAGAAGGATGATGTGAAGGGCGGCGGCGCTCCGACGACGAACATGAGCGCCAAATTCCAGGCGGATGCCTCGCCGCCTGACCACCCTTCGGACACTATTGTAGACCGGATCATCGAAAATTTCCACAAGAGCGAGATCGCCCGGACGGCCGGTGAAACCGTCGGTAACACCGGCATGGATATCGGGCTTGACGAACTGGTCGACGGTGACTTGCGCATTCCCATCGGCGTGATCGGGGATGACGGGCGCATGGTGCCGCAGGTGATGACCGTGCGGGAAATCCTGGCCGACATGGCCGAGGATCAGAAACTCGCGGAAGCCATGAGGGTGTGTTCGCTATGAGTTTTGTCGATTGCATCAAGGCCGCCGCCGCCAGCGGGAAAATCCGAGAGGAAAAGGCGGGCGAGGCCATTGCCGAATACGACCGCACCCGCGCGGAGATGCTGGCCAAGGGTATGGACGAGAACGAGGCGGCCTATGCCGCCTCCGTCGAGGCCACGAAGCGCGTCACCACGGCGAAGGGCGATGCTCGCTGGCGCCGGATCAAGGAAATGCAGGCCGCCTACCGGATCGGCAAGGCGTTCGAGACCGGCGCCATGAAACCGTGGGAAATCCCGGCGGCGATCCTGGAGGGAGACGACCGGCTGCCCTTCGCCAACGTGGAGACGAGGCACCAGCGCATTCGCGGGCAGTTCCACGCCATGATGGAGGCCGGGCTTGAGAAGTATCGCCCGCGCGCGGCAGGCATGTGGCACCCGAAGGCCGGGCTCGACGATCTGGTGCGGGAGGTGTTCGAGCCCGGCTCGACGCGCGACAGGAGTGCGGCGGAGATCGCCGAGCAATGGGGCGAGGTGAGCGATCACGCCAGAAAGCGGGCGAACCGGGCGGGAACGTCGATCCACAAGATGGACCGGCCGTATCTGCCGCAGCAGCAAGACCGCCTGCTCCTGCGGGGGAAGAAGGCCGAGTGGATGGCCAATCATATGGCGTGGTTGGATTGGGACAACATGACCCATTTCGACGACGGCCGCCCGATCGCCCCGGAGGAACGGGAAGCGGTGCTTTCGTCGGTCTACGACACGCTTCTGACCGACGGCTATGTGAAAATCCGCCCCGGCGTCCGCATGTCCGAGAACATGGCCGCCCGCCTCTCTCACCAGAGGTTCCTGATCTACAAGGATGCGGAATCCTGGCTCGCGGCCAACCGGGCCTATGGCTCCGGGGACGCCTTTCAGCAGATGGTCAAGTCGATGGACACCATGTCGCGCGACATCGCGATGATGGAGGTTCTCGGCCCGAATCCTGCGGCGATGAAGGCGTATCTGGAGAACACCGTCAGAAAGTCGGCGGTGGATATGGACGTGGCGAAGCAGGGTGGCGGGGTTCGGACCTCGATCGCCAAGGCCGACGCCGAATTGGCGCGGTTCGACGAGATGTACGCGGTGCTCACCAACGCTGCCTCGACCGGTGAGGAAGATTTCATCGGCAACACGTTCGCCGGTGTCCGCAACGTGCTCTCGTCGGCGATGCTCGGGACGGCCACGCTGGCGGCCATCCCCGGCGATCTGATGACCATGCATCACGTCCGGTTCTTCGACCGCCTGAGCGGCACCCACATGCTTCGCTCCTACCTCAAGCAGATGAACCCGCTCTCCAGCGCGGATCGCCGTCTCGCCGTGCGTTCCGGCCTGATTGCCGAAAGCTCCTCCTCCATCGCCCTCGGCCACACCCGGTATTTCGGCGCGATGACGGGGCCGCAGTTGTCCCGGCGGATTTCAGATACCGTGATGCGCGCCAGCCTGATGAGCCCCCACACCCAGGCCGCTAAGTGGGCGTTCGGCATGGAGTTCATGGGCCTGTTCGCCGATCATGCCGGTCAGCCGTTCGAGAAGCTGCCCTTCCGGGCAACGCTGGAGCGCCACGGGATCACCGCAAAGGATTGGGACATCTTCCGCGCCACGGACCCCTACAAGCACGGCGGGGCGTCGTTCATCCGCCCCGACGACCTTCTGAGCCGAACCGATCTGGACGAGGGCACCGCGAACGGCGTAGCCGACAAGTTCATGGACATGATCCTGGACGAGCGGAAATTCGCGGTACCGGAGAGCAGCCTGCGCGGCCGGGCTTCCCTGGTGGGGACGACGCGCGGCGGGACGTTCCTCGGCGAGGTCGTTCGCTCCTACGCGATGTTCAAGAACTTCCCGGTGACGATCATGCTGACCCACGCGCGTCGCGGGCTCCAGCAAGCGACCCTCGGCGGGAAAGCCAAGTACCTCGGGTCGTTCTTCCTCGGACTGACGGCGGCCGGGGCGCTGTCCACTCAGGCCTACGAGATCGCCGCCGGTCGCGATCCGATGGACATGACTTCCCCGCAATTCTGGGGAAAGGCGGCTCTCCGGGGCGGTGGCCTCGGCTATCTGGGGGATTTTCTCTTCGCCGAGCTGAACCGCTACGGGTCCGGCCTGGACGACATGGTGGCCGGGCCGATGATCAGCTTCATGTCGGATCTGCGAAACCTGACCGTCGGCAACCTGATGGAACTCGCCGAGGGGAAGGACACCAAGTTCGCCAAGGAACTCCTCTCCTTCGGAGCCCGGTACGCTCCCGGATCGACGCTCTGGTACGCGAAGCTGGCGCTGCGGCGGCTCATCCTCGATCAGTTGATGCAGGAGGCCGACCCGGCCGCGGCGCGGCGGTTCCGCCAGGAGGTTGTCCGGTCTCGCAAGGTCTACGGTCAGGACTACTGGTGGCGGCCAGGGCAAACCGCTCCGGATCGCTCTCCGGCTTTTGGGGGCGTGATTGGCGGATAGTCCAGCATCCTATATCCTGGACGCTTCTCGACGCGGTGTTTGACGTGGGAACACAGGAGGGGGAAGTGGAGCCAGGGAATCGGAACGACGGAAGGAAGGACGAAACGAACATCAGGCTCGGGATCGATTACGACCTGCGCGGGATAGATCCTGAGTATGTCCAGGTGTTCGCAAAAACATACAGAATTATAGGGTTGATAATTGTCGTCTCGTTTGTTGCGTGGGGGCTGTTCTACGATTTCCAGTGGGGGAGATCGCCGTTCGAAATGCTATTCAGAGAATTCGGAGTAGGGCGCCAAAACCGGGAAGTGGCGGTGTGGGTGTTTGCTGCGGCAATCACGGTATCCGGATTCTACCTGCGCTTCATCATCGGAGCCGTCCTCTCGGCAGCCGTGTTCAAACTCTGGGATGTCATTAAGGTTTTGGTGATTCAGGCGTTCAGGAAAATATGAAGCATCAACCCGGAGGGGTGAGGCTGAGCCTTGAGGAATAAGGTTGTGGCGACGGAGGGGCCGCTGGACCCTCATTCGGCAGGCTTTCGCCCCGGCGGCAGCGGCACCCGTGAGCCCGGGTTTTCCGACCGTCATCGCGTCCATGAGCGTACCCGCCGAGGATCTGGCGAGCAAGGGAACGAAGAAACGGCCGGAAGCCTGAACCGGCCGCACCGGGTCCAATTCCCGAAGGGGGCTCAGCCTTCCGGCCGCGAAACGAGGATACCCGCCGCCGCGCCGGGCGGCAACAGAGGAGACGGCAGATGCTGAACATCGATGCCCGCAACGAGAATGCAGTGACGTGCCTCACCCCGCTCGATGAGGAGCAGGAGTGGAGCGTCGATATCCGCAACAAGAACGGGGTGACGTTCAGGAACGTCCTTGGCGAAGAGCCTGAAGGGTCTCCTTCACCGTGTCATTCTTCAGGGCGAAGGGATCAACCCCTACTCCAAGAACCGTGTGGCAATACGGACAGGTGTACGTCACGCCCTTGAAGCGCGGTCGGAGACCTTCGTTGATGTCGATGGCGTTGATATTGACGTTGTTGAGCGTTGCTTCGCACTTCGGGCACTTCCCGGTGGGCATGATGGTTTTCCCCCTGTTTGTAATGGCGCTGGGAATGGTGACTCCTGGGCGCTTGGGGAGTCAACGAGAGGTGGCGATATGGAGAAGCAGATGACCCCTGAGCAGCAGGAGTGGGAAGAGGACAGGCTGGACTATGCCCGGATCATCGGCACGAATGCCCGCATTGTCGTGCCCGACGAGCGGAATCGCCTGACGTTGCGCAGGCTCCTGAAAAAGATCGGCCCCGCACTGCGGGGCTTTTTCTTGGGAAGGGGGGTGCCATCTTGACACCCCCCTTCGTCTCGATGAGCGGTGGCGAGTTACGCGGCGATCGGGTGAACGTCGCGTTCGATGTCCGCCCCGACCTCGGTCTCGGTCTTCGACAGGTCGTAGGCGCTCTGGAGGTTGAGCCAGAACTGAGCGGTCGTGCCGAGGTGGCGGCCGAGCCGCAAGGCGGTATCCGCAGTCACGGCGCGCTCGCCCTTGATGATGCCGCCGATCCGGGTGGCGGGCACGCGGAGCGCGGTCGCCAGAGCATTTGCGGAGAGGCCGAGCGGGAGCATGAATTCTTCGCGGAGAACTTCGCCGGGGTGGGTCTTGATGCGCATGGTGTCCTCCTCAGTGGTAGTCAACGATCTCGACGCCGCTGGCGTTCCCGTTTTCCCAGGTGAAGCAGATGCGCCACTGGTCGTTCACGCGGATGCTGTGTTGTCCTTCGCGGTCACCCCTGAGGGCTTCGAGCCGGTTTCCCGGCGGAGACCGCAGGTCTTGGACATCCACAGCAGCGTCGATCATATCGAGCTTCCGAAGCGCGACCTTGGCGATGGCGCTGAACCGCTTGTTCTTTCCCGAGCGGAACAGTTCCTCGGTGTCGGCGTCGTGGAAGCTCGCGATCATGAGGGAGATATATAACGTGCGGCGTTATACGTCAAGCGGGGCACGCCGGGAAGGCGGAGCGCTAATCGCGGTCGTACTTGCGCGGATTGAGGATCTGATCGTGCTCCCGCACCATCTCGTCCATACCCTCAACGCGTTCCCACAGATCGTTGAGATTGCCGATCGCCTCTTCCCACTCGGGCACGACATCGAAGGAGCGCTCCAGCCGCGAGACGATCTCGGCTGTGATCGAACGGTTGTTCTCGGCTGCGGATTTCTCGATCCGCGCCTTGAGCTCCTCCGGGATGCGGAGGCGAAAGTGAAGGTCATCGCGTGCCATGCCACACCAATACCGCACAATGGGCTTGACGCACAATGACGCACATGCGAACATTCGTGTGTCATAAATGGCATGGAGGACGTGCAGCGTGAAACAGACTGACCCTGGAATGCGCCTTCGCTTTCCGAGCGACATGAAGGCTTGGATCGAACGCGAGGCGGAGAAGAACCTGCGTTCGCAGAACGCCGAGATCGTGTTCCGGCTTCGTCGGGACATGGAGAAGGAAAACGCCATCGCGGCAGGCGCCGGAAACGAGAAGGGCGACGGGAAGACCTTGGCGGGATAACCCGTCGCCCTGGTTCGATCACTCCCGGCGTTGGAGCGCCGGGGTATCTCAACAACTCGATGTGAAAGGAACATCGAATGTCTGAGCAGAATATAACGCCTTTCCTGTTCGAGGGCGAGTCTCTGGTTCGCGTCGTGATGCTCGACGCCGAACCGTGGTTCATTGCTGCGGACGTTTGCCGCTGCCTCGGCATCAAAAATCCTGCGTCTGCGGTGGCGGCGCTCGATGCGGACGAGCGGAATACCCTAACTTTAACCGATGGTATTCCGGGTAATCCGACCAAAAACATCATCACGGAAGGCGGTCTCTACACCCTCATCGTCCGCAGTCGGAAGGCGATGGAGCCCGGCACGGTGCAGCATCGCTTCCGGAAGTGGGTGACTTCGGAGGTTCTGCCGACTCTCAGGAAGGTCGGCTCCTACAGCATCGGCATTCCGAAGGGCGATCAGAGCGCCGACAACGAGGAAACCGAAGCGGCGAAGCTGCGGTTCGTCACTGAAACGCGGCTGACTTGGGGCGAGCGTTCCGCGCAGCAGATGTGGCTCAGGAAAGGCCTGCTGACGGTTCCGGCGATGCTGGAAGTCGCGCAGCTTCCTCTTCCGTTCGCGTCGGAGGGCTGATCCATGTTCACGAACGAGCAGAAAGAGGAACTGGAGCAGGACATCCGGAAGATCGCGAAGAGCATCGTTTCCTCACCCGGGTGGGTGCATGTCGTGGACGACATCCTGGATCAGATCGGCGACATGCTTCACGCCGAACTCGCTCCGGCGACCTCGACATGCTGCGCGGGCTGGTGACCGGATCCGCCAGCCCGGAAAGCCGCCGCGTTCGCTGATCGGTCCGGATGGTGGTACCATTCGGACGGCATTCACATGGGGAGGGGAAAATGTCGAGGCTGATATACGTCGCCACGCTAGCGGCGAGCCTGACCGCGAATGTGCCTTTGGCGCTGGGCGAACAAGGCCAGAAGGAAACAAATCCGTTCTATCATGTGTACTCGGCCGTGAGCACGATTCGCGAGGAGGATCCCGGAAAGCGCAATCTCCTTATGGCTCTCCGGGGAAAGAACCAGGACGCGGCGGATTTCGTCGCGAAATTCTGGTGGGGATGGGGGGTGAGGGGGTGCGACGATCATATGGATAGGATCACTGATTTTGTGACAAAGTACTATCCGAACGATCCCGCAGAAGGAAAGAAGTGGATTGTCGATGAGTTTGATCTGTGCGTTATGTCGTTCTCGTATCAGCATTGGGACGATATTCAGAAATCCATTCAGATAAAATCAAGGTCGATCGGGAAATGATTTTCCCTGCCTGATGGTGATGCAAGAAAGCCCCGCACTGCGGGGCTTTTTATTTCCGAGACACGATGATGTCCTGCCGAACTTTCTATTCCTTCTCGTCTGGGGGAGCGGGCAGGTCCCCACCCAGGATCGTTGGTGCATGCGGGCGCCGGTGCGCGTTCTCGTCCGCCTTTACCAACTTGGCCAGGATGGGGATGAGTTCCCGTACGGCCTCCAAGGAGAGTTTGGTTTCTCCGGAGAACGATTCCTCCAGCCGCGCGACGATCTCCGCATTCATGGAGCGGTTATTCGCTTCCGCGGCCTCGCGGATACGATCCCTCATTCCGTCCGGCATGCGGACGATGAATTTGTTCTGGTCTCTGGTCGGCGCATCGGACATGTCCGGATTATATGCTGGCAAAGCGCCACTATGGAATGATGCCCTTTGGGCATAATCTCATTGACACGATACTGGCACATGGGCACTATGGTCGTGTTCCGAGCAAAAGGAGAAGACATGGAAGAGCCCAAGATTCCGATCAAGATCGTGATGCCGCAGTCCGTAAAGCGGTGGATCGCGATCCAAGCCGCGATGAATATGCGGTCGCAAACCTCGGAGATCGTTTTGGCGATCAAGGAGAAGATGGAGCGGGTCGGTTCGGCGGAGACGCCCCAATGACCCCGAAAAGCGAAAGCCCCAACGGCGGCAACCGTCAGGGCTTTCAGGGCATCAAAACCAGACTGTGCAAGAAAGGTATTGATATGAAAAATATCACTCACGGCGGCGAAGGTGTCAAGGCCGCGCTCGTTTACAACGGTGCGGCGATCCGCGCCGTGGGCGAGCGCCTGAACCTCACCGATATGTGGAAGGCGGCAGGTGCTGATCCTTCGCGCAGGCCGGTCGAATGGTTGCGGTCCGCCGAGGCGATCCGGTTCGTGGAGTTTCTGGCCGAAACGACCGGGGAAAAGGTGGGAGATTCCCACCTTTTCCAGGTGGCCAAGGGGCGCACCGGATCGACCACGGCCCACTGGCAGATCGGCCTCGCCTACGCGAAGTACCTCTCGCCCGATTTCCACATGTGGTGCAACACGGTGGTGCGGGAGAAGATGGAAGGGCGGTCGGTCAGCGTCGATGTTCTGACGCCCGGCGAGGTCGGCGGCGTCGTGAAGAAGGTGCTCTGGAAGCAGGTTCCGGAAATCCTCGGCCAGATCGTGGATCGCTACCTCCCCGGCGTGATCGAGGAGCGCGTGGCCTCCGCTCTTGCCGCCGACCCGCGCTACGCGGCGACCGACTACGTTGCTCCGCTCGACGTGGCGATCCGCTACGGCGTCCCGCCGAAGCGCCGCAACTGCCTGTGCAAGGTCATCGGCGACCAGATGGCGCGGATCAGCGCCGACTGGGCCGTTCCGGTGAAGCTGAGCCGGGAGACGCAGCGGCGGCTGTTCTCGCCCGAGGTCGTGGCCCACTGGGAGCGCACCGGCGGGAAGGAAGTCATCCGGTGCCACAAGGCGAAGATCGAAGGGCAGGGGCTGCTGCATCTGGTGGCGCGGCGGCGGCGACCGGTCGAACATCAGCCTCAGGCGGCGGAGTGATCGACATGGACCAGAACGCGAAGATTCGCGGGGATGTCTCCGCCTACATCGAACTCGCCCGCAGCGATCTGCTGGAAGCGCACGATGCGCCCACGATGCAAAACGCGAGGTACCGCCTCGCTGATGCCTTGGACAACCTGGACAAGGCATCCACGCTGCTCAACGGCTCCGTGATTCAGGCGGCGGAGTAGGGCCATGAAAACCTGTTCGATTGACGCCACGGCCATCGAGAACGCCTGTTCCAGCCTCGACGGCATCGCCGGAATCCTGGTGAACTTGGCTGAGGTGGCGGAGGCCGGGGCAACCGAGATCGGCCACGCCTCACTTTTCTTCCTTGCCGAGCAGGTGAGGGAGCAGAGACGCCGGATCGACGGCGCCACGGCGTCCGCATGGGCTCCTCCGAATGTGGCGCAGATGCCACGGCAAGCCGCCGCCAACTGAACCAACCACCAAGGCCGCCTCCGGGCGGCCTTCTCTTTTCCGCAGCACTGACCGGAGCCCGAAATGGCCATCAGCAGCACCCTGACCAAGAACACTTGGCCGGGCAACGGGGTCGCGACCCTGTGGCCCTTCCACTTCCGCATCAATTCGCCCGACCACCTCGCGGTGATCCTCGCCGACCCCAGCGGCGCGGAAACCGAACTCGATCCGTCGCTCTACACCGTCACCGGCGCGGGCGAGGACGAGGGGAGCGTCGCCTATCCGCTCACCGGCGATCCGCTCGCCGCGGGCTGGTCGATCACTCTCGCGCGCCGCACGCCGCGCAAACAGGAAACCGACCTCAACAATCAGGGCGGACTGTACCTGAAGGCCATCGAGCGGACGCTGGACGGCCTCACCATGATGGCGCAGGAGCAGCAGGAAGAACTCGCGCGCGCGGCGAAGATGCCGATCAGCTCGCCCGAGAGCGCCGACGAGCTGATCGCCTCGGTGCGTGACTCCGCCTCCGCCGCCGCAACCTCGGCCGGGGTGGCGACCAATGCCGCACAGACGGCCGCCGCCGACGTCTCGGGGCTGCTGGACGGCAAAGTTGCGGCGGCCGACGCGGCGAAGACGGCGGCGGAGGTGGCGCGCGATCAGGTGCTGGCGCTCTACGACGACTTCGACGATCGCTATCTCGGCGTCAAATCCGTCGACCCCGCCACCGACAACGACGGCAATCCGTTGTTCCCCGGCGCGCTCTATTTCCAGCAGACCGAGCCGGACGGGCCGGGCGCGATGAAGGTCTACACCGGCGTGGCGTGGGTGGCTGCCTACGTGTCGGGCGACAGCGTGCTGACGGTCTCCAACCTGCTGGCACTGCTCGCAACGCTCGATGCTTCCGAGCAGGCGGCGGCGCGGGAGAGCCTCGGCGTGGCCGACGACGCCGAGCCGATCGGGTTCCGCAAGCGGTATCTCCCGGAGTCCGGTCCTCTGCCGACCGGCTATCTGGCGCTCGACGGCTCCGGCTTCCTCGTCGCGGCCTACTCCGAGTTCGCGGGACTCATGTACTGCGGCGACGCCGACAACGCGACGGCGGCTGCGTGGTATCGTTACAATGACCTGATGGACCCTGATGGGAGCCGCAGCACGACCGGCGCGTACATGCGCACGGCCGATGAGACGGCCACCTCGCCCGTTTTCCTCGGATATGGCCCGAACTTGCTGGCTGACGGAGCCATGATCTCCGCGGATTACGTCGGTAATAACCTGCAACCGGATCGGCTGCTTGACAACAATTCGCGCACCGAGTGGATGTCGAATAGGGCTTACGGCACCCTCACCTATGACCACGGTCCAGGAAACCCGCAGAGTATCGCAAAATATACGCTGAGTTTTTTCACGACCACCTATCTAACCAGCTACAGCTACTCACCCACGATCTGGACGCTGCAGGGGTCCAACGACAGCACAACGTGGGCTGACTTGGACTCGCGTACTGGGCAGGCGTGGGCTGCGAACGGCGCTAAGACCTATTACCCTGCGGACACGACTGCGTATCGCTACCATCGCTTGTCGGTTTCAGCGTCCGGCACTTACGTCGGGTTCGGAGGGTGGTCCGCATATTCCGCTTATTCGGTTGAGGCCTCCACAGAACCCGGCGTCCCGTGCGTCAAGGCTGCGGCGGCCAATGCAGCAGCCGCAGCCGGGGTCGATGTAATGGCACTGATCGCCGATCTTACGGCGCGGGTTGCGGCCCTCGAAGGTTCGTCATGACGCCGCCCGCGCAGTGCCCGCACCCGCCGGAGGGTGTTCGCTGCCGTCTGGCGGAAGATGCTGCGGACGCCGCATCGGACGCCGCTGTGCGGAAGACGTTCGCCATCCTCGGCGTAGACGTCGACGATCCGGCGGCGGTCGAGGAGTTCCGGCGCGGTTTGCGCGTCGGGCAAACTCTGCAACGAGCTTTCGACAAAGGGTTGCTCGTGGCGGTAGGTGTCATCACCGCCGCTCTGATGGGCGCGTTCTGGCTTGGGCTGGTCGAAAAACTCCGGAGGGCGTGGTGATGAACATCGACCGGATGAAGGCGGAGCTGCGGCGCGACGAGGGCGAACGGCTCACCGCGTACCCCGACCCGCTCACGGGTGGCGAGCCGTGGACGATCGGCGTCGGGCACACCGGCGGGATCAAGCCCGGGCAGACCTGCACGCCCGAACAGTCGGACGCGTGGCTGGGGCAGGATATCGCCGAGACGACGGCCGATCTCGACCGCGCGTTGCCGTGGTGGCGCGGGCTCTCCGAGACGCGGCAGCGCGCGCTCCTCAACATGGCGTTCAACATGGGCGTGCCGCGGCTGCTCGGCTTCCGGGGAATGCTCGCGGCGCTGCAGGCGGGCGATTATGAGCGGGCAGCGTTGGAGGCATTCGACAGCCGCTGGGCGCTGCAGGTGGGCGACGGCCCCGGCGGTCGCGAGGACCGCGCCGACCGCATCGCCGAGATGATCCGGGAGGGGTGAGCATGGGCTACGACGACCGGGTTTATGGGCGTGGCGGCGGAGATGGGATGGATGGCGACGCGCGTCCGGGCCTGATGACGCGCGTCCGGGCTGCAGTGTCCGGCGTGCGGGCGCTGATCGGCGCGGTGCTGGCGCTGCCCGTCGTCGCCCAGGTGCTCATCCTGCTCGTCAACTACGTCTCCGCGTTGGCGGGCCATCCCGCCGATCTCCCGCCGCTGCTGACCTGGGACGAGGCGATGCGGCTGTTGCGCGAGGCGTGGGCCGCGATGACGGTCGGAGGGTACTGACATGCTTGCCTGGCTCAAGGCGTCCCCGCTCGGGCCGTATCTCGCGGCGCTGCGGGTCGTGGCGGTGGTGGCTGTCCTCGGTGCCGTGTTCGGCGCTGGGTGGACCGCCAACGGCTGGCGCTACGAGGCCAAGATCGGCGAGCAGAAGGCCAAAGCCGCGCGCCTGCTCAAGGAAAAGACCGACGAGGTGATCGCCCTGCGCGACGAGCGCGAAGCCAACACAGCGCGCGCGAACGCCGCCGCCCTGGAAAAGCAGAAGGAGATCGAGGATGCGCACGACCGGAACGCTGATCTTGGGAATCGGCTCGGTGCTGCTCTTGAATGCCTGCGGGTCGGCGGACGTTGGGCGGGTGATCGATGCGCCGTGCCCGCAGCCGGAACGCCCGCCGGCCAATGTGTCAGCCTACAAGCCGAGGTCGACCAGCTATCAGGCCTCGTGGGGCGACTTGCTGCAGCGGGAAACGAGCTCGCTCGCGACGCCGACCGAGAAGCGGCCGTAGCCGCGTCGGCCCACGCCTGGGCGGTACGGATGGGCTTCGGTGCGGAGTGATGAATCTGACGTGACTGCCCCAGAAACTGCCCCAGGCAAAGAGAAAGGGGTTGACGATGATCTCGCCAACCCCTTGTTCTGTCGGGCCAACCCATGGTCGGAGTGAGAGGATTCGAACCTCCGGCCCCTGCCTCCCGAAGACAGTGCTCTACCAGGCTGAGCTACACTCCGTCCCTTGGGTCGAGGCCGGGTTTATACGATGCGCACTCCGGCTTGGCAAGGGCTTTTTTGGGTTTAATAGGCGCGGTCGATGCAGAATTCGACGATCCCCAAAAGCGCTGATTTCATGGGGCTTTCGGGAAAGATCGCGAGGGCGTCGCGGGCGCGGTCGCCATAGTGGCGGGCGCGCTTGACGGTATCCTCGAGCGAGCCGTGCCGCACCATCAGCGCCTGGGCGCGGGCGAGGTCCTTGCCCGCGTCGTCCTGCTCCAGGTCTTCCAGCACCCGCCGCCAGAAGGTGCGCTCCTCGTCGTCGCCGCGGCGGAAGGCGAGGATCACCGGCAGGGTGATCTTGCCTTCGTGGAAATCGTCGCCCACGGTCTTGCCGAGGGTTTCCTGCGCGGCGGCGTAATCGAGCACGTCGTCGATGAGCTGGAAGGCGATGCCGAGGTTGAGGCCGTACTGTTCGAGCGCCAGTTCCTCGACCGCCGGGCGGCCCGGAATCACCGCGCCGATCTGGCAGGCGGCGGCGAACAGGCGGGCGGTCTTGGCCTCGATCACCTGAAGGTAGGCGGCTTCGTCGGTATCGGTGTCGTTGGCGGTGGAGAGCTGCAGCACCTCGCCCTCGGCGATCACCGCCGAGGCGTGGGAGAGGATTTCCAGCACCCGCAGCGAGCCGTCCGCCACCATCAGCTCGAACGCGCGGGAGAGCAGGAAGTCGCCCACCAGCACGCTCGCCTTGTTGCCCCACACCGCGTTGGCGGAGGCCTGGCCGCGCCGGAGGTCGCTCTCGTCGACCACGTCGTCGTGCAGCAGGGTGGCGGTGTGGATGAACTCGACGCAGGCGGCGAGCTCCACCTGGCGCGATCCGGTCGCGCCGCAGAGCTGCGCGGCGGCGAGCGTGAGCATCGGCCGCAGGCGCTTGCCGCCGGAGGCGACGAGGTAGCCCGCGAGCTGCGGGATCAGCGCCACCGGGCTGTCCATCCGCGCGATGATCGTGCGGTTGACCGCCTCGAGGTCGGATTTGACCAGGGCGAGAAGGGTGTCGAAGGCGCCGGCGGACGTGCGGCCGCGGCTCGGGGACAGATTGACGACGTTTGACACCACGCTCACCCGCTTGACAAGAATCCGCAACGCGGCCGTCAGAATACGAGGGGGGTCGGACCCGGGTCAAGGTTTCCCGGTTCCCATGCCGCCCCCCGGGCGATTATGATCGGCGGCGATGGATCCGGGCGACGACATCGAAGTGAGCGAGGACGGCCTGCTCGGCGGGCGGGTGCGGCTGTTGCAGCCGCGCACCGGCTACCGCGCCGCGGTCGATCCGGTTCTGCTCGCCGCGGCGGCGCGGCCCGAGCCCGGGACGCGGGTGCTCGATCTCGGCTGCGGCACCGGCGCGGCGGCGCTCTGCCTCGCCGCGCGCTGCGGCGAGGTGCGGGTGCTGGGGGTCGAGATGCAGGCGGACTATGCCGCCCTGGCGCGGCGCTCGGCGGCGCTTTCGGGCCTCGCCGAACGGCTGACGGTGGTGGAGGGCGATGCCCGCGATCTCCGCGCGCTGCCGTCCGACTGGCGACCGTTCGACTGGGCGATCGCCAATCCGCCGTATTTCCTCTGCGGCAATCCCGCGGCCGACGCGGGGCGGGCGCAGGCGCACCACGGCGGCGCGGCCGATCTCGGGGAGTGGGTGGCGGCGGCGGCGAAGGCGCTGCGGCCGCGCGGCGGCCTCGCCCTGGTGCATCAGGCCGAGCGTCTCGACGACGCGCTGGCGGCGCTGGCGGCGGCGGGCTTCGGCGCGGTCGAGGTGATCCCGCTGTGGCCGAAGGCGGGGCGGGTGGCGAAACGGGTGCTGGTGCGCGGCGAAAAGGGGCGGAAGACGCGGATGACGCTGCTGCCCGGGCTGGTGCTGCACCGCGAGGACGGCAATTTCACCGAGACGGCGCGCCGCATCCTGTTCGAGGCGGAGAGCCTCGATGCGGCGCTCAAGGAGGGCGGATGCTGAGTCTGGCGAAACTCGCGCTGGTGGCGGTGGTGGTTCTGGCGGTGGCGGCGTTCGCGCGGCAGGCGCGCGCGCACCGGGCGCGGGCGGCGGCGCGGCGGGCTCCGACACGCGGCAAGGCGGTGGCGGATCTGGTACGCTGCCCCCGCTGCGGGGTGCACCACGCGGCGGGCGACGGCCACGTCTGCGACGAGTCGACTCGCCGAAAGTCATAAAAAACGCATAAACCGCCGGTGCGTGCGCCGCACGGCCTTGACCGGATTGGGGCGCGTCGGTAGGTTTCCCGGACGCTTCCGCTCCAGCCAGGCAAAACCTCCGTGAACGAATCGTCCGCACGGCATGCGCCGTCCTTTCAGAACCTGATCCTTACGCTGCACCGTTTCTGGGGCGATCGGGGGTGCCTGATCCTCCAGCCCTACGACATGGAGGTCGGCGCGGGCACCTTCCACCCGGCGACGACGCTGCGCGCCCTCGGGCCGGACCCGTGGCGGGCAGCCTACGTGCAGCCCTCGCGCCGCCCCACCGACGGCCGCTACGGCGAGAATCCCAACCGCCTCCAGCACTACTACCAGTATCAGGTGCTGATGAAGCCGTCGCCGGAGGGGGCGCAGGAGCTCTATCTCGACTCCCTGCGCGCGCTCGGCATCGATCCGGCCGAACACGACATCCGCTTCGTCGAGGACGACTGGGAATCCCCGACCCTCGGCGCCTGGGGCCTCGGCTGGGAAGTCTGGTGCGACGGCATGGAGGTGACGCAGTTCACCTACTTCCAGCAGGTCGGCGGCTTCGAGTGCTCGCCGGTGCCGGTGGAGCTGACCTACGGCCTCGAACGTCTGGCGATGTACGTGCAGGGCGTCGAGAACGTCTACGACCTCGACTTCAACGGCTGCGGCGTCTCCTACGGCGACGTCTTCCACACCGCCGAGGTCGAATACTCGCGCCACAACTTCGAACTCGCCAACACCGAAATGCTGCTGCGGCACTTCAAGGACGCCGAGGCCGAGTGCGCGGCGCTGATCGCGGGCGGCGTGGCGCTGCCCGCCTACGACTACTGCCTCAAGGCGTCGCACCTGTTCAACCTGCTGGACGCGCGCGGCGTGATCTCGGTGACCGAACGCGCCTCCTACATCGGCCGGGTGCGCGCGCTCGCCAAGGCGTGCTGCGAGGCGTTTCTCAAGACGCGCGGGCATCTCCCGACGCTTTCGGCCTCGGAGGTGCGCTGATGTCCGGCCAGTTGCTGCTCGAACTCCTCTCGGAGGAAATCCCCGCCCGCATGCAGGCGCGCGCCGCCGAGGACCTCTCCCGCCTCGTCGTCGAGGCCCTCGCGGCCCAGGGGCTGAAGCCCGCGCAGGTGCGCGCCTTCGCCACGCCGCGCCGCCTCGCGCTGGTGCTCGACGGCCTGCCCGAGGCCCAGCCCGACGTTCGGGAGGAGCGCCGCGGTCCCAAGGTCGGCGCGCCGCAACAGGCCCTCGACGGTTTCCTCAAGGCCAACGGCGTGACGCTCGCCGATCTCGCCGAGCGCGACACCCCCAAGGGCCGCTTCTACTTTCTCGACATCGAGCGGAAGGGCCGCGCCACCGCCGAGGTGCTCGCCGAGGCGATCGCCGACCTGCTGCCGCGCTTCCCGTGGCCGAAGTCGATGCGCTGGAGCGACCGCTCCGAACGCTGGGTGCGTCCGCTCGAAAACATCCTCTGCCTGTTCGCCGGGCGGGTGGTGCCGTTCGCCTTCGCCGGGCGCACGGCGGGCGCGACCACCAAGGGCCACCGCTTCCTCGGCCCCGCCGCGTTCGCGGTGACGGATTTCGACGACTACGTCGCGAAGCTGGAGGCCGCGAAGGTGATCCTCGATCCGGCGAAGCGCCGCGAGATCATCGCGCGGGACGCCGATGCGATCGCCGCCGCCGCGGGCCTCAAGGTGCTGCCCGACGCCGGGTTGCTCGCCGAGGTGGCGGGCTTGGTGGAATGGCCGGTGGTACTGAAGGGCGCGATCGACGACGCGTTCATGAGCGTGCCGCGCGAGGTGCTCTCTACCTCGATGCGCACCCATCAGAAGTATTTCTCCCTCGTCGACGCCGCGGGCGATCTCGCGCCCGGGTTCCTGGTGGTGGCGAACATGCAGCCGGAGGACGGCGGCAGGCGCATCGTCGCGGGCAACGAGCGGGTGCTGCGCGCGCGCCTGTCCGACGCCCGGTTCTTCTGGGATACCGATCGCGAGGCGCGGCTCGACAGCCGCATTCCGGCACTCGGCGATCGCATCTTCCATGCCGCCCTTGGCTCGGTGGAGCAGAAGGTCGGCCGCATCGCCGCGCTTTCCGCCGAGATCGCCAAGGCCACCGGCGCCGATGCCGCCAAGGCCGAACGCGCCGCCCGCCTCGCCAAGGCCGATCTCTCCACCGCGATGGTCGGCGAGTTCCCCGAGCTTCAGGGAGTGATGGGCCGCTACTACGCGCTCCACGACGGCGAGGACGCCGAGGTCGCCGACGCGGTCGCCCAGCACTACGCGCCGCAGGGCCCGTCGGACGCCTGCCCGACCGCGCCGGTCGCGGTGGCGGTGGCGCTCGCCGACAAGATCGACAGCCTCGTCGGCTTCTTCGCCATCGACGAGAAGCCGACCGGCTCGCGCGACCCCTACGCCCTGCGCCGCGCCGCCCTCGGGCTGATCCGGCTGGTGCTGGAGAACCGTCTCCGCCTCCGGCTGAAGGCGCTGTTCCTCGCCGCCCACGCCCGCTACGCCGGGGTGGCGAACCTGCGCCCGGCCGAAACCGTGGCCGACGAACTGGTCGATTTCCTCGCCGACCGCCTCAAGGTGCACCTGCGCGAGGATGGCGTGGGTCACGACGTGATCGCGGCGGTGTTCGCCCGCGACAAGGACGACGACGTGGTGCGCTTCCGCGCCCGCGTCGCCGCGCTCGACGACTTCCTCAAGACCGAGGACGGCCGCAACCTTCTGATCGCCTATCGCCGCGCCGCCAACATCGTGCGCATCGAAGAGAAGAAGGACGGCGCGCGCTTCGACGCCGCGCCCGACGCCGCCCTGCTGGCGACCCCCGAGGAAGCCGCGCTCCACGCCGCGCTCGAACGCGCGGTCCCCGAGAGCGCGAAGGCGCTCGCCGCCGAGGACTTCGGCGGCGCGATGGCGGCGCTCGCGAGCCTGCGCGCGCCGGTGGACGCGTTCTTCGACAAGGTGACGGTCAATTCCGAAGATCCCAAACAACGGGACAACCGACTGCGCATCCTCTCCCGCATCGGCGCGGCGATGGAAAGCGTGGCGGACTTCTCGCGCCTGGAAGGCTGATCCTTTCCGACGCGGAACTTGGCGGTGCGGCCCTTCCTCCCGCGCGGGGGAAGGGCCGCGCTCACAAACATGGCCGGGAAACGCCGGCGGGGCTAACGAACAAGGAACACGACGATGAGCAAATGGGTCTTCACCTTCGGCGACGGCAAGGCCGAAGGCAGCGCGGCGATGCGCGACCTCTTGGGGGGCAAAGGCGCCAATCTGGCGGAAATGAGCACGATCGGCGTGCCGGTGCCGCCCGGATTCACGATCTCCACCGAGGTCTGCACCTATTACTACTCTCACGGCGACACCTATCCCGAGGGCCTGACCGAAACGGTCGCCGCCGCGGTGAAGGGAATCGAGGCGATCATCGGCGCGGGATTCGGCGATCCGGACAATCCGCTGCTGGTGTCGGTGCGCTCGGGCGCGCGCGCCTCGATGCCGGGGATGATGGACACCGTCCTCAACCTCGGCCTCAACGACCGCACCGTGATCGGCCTCGCGAGCCGCGCCGCCGACGAACGCTTCGCCTATGACAGCTACCGCCGCTTCATTCAGATGTATGCGGACGTGGTGCTGGGAGTGGACTCCTACCTGTTCGAGGACGCCCTCGACGACCTCAAGCGCGACGTCGGCGTGAGCCAGGATACCGAGCTCACCGCCGCCGATCTGCGCGGTCTCGTCGACGCCTATAAGAAGATCGTCGCCGACGAGACCCGCAAGCCGTTCCCGCAGAACGTCCGCGACCAGCTCTGGGGCGCGATCGGCGCGGTGTTCGGGAGCTGGATGAACCAGCGCGCGATCACCTATCGCCGCCTCCACAACATTCCGGAGAGCTGGGGCACCGCCGTCACCGTGCAGTCGATGGTGTTCGGCAACATGGGCGAGGATTGCGCCACCGGCGTCGCCTTCACCCGCGATCCCTCCACCGGCGATCGCGACTTCTACGGCGAGTATCTGGTGAACGCCCAGGGCGAGGACGTGGTGGCGGGCATCCGCACGCCGCAGCACCTTACCGTCAAGGGCAAGCGGAAGCACGGCAGCACCCTCCCGGCGATGGAGGAGGTGATGCCGACGCTGTTCGACGACCTCTGCAAGATCCGCACGATCCTGGAAGCCCACTACAAGGACATGCAGGACATGGAGTTCACCATCCAGAAGGGCAAGCTCTGGATGCTCCAGACCCGCAACGGCAAGCGCACCGTGCAGGCGGCGGTGAAGATCGCCGTCGACATGGTGAACGAGGGCGTGCTCTCCAAGGACGACGCGGTGCTGCGCGTCGAGCCGCAGGCCCTCGACCAGCTCCTCCACCCGACCCTCGACCCCAAGGCGCCGCGCACCCTTCTCGCGCGCGGCCTGCCCGCCTCGCCGGGCGCGGCCTCGGGGCGCGTGGTGTTCACCGCCGACGAGGCGGAGGACTGGGTGAAGCGCGGCGAGCGGGTGATTCTCGCGCGCGCCGAAACCAGCCCCGAGGACATCGGCGGCATGCACGTGTCGGAAGGCGTGCTGACGACGCGCGGCGGCATGACCTCGCACGCCGCGGTGGTGGCGCGCGGCATGGGTACGCCGTGCGTGGCGGGCGCGGGCGAGATCCGCATCGACGCCAAGGCGAAGACGATGCGGGTGCGCGACACGGTGGTGAACGAGGGCGACGTGGTCACCCTCGACGGCTCCACCGGCGAGGTGATCCTCGGCGAGGTGCCGACGATCCAGCCGGAGATGACCGGCGACTTCGCCACCCTGATGGGCTGGGTCGACGAGATCCGCACGATGAAGGTGCGCACCAACGCCGAAACCCCGCTCGACGCCGCGACCGCGCGCAAGTTCGGGGCGGAGGGCATCGGCCTCTGCCGCACCGAGCACATGTTCTTCGATCCCAAGCGGATCGTCGCGATGCGCGAGATGATCCTCGCGCGCAACGAGGCGGGCCGCCGCGCCGCGCTCGCCAAGCTGCTGCCGTTCCAGCGCCAGGACTTCGTCGACCTGTTCACGATCATGAAGGGGCTGCCGGTGACGGTGCGCCTCCTCGACCCGCCGCTGCACGAGTTCCTGCCCAACACCGAGGCGGAGCAGGAGGAGGTCGCGAAGGCTTCCGGCGTCGACGCGGCGACGGTGCGGGCGACGGTGCTGCAACTCCACGAAAGCAATCCGATGCTCGGCCATCGCGGCTGCCGCCTCGGCGTCACCTATCCCGAGATCTACGAAATGCAGGCGCGCGCCATCCTCGAGGCGGCGGTGCAGGTGTCGAAGGCCTCGGGCGAGAGCGTGACCGCCGAGATCATGATCCCGCTGGTGATGGACAAGACCGAGCTCGACATGATGAAGGCGGTGATCGACGCGGTGGCGCAGGAGGTGTTCGCGGCCTCCGGCACGACCCTCGACTACAAGGTCGGCACCATGATCGAACTGCCGCGCGCCGCGCTGCGGGCGGGCAAGATCGCCGAAACCGCCGAGTTCTTCAGCTTCGGCACCAACGATCTGACCCAGACCACCTTCGGCATGTCGCGCGACGACGCGGGCAGCTTCCTCGAAATCTACCGCCAGAAGGGGGTGGTCGAGGCCGACCCGTTCGCCACTCTCGATCAGGAAGGCGTCGGCGAACTGGTGAAGATCGCCGCCGAGCGCGGCCGCGCCACCCGCCCGGGGATCAAGCTCGGCATCTGCGGCGAGCACGGCGGCGACCCGGCGTCGGTGGCGTTCTGCCAGTCGGTCGGGCTCGATTACGTCTCCTGCTCGCCCTACCGCGTGCCGATCGCCCGCCTCGCGGCGGCGCAGGCGGCGGTGCGGGGAAAGAAGTAGAACCACGCGCGGGCTTTGCCCGCACCCGCCGGAGGGGCACGGCCCCTCCGGTCCTTTCCTCGGTTTTTTCCGTGAAGCGGGCTCGACAGTGACGGCGGTCATCGAATCGACGGCGCTTCGCGCGAACAACAAGCGAGATCCCGCAACCCGGCGGGTCGAGGGCGGTGCCCGCGTCCGGATTTTCTTGCGGCCGGGGTGGGCGCGGCGATGAAATTGCATTACTCTCGCGCGCGGGCAGGAGCGGGCGCATGACACAGGTTTCCTACATCGTCACCGTCGACAATCAGCTTCCGTATCTGGAGGCGATGCTGGCGAGCCTGCGCGCGCAGGAGGGCGACCATTCGCGCGAGTTCGTGTTCGTCGACGACGGGTCGGAAGACGGTTCGTTCGACGCGCTGATCCAGCGCACCCGGCTTTGGCCGCGAACGTTGCTGATTCAGCAACGCCGCCAGGGTCCGACCGCGGCGGCGCTCGCCGGGGCGAAGGCCGCGACCGGCGACACCTGGATCTTTCTCGACGCCGACGTGGTGCTCAATCCGGCGGCGACCCGCCTCGGCTACGAGGCGCTGAAGTCGGGCGCGGCGGACATGATCCTGTTTCCGCACGCGATCGCGCCCGCGCCGCTGTCGTACGATTTCGCGATGCCGCCGATGCCGCCGGAGGTGCGGGTGGCGGACGATCCGCTGCTGGCGCTGCTCACCGAGTTTCCCGCGCCGCACCGGCGGATGATGATGCGCCGCGGGGTGTTCCGCGATCCCGGGCTGTTCGATCCGGCGGTCTATCTGCCCGACGTCGCGCCGCCCCTGAACGCCGCGCTTACCCATACCGTCGGCATCCTCGATCTCGCTTTGTCCGCCGGGCGGGCGGACGCGCCGAGCGCGCAGCGGCGCGGCGGCGGCCAGGCCGAGTACGACCGCTCGCTGGCGGTGACGGGGTTCGTCGCCGCGCGGCCGGAGCTTTCCCGCCGCCTGCGCAAGGCGGCGCTCCGGGTCGCGGCGCGGCGGAGCTGGGAGGCGGCGCGCAAGGCGCACGCGGGTTTCACCTCGCGGTTCTTCCGGCTGTATCTGAAGACCCTTCTCGGCTGGCCGATGGATGCTCCGGCGGCGTTGAAGGAGAGCCTCGCGGCCTGGGATTCCGCCGCGATCCGCCGTCCCCCCAAAGGATAAGCCCGACGTGCCGCAGCGCATTCTGTTCGTCACCTCGACCCGCATCGGCGATGCGGTGCTGTCGTCGGGCGTGCTCGCCCATCTCGTCGAAACCCGGCCCGAGGCGCGCTTCACCATCGCCTGCGGGCCGGTGGCGGCGAGCCTGTTCGCGGGGGTGCCGCGTCTCGACCGGGTGATCGCTCTGCGCAAGGGGCGGTTCGCCGCGCATTGGCGCAAGCTCTGGCGGGAGACCGTCGGCATCCGCTGGGATACCGTCGTCGATCTCCGGCGCTCGGCCCTGGTGTGGACGCTGTGCGCGAAGCACCGCGTCCGCCACGGGGCGGAGCGCGGCGCGCATCGCGTCGTCGCCAACGCCGCGATGCTCGGCCTCGACCCGCCGCCCGCGCCGAAGCTCTGGACCCTGCCCGCGCACGACGCCCGCGCGGCCGCGCTGATCCCGGACGGCGGACCGGTGCTGGCGATCGGCCCGACCGCGAACTGGGCGGGCAAGACCTGGCCGATCGCGCGCTTCGTCGAGCTGGCGCGGCGGCTGACCGCGCCGGGCGCGCCGTTCGCCGGGGCGCGTCTCGCGGTGTTCGCCGCGCCGGGAGAGGCGGACGCGGCGGAGCCCCTCGCGGCGGCGCTGCCGCCGGACCGGGTGCTGCGCCTGACCGGCGAGCGCGATCTCCTCGCGGTGTACGCCGCGCTCGGCCGTTGCGCGGGCTACGTCGGCAACGATTCCGGCCTGATGCACCTCGCCGCCGCCGCGGGCGTTCCGACTCTCGGGCTGTTCGGGCCGAGCGACGACCGTCTCTACGGGCCCTGGGGGGGGCACTGCGCCGCGGTGCGGGGCGCGCCGTTCGCCGAGATCGTGGCGCGGCCGGGGTTCGATTTTTCGGGGTCGGAGTGCCGCATGACCGATCTTTCGGTCGACACGGCGGAACGTGCGGCGCACGCTCTGTTCGCCCGCACCGGCCGCTAGCGCGGATCTTGCGGTGGATCGCGGGAAAGCCCATTCTTATCGGGCCGTTGGCGCGGCGCCGCGTGTGACGGCCGCCGTGGCGGAATGCGGCGGGGCGTGCGATGCAGGAGCGCATCCCGCGCGGGTGTGGTGAGAGTCGGTCCGGCGCTGCCGGACGTTCGAGGAGGCGGCAGGTTTGACGATCCGGGTGTTGCAGGCGATGGCGGGCGCCGAACAGGGCGGTGCGGAGGCATTTTTCGAGCGTCTGGTGTGCGCCCTGCACCGCGACGGCCAGCACCAGCACGTGCTGATCCGCCGCAATCCGGCACGCGCCGCGCGGCTCAAGGCGGCGGGGCTGACGCCGGTGGAGTTGCCGTTCGGCGGCGCGTTCGATTTCACCACCAAGCGCCAGTTCGCGAAGGAGATCGCCCGCTTCAAGCCGCACGTGGTGATGACCTGGATGAACCGCGCGAGCGTGATGTGCCCGAAGGGGCCGTTCGTCCACGTCGCGCGCCTCGGCGGCTATTACGACCTCAAGTACTACCAGAGCTGCGATCACCTGATCGGCAACACCCCGGACATCGTCAACTATCTGGTGCGCGAGGGCTGGCCGCAGGACCGCGCCCACTACGTTCCCAATTTCGCCGAGGTGAACACCGCCGCCGAGCCGATGTCGCGCGCCGCCCACTACACCCCGAAGCACGCGCCGCTGGTGGTGGCGATGGGCCGCCTGCACGAGAACAAGGCGTTCGACGTTCTGATCAAGGCGCTGGCGCGGGTGCCGGACGCCTACCTCTGGCTCGCCGGCGACGGGCCGGAGCGGCAGAAGCTCGAACAGCTCGCGCTCTCGGAAGGGATCAAGCCGCGCACCCGCTTCCTCGGCTGGCAGCAGGACGTCTCGCCGCTGCTCGCCGCCGCCGACGTGTTCGTCTGCCCGTCGCGCCACGAGCCGCTGGGGAACGTGGTGCTGGAGGCGTGGGCGCTCGGCAAGCCGGTGGTGGCGGCCGACGCCCAGGGCCCGGGGATGCTGATCGACCACGGACGCAACGGCCTGCTGGTGCCGGTCGACGATCCGCCCGCGCTCGCCCAGGGGATCGCCTGGGTGCTCGGTAATCGCGAAGACGCCCGCGCGATGGCGGAAGCCGGACGCGAGTCCTACATACAGGATTACAGTGCAAGCGTGGTGATTGCCCGCTATCGTCGGTTCTTCGAAAGCGTCGCCGCCGTTGCCGCGCCCGCGGAGGCGTGACGCGCGTCACCGAGCTTCGCGCGCCCGGGCTGCTAATCTCGGGCCGGGGCGTCTTCGCGTATCCGCAGGTTTGAGGGGGAAGCGGGTCCATGTGCGGCATCGCCGGAATCATCACCACGCCCGAGGGGCGCGCGATCCTCGAGCGCCGCGACGCCTCGCTCGACGCGATGGCGGCGGCGATGGCGCATCGCGGCCCCGACGGGCGCGGCGACCTCCGCCGCGACGGCACCGCGTTTTCCCACCTCCGTCTCGCGATCATCGACCTCACCGGCGGCGATCAGCCGCTTCACGGCCCGGGCGGTCTCGCCCTGGTCGGCAACGGCGAGGTCTACAACTACCGCGAACTCCGCGGCGAACTCGCGGGCGTCAACTTCGCCACCAATTCGGATTGCGAGCCGCCGCTCTACCTCTACCGCCGCGACGGCGTCGGCTTCGTCGAGCACCTGCGCGGGATGTACGCGCTGGCGCTGCACGACCCGGCGCACGACCGGGTGATCCTCTCCCGCGATCCGTTCGGCATCAAGCCGCTCTACGTGATGCCGACCAAGCTCGGCCTCGCCTTCGCCTCCGAGCCGCAGGCGCTGCTCGCCGCCGAGTGGGCGGAGCGGCGCGTCAGCCCGGAGAAGGCGACCGAACTGCTGCAGCTCCAGTTCACCACCGGCAAGGACACGGTGTTCCCCGACATCAAGCGGGTCGCGCCGGGCGAGACCCTGGTGGTCGAGCAGGGGCGGATCGCCGGGCACCATTACCGCTCGTGCTGGCCCGCGCCCGATCCCGAGGCGGCGAAGTGGCAGACCAGCGGCGAGAAGGCGGTGGAGCGCTTCGACCGGGTGTTCCAGGATACCGTCGATTTCCATCAGCGCTCCGACGTGCCCTACGGCATGTTCCTTTCCGGCGGGGTGGACAGTTCCGCGATCCTGGCGATGATGGCGCGGCTGAACGGCCAGCCGGTCAAGGCGTTCACCGCGGGCTTCCCCGAAACCGGGGTGCACGACGAGCGCGACCACGCCCGCGCGGTGGCGCAGGCGGTGGGGGCCGAGCACGTCGAGGTGCCGATTCAGGAGTTCGACTTCTGGGCGCACCTGCCGAAGATCGTCGCGGCGATGGACGACCCGGTGGCCGACTACGCGATCGTGCCGACCTGGTTCCTCGCGCGCGAGGCGGCGAAGTCGGTAAAGGTGATCCTCTCCGGCGAGGGCGGCGACGAGATGTTCGCGGGCTACGGCCGCTATCGCGGCGCGGTGCGGCCCTGGCCGTTCAAGAAGGCGATGCGCGCGAAGGGCGCGCTCGACGGCCTGGGGGTGCTGCGCGACGACGGCGTCGCCTGGCGGCGCGGCATCGCCGCGGCGGAAAAGGCGGTGGCGGGCGCGGGAATCAAGGGGTTGCAGGCGCAGCAGGCGGTCGATTGCCTCGACTGGCTGCCCAACGACCTCCTCACCAAGCTCGACCGCTGTCTGATGGCGCACGGCGTCGAGGGGCGGGTGCCGTTCCTAGACGTCGAGATCGCGCGGTTCGCCCAGACCCTGCCGGACAGCCTGCGCGTGCACGGTCGGCTGGGAAAGTACGTGGTGCGCCGCTGGCTCGAAAAGCACCTGCCGCAGAGCAAGCCGTTCGCGAAGAAGCGCGGCTTCACCGTGCCGGTGGCGGAGTGGATCGGCCTCGAGGCCAAGGCGCTGGGGCCGCTGGTGGCCGCCGACGCGGGCATCGCCGAGATCTGCGACCCCGACGCGGTGCGCAAGGTGTTCGCCGCGCTCGCCGTCGAGAACCCCGACAAGCGTACCGGCGCGGCCGCCTGGCACCTGCTGTTCTACGCCCTCTGGCACCGCCGCCACATCGAGGGCGCGCCGGTCGCGGGCGGGGTGTTCGAGGTTCTCAAAGGATAACGCGTTTCGGCACCGTGACTTCCGGCGATTCCGATCTATATTTCCCGAACGGATTTTCGGGAAAGGACGGGACATGGCCGATCGTTACGACTGGGTGCTGCGCGGCGCGGCGGTGTTCACCCCCAAGGGACTGGTCTCCGCCGACATCGGCGTGAGCGGCGGGCGGATCGCGAAGATCGGCGACATCCGCCCCGGCTCCGGCGCGGTCGAGGACAGCCTCTCCGGCCTCACCGTGCTGCCCGGCGTGATCGACACCCAGGTTCACTTCCGCGAGCCGGGCGCCGAGCACAAGGAAGACCTCGCCACCGGCACCGCCGCCGCCGCCAAAGGCGGCGTCACCGCGATCTGCGACATGCCCAACACCAAGCCCAACACCACCTCGCCCGAGGCGCTGGCCGACAAGGTGGCGCGCGGCAAGAGGCGCGCCTGGGTGGACTACGCCTTCTACCTCGGCGCCACCGCCGAGAACGCCGCCGACCTCGCCGCCTGGGAGAACCTGCCCGGGTGCTGCGGCATCAAGGTGTTCATGGGCTCCTCCACCGGCACCCTGCTGGTGGACGAACAGGCGGCGCTGGAAACCATCTTCGCCACCGGCAAGCGCCGCGTCGCCGTCCACGCCGAGGACGAAACCCGCCTCAAGGCGCGCTACGCCCTGGTGGCCGAGGGCGCGCCGGTGCCGATGCATCCGGTCTGGCGCGACGAGGAGACCGCGACGATCGCGGTCCGGCGGTTGATCGACCTCGCGCGCCGCAGCGGCCGCGCCACCCATTGCCTGCACGTCACCAGCGCCGGCGAGATGGAGCTGCTGCGCGACCGCCCCGCCAACATGACGGTGGAGGTGACGCCGCAGCATCTCACCCTCGCCGCGCCCGACGCCTACGACCGCCTCGGCACCTTCGCGCAAATGAACCCGCCGATCCGCGACGCCCGCCATCGCGACGCGCTGTGGGCGGCGCTGAAGGCGGGGGTGGTCTCCTGCCTCGGGTCGGACCACGCGCCGCACACGCGGGAGGAAAAGGCGCAGCCCTACCCGAAGTCGCCCTCCGGGATGCCCGGGGTGCAGACCCTGGTGCCGGTGATGCTCGACCACGTCAACGCCGGGCGGCTCGGGCTTTCGGATTTCGTGCGGCTGGCGTCGGCCAACCCGGCGCGGATGTTCGGCATGGCCGGACGCGGCGCGATCGCCGAGGGCTATCGCGCCGATTTCACGATCGTCGACATGGGGGCGGAGCGCACCATCGCCGACGACTGGATCGCCAGCCGCTGCGGCTGGACGCCGTTCGCCGGGATGCGCGTGACCGGCTGGCCGGTGATCACCGCGGTGGGCGGCCGGGTGGTGATGCGCGAGGACGCGTTGATCGGCACGCCCAAGGGCGCGCCGATCGCGTTCGATCCGGTGTGAGGGCGGTTACGCCGCCCGGTCGTCGGGGCGCTTCTCGCCGGTGACCGGGTCGACCTCGGCGGTTTTGAAGGGGAAGGGCAGCAGGCCCGCGCCGCCGTTTTCGGTCGGCTCGGCGACGTTGCTCTCGTCGCGCTTCGCCGGTTCGGCGGAGATCGGCTTGTCGGCGTTGGCCGCGGCCTCGGCGGTCTTCTCCTCGGTGTCCTTCTGAATCCGCGCCTCGATCGTCTCGCGGATCTTGTCCTCGATCTTCTTGCGTTCGTCGGCGGGCAGGTTGGCGAGCTCTTCCTCGGTCATGCCCATCGAGCCGAGGATCTGCGCCCGCATCCGTTCCTCGGGGGTCTTGTCCATATAATCGAGGAAGTCCTGCGCCGCGTCCGATTGGCCGAGGCCCTGCGCCGCCACCGCGGTTTCGGGCGTGACCACCTTGGCGCCGAGGGTGCTTTCGATGGTCCTCTGCCGCGCGTCGGCGTCGTCGGAGGCGCTCGCGAGCGCCTTCTGCCAAAGCGAGCCGTCCGCCGTCGCGCCGGTGACGGAGGAGGCGATCAGGGAGGAGCGGTCGATTTCGCGGGTAGTGATGCTGGTCATCGGGGGCCTCGGGTGTTGCGTCGTCCGAGCTTTTCAAGCAATTCGCGGGCCAGAGAAAACGTCAATTCCATCAATGGGCTGGTTCGGCGCGAGGCGGCAGGATCTGCCGTTTCGGGCGCAACCCGGCAAGTTTCGCCGGGTGGGGAACGCGAGGCCGCCCGGCGGCGTTGGCTCCCGACCGCCGCCGCTCGCGGGCGGCGGCTCCCAACTCCAGAGGAGACTCGAAATGCCAAAGGAAAAGGGACTTCAGGAGCTGTTCCACGACACCCTGCGCGACGTCTACTACGCCGAGCGCAAGATCGTCACGGCGTTGCAGAAGATGAAGCGCGCCGCGCTCGCCGAAGAGCTCGAAACCGCGTTCGAGCGCCATCGCGAGCAGACCCAGGGCCAGATCGAGCGCCTGCAACGGGTGTTCGAGATCATCGGCAAACCGGCCCGCGGCAAGACCTGCGAGGCGATCGAAGGGCTGATCGGCGAAACCGAGGAGGTGATCGACGAGTACAACGGGTCGGCGGCTCTCGACGCCGGGCTGATCGGCTGTGCCCAGGCGGTGGAGCACTACGAGATCAGCCGCTACGGCACCCTTCGGCGCTGGGCCGAGGAACTCGGTCTGGCGGAAGCGGCGGGGCTGCTGAACGAGACCTTGAAGGAGGAGGCCGAGACCGACGCTGCCCTCACCAAGCTTGCCGAGCGGGTCGCCAACGATCGCGCCAAGGCGGGCAAGGTGGCCTGACCGCGCGACGAAACGCGGCGAGCCGGGGCGATCCCGGCTCGTGGCGGCTCTCGAAATCGAAAGGGGAATGGTGCCGCAGAGAAGAATTGAACTTCCGACCCCACCCTTACCAAGGGTGTGCTCTACCCCTGAGCTACTGCGGCACATTTCCGGGGCAACGTCGCGTGGTGTCGACGTGAGGCGGCTTTCATACACAAGCCCGGAGGCCCTGGCAAGCCCTTAAGGAAAAAATTCGCAACGGCCGCTCCGCGAATGCGGTATCCTCCCGTCCGGCGACGGTTTCCCGAAGGAGGGGAGAGATGAGAGGCGATGGCGGCGACCGCGAACGGCTCGCGGCGGAGGCGCTCCGGCGCAATCTCCGGCTCAGACGCGCGCAGGTGAGCGCCCGCGCGGCGGCGGATCATCATGCCTTGCCGAGCGCGGCGCTTGCCGCTAAGACTGTCGGCACCGCGGAAGGGACCAAGGAAGGGCCGAACATGGGCGTGATGCCGGACCACTGGATTCGCAGGATGGCGCAGGACCAGGGGATGATCTCCCCGTTCGAGGACCGCCTGCATCGGGAAGGGGTAATCTCCTACGGCCTGTCGTCCTACGGCTACGACGCGCGCTGCTCCACCGAGTTCAAGGTCTTCACCAACATCGATTCCGCGGTGGTGGACCCGAAGGCGTTCTCGGAGAAGAGCTTCGTCGACCGCAACGCCGAGGTCTGCGTGATTCCGCCGAACAGCTTCGCGCTCGCCCGCACCGTGGAATACTTCAAGATTCCCGACGACGTGCTGGTGATCTGCCTCGGCAAGTCCACCTACGCGCGCTGCGGCATCATCGTCAACGTCACGCCGCTCGAACCGGGGTGGGAGGGCCACGTGACGCTGGAGTTCTCCAACACCACGCCGCTGCCCGCGAAGATCTACGCCAACGAGGGCGTGGCGCAGTTCATCTTCCTCAAGGGCGACAGCCCGTGCGAGGTGACCTACCGCAGCCGCTCGGGCAAGTATATGAGCCAGACCGGCGTCACCCTGCCGCGCCTCTAGGACCGACACCCGCATGGACAGCATCCGAATTCGCGGCGGCATTCCGCTGAAGGGCACGATCCCGATCAGCGGCGCCAAGAACGCCGCGCTGCCGCTGATGGCGGCGACGCTTCTCTCCGCAGAAACCCTGACGCTGCGCAACCTGCCGCACCTCGTCGACATCGCGACGATGGCCAACCTGTTGGCCTCGCACGGCGTCGCCCTGCATATGAAGGGCGACGGCGGCGAGGGTTGCGGCGGCCGGGTGCTGGACCTCACCACCGCGAAGATCACCGACACCACCGCGCATTACGATCTGGTGCGGAAGATGCGCGCCTCGATCCTGGTGCTCGGGCCGCTGCTCGCGCGCGAGGGGCGGGCGCGGGTGTCGCTGCCGGGCGGCTGCGCGATCGGCGCGCGGCCGGTGGATCTGCACCTGAAGGCGCTCGAGCAGATGGGCGCGACGATCTCGATCGACGGCGGTTACGTCGACGCGCGGGTGGAGGGCCGCCTCAAGGGCGCGCATCTGGTGTTTCCGCAGGTCACCGTCACCGGCACCGAAAACCTGCTGATGGCCGCGACCCTCGCCGACGGCGAAACGATCATCGACAACGCCGCCCGCGAGCCGGAGGTCGGCGACCTCGCCGAATGCCTGATCGCGATGGGCGCGGAGATCGAGGGGGTCGGCACCGCGCGCCTGGTGGTGCGCGGCAAGGACGCGCTGCACGGCGCGGTCCATTCGGTGCTGCCCGACCGCATCGAGGCGGGGTCCTACGCCGTCGCCGCGGCGATCACCCGCGGCAAGGTGCTGCTGGAAGGCGCGGATCCGGCGCAGATGGCGGCGCTGGTCAAGGTGTTGATCGCCGCCGGGGTGCACGTCGAGCCGCAGGCGGGCGGGCTGCTGGTGGACGCCGAGGGGCGGGCGATCAAGGGCGTCGACGTGATGACCGAGCCGCACCCGGGCTTCCCCACCGACATGCAGGCGCAGGTGATGGCGCTGTTCGCCACCGCCGAGGGCGCGGCGATGATGACCGAGACGATCTTCGAAAACCGCTTCATGCACGTGCCCGAGTTGAAACGCATGGGCGCGGACATCAACATCCATAACAACTCGGCGATCGTGCGCGGCGTCGCGCGGCTCTCGGGCGCGCCGGTGATGGCCACCGACCTGCGCGCCTCGATGTCGCTGGTGCTGGCGGCCCTCGCCGCTTCGGGCGAGACCACCATCGCCCGCGTCTACCATCTCGACCGCGGCTACGAGCGCCTCGAACAGAAGCTCGCCGCCTGCGGCGCGGAGATCGAACGCCTGCGCGGCTAGCGCCAAACGGAGACTTGCAAGTGCCTGCGATCGAACGGTTCATCCTGGCGTTGCCGAAAGGCCGGATTCTCGAGGAGGCGATGCCGCTGGTGCGCGCCGCCGGAATCGAGCCCGAGCCGGATTTCGACGATCCCAAGTCCCGCAAGCTGCGTTTTTCCACCAACCATCCGGACGTCGAGATCATCCGCGTCCGCAGCTTCGACGTCGCCACCTTCGTCGCCTTCGGCGCGGCGCATTTCGGCATCTGCGGCAACGACGTGCTGATGGAGTTCGACTACGCCGACATTTACGCGCCGCTCGATCTCGGCATCGGCCGCTGCCGCCTGTCGGTGGCCGCGCCGGTGGACGTGCTCGCCGAGGATCACCCGTCGCGCTGGAGCCATATCCGCGTCGCCACCAAATATCCGTCGCTCACCCAGCGCCATTTCGCCGCGCGCGGCGTGCAGGCGGAGTGCGTCAAGCTCAACGGCGCGATGGAACTCGCGCCCCGGCTCGGCCTCTGCCGCCGGATCGTCGATCTCGTCTCCTCGGGCGCGACGATCAAGGCCAACGGCCTGGTCGAGGTCGAGACGATCTGCGAGGTGACGTCGCGCCTGATCTTCCACCGCCCGACCTTCAAGACCCAGCCGGACGCGATGCAGGGCTGGCTCGGCAAGTTCAGGGAGGCCGCCGATGCCCGTGTCGCTTGACGCCCGCGCGCCCGATTTCGAGGCCCGCTTCGCCGCGCTGCTGGCGGGCAAGCGCGAAACCGCGGTGGACGTCGCCGATGCGGTGTCGGCGATTCTCGACGAGGTGCGCCGCGACGGCGACGCGGCGCTGATCCGCCTGACCGCGAAGTTCGACCGTCAGGAGCTGACGCCCGCGACCCTGCGCGTCGCCGCCGACGAGATCGCCGCCGCCGAGGCGGCGTGCGATCCGGCGCTGCTCGAAGCCCTCGACCTTGCCGCCGCGCGCATCCGCAGCTTCCACGAGAAGCAGCTGCCGCGGGATCTAGCCTACACCGACGCCGTCGGCGCGCGCCTCGGCCTGCGCTGGACCGCGGTGGACGCGGCGGGGCTCTACGTTCCCGGCGGCACCGCGTCCTATCCGTCGTCGGTGCTGATGAACGCGATCCCCGCCAAGGTCGCGGGGGTGAAGCGTCTGGTGATGGCGGTGCCGATGCCGGGCGGCGCGGTCAACCCGCTGGTGCTGGCGGCGGCGCGGCGCGCGGGGGTGGACGAGATCTACCGCGTCGGCGGCGCCCAGGCGGTCGCGGCGCTCGCCTACGGCACCGCGACGATCCGCCCGGTCGACAAGATCGTCGGCCCCGGCAACGCCTACGTCGCCGCCGCCAAGCGGATGGTGTTCGGCACCGTCGGCATCGACATGATCGCCGGACCTTCCGAAGTTCTGGTGGTGGCCGACGCCGCCAACGATCCGGACTGGATCGCGGTGGACCTGCTCTCCCAGGCCGAGCACGACGCTGCCGCCCAGGCGATCCTGATCACCGACGACGCCGTCTTCGCCGGAAAGGTCGCGGCGGCGGTGGAGGCGCGCCTCCGCACCCTGCCGCGCGGCAACATCGCCGCGGCGAGCTGGCGCGATCACGGCGCGCTGATCGTGGTGCCGTCGCTCGACGCCGCCCCGGCGCTGGTGGACCGGGTCGCCCCCGAACACCTCGAACTCGCGATCGCCGATCCGGACGGGTTCGCCGCCCGGGTGCGCCACGCGGGCGCGATCTTCCTCGGCCGCACCACCCCCGAGGCGCTCGGCGACTACGTCGGCGGCCCCAACCACGTGCTGCCGACCGCCCGCAGCGCGCGCTTTTCCTCCGGCCTTGGGGTGCTCGACTTCCTCAAGCGCACCACCCTCCTCGGCGCGTCGCCCGAGGCGGTGCGGGCGATCGGCCCGGCGGCGGTGCGCCTCGCCGAGAGCGAGGGCCTCACCGCGCACGCGCTCTCCGTCTCGCTCAGACTGACGCCATAGGATCGCCATGGACCAGCCGTACACCATCGCCGAGGTGACGCTGGACGAGCACACGCTCCACCCCCGCCCGGAGGTCGAGCACGAGCGGGCGGTGGCGATCTTCGACCTGCTCGAGGAGAACGCGTTCCGGCCGATCGACTGGCCGCATCCGGGGCCCTACGCGCTGCACCTCTCGCTCGCCGAGAGCCGCCTGTGCATCGACGTGCGGCCGCAGGCGTGCAAGCCGGGCGAATGCGAGAGCCTGCGTCTGATCCTGCCGCTGAAGTCGTTCCGGTCGATCGTGCGGGACTACTTCCTGGTGTGCGAAAGCTATTACGATGCGATCAAGACCGCGACGCCCTCGCAGATCGAAGCGATCGACATGGGCCGGCGCGCGCTTCACAACGAGGGCTCCGACGTGCTCCGCGAACGTCTGGCCGACAAGGTCGAGATCGACCACATGACGGCGCGGCGGTTGTTCACGTTGTTGTGCGTGCTTTACCTCAAGACCTGAGCGAACCATGTCCCGACCGCCGTCCGCCATCCTGTTCGCCTGCACCGCCAACGCGATCCGATCGCCGATGGCGGCGGCGCTGTTCCGCGCCGCGCACGGCGGCAAGGCCTACGTGGAATCGGTCGGCCTGCGCGCCGGAGAGCCCGATCCGTTCGTGCCGGTGGTGCTCGCCGAGGCGGGGATCGGCGGCCTCGACGCGCACCAGCCGAAAACCTTCGACGACCTCGTCGACGACAATTTCGAGGTGATCGTCGCCTTGAGCCGCGAGGCGTTCGACCGCGCGCAGGAGCTGACCCGCACGGTCCACTGCGAGGTGGTGTTCTGGCCCACCGAAGATCCGGCGCTGGTCGAGGGCAACCGCGAGGCGCGGCTCGACGCCTACCGCCACGTGCGCGACGACCTGCGCGCCCGCATTCTGCGTGAGTGGCCGATGGGCCAGCCCGCGCCCGAACCCGCCCCCGCCGAGGCCGACGGCACGCCCGAGCGCGAGGGCGGGATGCGGCTGCGGCGGCGCGGCCGCGATATCTGGACGCGGATGCGCATGGGCATCCGCAGGATGCGGCGTTGAGCGTGGAACCTTTCCGCGAAGCCTGCGGTTTCGTGGAAATCTCTTGATTCGCCCGCCTATCCGGAGCAGTAAGAGAGCGACGAAAAACCCCGCCCGACGACGGGCGCGTGATGAGGACCTATGGCGAAAGAAGATCTGATCGAATTCTCGGGCACGGTCACCGAATTGCTGCCCAATGCGATGTTTCGGGTCAAACTCGACAACGAGCACGAAATTCTCGCGCATACTTCCGGCAAGATGCGCAAGAACCGCATTCGCGTGCTCGCGGGCGACCGCGTGCAGGTCGAAATGACCCCCTATGACCTGACCAAGGGTCGCATCACCTTCCGCTTCAAGTAAGCGCGGACGCAGGCACCCAGGATGTCCGCCGCCCCGCCGCCCCTGATCCTCGCCTCGGCCTCGCCCAGGCGACGCGACCTGTTGCTCCAGATCGGCATCGCGCCCGAGCGTATTCTGCCGCCCGACGTCGACGAAACCCCGCTCAAGGCCGAGCTGCCCGCCCACCTCGCGCTGCGCCTCGCCGAGGCGAAGGCGCGCGCGGTGGCGGCGGAGAACCCGGACGCGGTGGTGCTCGCCGCCGATACCGTGGTCGCCTGCGGGCGGCGCGTGCTGCCGAAGGCCGAGGACGAGGCGACCGCGCGCGCCTGCCTCGCGCATCTCTCCGGGCGGCGGCACCGCGTCTACGGCGGCATCTGCGTGATCGCCCCGGGCCTCGCCCAGCCGCGCCTGCGCCGCGTCGTCACCGCCGTCACCTTCAAACGCCTGTCGGAGTCGGAGACGCGCCTCTACCTCGCATCCGGCGAGTGGCGGGGCAAGGCGGGCGGCTACGCGATCCAGGGCCTCGCCGGGCGCTTCGTCACCCAGCTCGTCGGCTCCTACGGCAACGTCGTCGGCCTTTCCCTGCCCGAGACCGCCACGCTGCTGGCGGCGGCGGGCATCCGCCACCCGGCGGAGACCTGAGACGATGAGCCGCTTCGCGGTCGCGGCCACCCGCCACCCGGGCGAAACCCGCGCGCTGGCCACCGACGCCGAAGGCCGCGCGCGCGAGGTGCGGCTGTTCCGCGGCACGCCGGAAAGCGCCGAGGGCGCGATCTGGCGCGGCCGCGTCGTCGGCACGCTGGTGGCGGCGCGCGCGGTGCTGGTGGACGTGGGCGGGCCGGTGCCGGGCCTGCTACCGCTTGCCGAGTGGCGCGGCGAGGCTCCGGCGGAGGGCGCGGCGGTGGCGGTGATGATCGCGCGCCCGGCGCGAGCCGAGAAGGGGCCGCGGCTCACCGGCCGCATCCGCCTAGCGACGCCGCGGCTGATCTTTTCGCCGTTCCGCGCCGGGGCTTCCGTTTCCCGCCGTCTTGGTCCCGACGAGGCGCGCCGCCTGCTCGCCTGGGCCGAGGCCGGGGCGCGCCCGGGCGAGGGCTGGGTGGCGCGCGGCGCGGCGGCGGGCTTCGCCGACGCGGTGCTGGAGCGCGACCGCGAGCGCCTGCGGCGGCGCTGGGACGAAATTCAGGGCAAGTCGGCGGAACCGGGCGGGGTGTCGCTGCTGCGCGGCGCGCCCGATCCGTTCGCCGAGTGGCTGGCGGAGTTCGGTGCCGACCTCGCGTCGGTTTCGGTGTCGGGCGGGGTGCTCACTCATGCCGCGCGCGGCGTGCTGGTGGAGCGGGTGCCGCTGCTCGCATCGCTCGGCGACCCGTTCGCCGAAGCGGGTGGCGAGGACGCGCTCGCCGACGCGCTGCGGCCGGTGGTGCCACTGGCGGGCGGCGGGCGGTTGATCCTGGAGGCGACCCGCGCCTTTCTCGCCGTCGACGTCGATACCGGCGGCGCGACCGAACCGGACGCGGCGCGGCGCGTCAACGATGCCGCCATCGACGCCCTTGCCAAGGAGCTGGTGCTGCGCAATATCGGCGGAGGGATGGTGATCGACGCGGTGCCCGAGGCGCGCAAGGGCGCGACCGAGGCGCAGCGCCGCCGCCTCGTCGAGCGCCTGCGCGCGGCGGGCGATCCGCGCCTGTCGGTGACGGGGTGGACCCCGGCGGGCCGGATCGAGGCGGTGCGCGAACGCCGCGGCCTGTCGCTCGCCGAGACGGTGTTCGGCGATACCCTCGGCGACGGCGACGCCGCTACCGAAACCGCCGCCCTCGCCGCGCTGCGCGAGTGGGTGGCGGCGGCGAAGGCCGGCCCGGCGCCGCGTCCGGCGCTCCCGCCCGCGGTGGCGGGCTGGCTCGAAGGCCCCGGCCGTGGCGCGGCGGCCGAGGCGGAAGCGATGACCGGCGCGCGGTTCGCCTGGCGCGTCGGCGGAGGGGAGACATGACCGAGAAAACCTGCCCGATCTGCGGCAAGCCCGCCGACCCGATCCACAAGCCGTTCTGCTCGCGGCGCTGCCGCCTCGTCGACCTCAACCGCTGGATGACCGGCGCCTATACGGTGCCGGTGGTCGAGGACGACGACGACGAGAACTGGGAAACCCTCCACGACGGCCGCGACGACGCCTGATCAGTGGCAGCCGCAGCCCTCGCCGCAGCCGCAGCCTTCGCTTTGGGCGGGTTCGAAGAAGCCGATCGCCGCGCCGGCGGGGTCGGTGAGCAGGCCGAAGCGGCCCACGCCCTCGATCGCGAACGCCTCGCGGATCGGCTTCGCTCCGGCGGCGACCGCCGCGTCGATCGCCGCGTCGACGTCTTCGGTGGCGATGTAGGCGAACCAGTGCGGCGGCAGCCCCTCGTATTGCGCGTCGGAAATGTCGTAGATCCCGGCGACCGGGCGGCCCTCCAGGAACGCGACGACGTAGGGGCCTTCGGCGCAGGCGTGCGAGACTTCGTAGCCCCAGCCGAACACCTCGGCGTAGAAGCGCTTCGCGCCTTCGACGTCGCGGGTCAGCAGTTCGTTCCAGCAGAATTCGCCGTGCATGGTGTCTCTCCGTTGGCTGGCGGGTCCTGAGAACCTGGGGCGTCGGCGCGCCCGAGGCGAGGGGAAAGCATCAAAAAAATCGAAAAAGCATCAAACCCCGCTGGACACGCGCCCGAAACTTTTCTATACGTTCCGCCTCCGCCGCGATGGGGCGCAACGCCCCGCCCGCCGCGTGTGCCCAGGTAGCTCAGTTGGTAGAGCATGCGACTGAAAATCGCAGTGTCGGTGGTTCGAATCCGCCCCTGGGCACCATTCCTCTCCTAAGTCGTTGAGAGGAAAGAAATCCTTCCAAATCATGGCCTAGCAGCATCCCTGGTGGTACAAACAGGGGGTACAACTGTGGTCCTTGCCATGAGCCGTCCCGTCAAACATCCGAAGACCGGCGTCTACTATTTCCGAAAGGCTGTGCCCGAAGACCTCCGCACCCTTGTGGGCAAGCGGGAGGAGAAGGTTAGCCTCGGCACGAAGAATCCGGCAGACGCCAAGCTCGCCCACGCCCGCATTGCCGAAGAGGTCGAAGCGCGGTGGAAGGCCCTACGTTCGCAGCCGGAGCCGCTGACCCACAAGCAGGTGGTCGCGTTGGCGGGTGAGGTCTATCGGGAGTGGCTTGGCCACTTCGCCGACGATCCCGGCAGTTCGGATGTGTGGGCCATGCTGGTTGAAGTTCAGCAGAACGCCAGGGCGGCGGCAAAGCTGGTCGAGTGGGTCGGCCCGGCGGTGGACGGTCTGCTTTTGAAGCGGGGTCTCCGTACCGATGACGCCAGCCGGGTGAAGCTGGTCGAAGAGGTGGATCGGGCGATGCTCCAGGCGGCGGAGCAACTGCGGCGCAACGCGAGCGGCGACTACCGTCCGGACCCTCAAGCCGACCGCTTCCCCACATGGGAGCCGCCCAAGGGACAGAAGGCCGTCAACTCCTCCGGCGACAGCCTGACGAAGCTGGTGGATGACTGGTGGCGCGAGGCCAAGGCGGCGGGCCTGAAGGTGTCCACCTACGAGAGCTATCGCAGCACCATCGCCAAGCTGGTGGCGTTCCTCGGTCACGATGACCCCTCCCAGGTCACGGCGGAGAACGTGGTAGCGTTCAAGGACTTCCGGCTTGCATCGGTCAATCCGCGAACCGGAAAGCCGATATCCCCGAAGAGCGTCAAGGACAGCGACATTTCCGGACTGAAGTCGGTCTTCGCATGGGCGGTCACCAACCGCCGGATGACCTCGAACCCGGCACAGGGAATCACGATCAAGCTCGGCAAGTCGGTCAAGCTGCGGTCGAAGGGGTTCACCGACAGCGAGGCGGTGGCGCTGCTTCGTGCTGCGGCCAACCTGACGCCAGGGCGCGAACACGCCAAGACCTTCGCGGCCAAGCGGTGGGCTTCCTGGCTGTGCGCTTATTCCGGGGCGCGGGTCGGTGAAATGCTCCAACTGCGGAAGGAAGACCTCCGCCGGGAAGGGGAGTGGTGGGTTCTCCGGGTGACCCCCGAGGCCGGAACGGTGAAGAGCAATGAGGCGCGAGATGTGGTTTTGCACCCGCATCTGGTCGAGTTGGGGTTCCCCGAGTTTGTCGCCGGGTGCGCTCCGGGGCACCTGTTCATCACCCCTGACAAGGACGGCGATGTTCGCAGCAGTTGGCGGACGATGAAGAACCGTGTCACCGAATTCGCCCGAACCGTGGTGACCGATCCCAACGTTGCGCCGAACCACGGATGGAGGCACCGCTTCAAGACCGTGGGCATGGAAACCGGAATCGACCTCCGCATCATTGATGCGATCCAAGGACATTCCCCGCGCACCGCTGGCGAGAGCTACGGCGATGTCACGGTGAAGGTCCGGGCGATGGCGATGGAGAGGTTACCGAGGTACGAAATCGGCTGAGGCCGTGTTCGGTCCACGCCATTCTCCATCTTGGCCCACCCAAGGCATTGCCATAAGATGACCGAACCACCCCTCTGCGTGAGCGGCGGGGCAGGGTGCGGCAACCGGTCAGTTCGCCTATCCCGACAGAACCAACAGGAAAAGGGCCATGCGTTGAACCGTGTGGCCCTTTCTCCGTTTTTCTGGTCTGCGTCGAAAAGCGTTATGCACGTACTTCAGGGGATTTCGTCGGAATTCCAAGGGGTTACCGGGTGTCGAGTTGCTTGTAGGTGGTGCAATGCAACAGAGAACCCGATAACCCCTTGTCGTTCAATGAGAATTCCTCTTTTGTCGTTCAGAACTCGTCAGCCGGGGTGGCCTCGATACGCCAATCCCCAGCGGCCTTCATCCGTTCCACGATGGCCTCAGCTTCGGCGATGACTGCGCCTCGTTCAGCCGGGTCGGCAATCCCCTGGAATGCCGCCAGGGCGTTCCTTAGCGACTCCTCCACGGTACCCCTCGGGGTGAACCTCGGGGTTATCTGCTGGTGACCACCACCACCCGGCGCAATGGGGATGATGTCCCAGTGACTCCGGGCAATGCGGGGGTGGTCACTGATGACCCACCGCCGGATGGTGGTGTGGTCAATCCCCCCAAGTTCCTGGCCGATCTCGCGGAACGACTTCACCTTGCCTTTGGTCGGGAGGTGACGTTTCATCCGCAGATACAGTGCCAGTGCCGCCCGTTGCGCCTTCTTCAGCTCACGGGGCTTGAGCTGTAGACCATGCCGGGTGTTCGCCAGGGCGGCGGCAAGTTGAGCTTCTTCGGCGGTGGAGGTGGTGACCAGGGCGGCGACGGTCTTCCTCCCCAGTTGCTTCAAGGCCCGCACCCGGTGCCACCCATCGGTCACCAGGGGAACGCCATTGACTAGGGCGACGCTGATAGGGGGCACCTCGCTGCCGCTGTCATATGCAGCCGCGAGTTTGTCCACCTGCCAAGCGCTCAGGGCTGCCCGGAACTGAAGGCTGGGGTCGAGAACCAGGGCCTCCAGGAGGAGTTCCTTCGTTTCAGCGGGGGTCATGCTGCGGCCCGCTTCATCTGCTCCACCCTCGCCCGCGCCAGTGCATCCGCTCGCTCATTCCCAGGGTTCCCATCGTGGCCCCTGGTCCACTCCCAGGCAATCCGATGCTTCGCCTGGAGCGCGTCAAGCTGTTCCCAGAGGTCGGCGTTCTTCACCGGCTTCCGATCAGCGGTTTTCCAGCCGTTGGCTTTCCAGGTGGCAATCCATTCGGTGATGCCCTTCCGGACATACTGGCTGTCAGTGACGACGCGGACGTTCCTGCCGGTGCCCTTGAGGCGGTCCAGCGCCCGGATGGCGGCGGTGAGTTCCATCCGGTTGTTCGTGGTGTCCTGTTCTCCTCCGGAGAGTTCCTTCCGGCGATGCTGCTCCGGGCACTCCAACACAGCGCCCCAACCTCCGGGGCCGGGGTTGCCGCTGCAAGCTCCATCGGTGTGGATGATAACGAGGGTGCTGAGGTCTTCTGTGGTGGCGGTGGTGGTGTCGTTCATGGTGGGTTCCTTCTTGGTGGTGTTGGGGTGAAAACGACGAAAGCCCCAGGGGATGCCTGGGGCCTTCATCGGTGGGCTTGGGGTGGGCTGCTGCGGGTGCGTCAGTTACCCGGTAGGCGGATCAGGGCGTCCAGGCCGTGGAACGAGACGGAACGCTTGTTCCGCGTCATGGCTTTCTGAGCCTGGACGAAACTCTCGAAGCCCGGCTCCTTCTTCAGTGCCCTCCAGGCCCGCTCTTCGTACCGGCTGCGGACCTCTCGGAGCATCTCCAGCTTGCGGGAGTAGGGCAGCGTTGCGTTGCCTTCGCCCGCCCGCTGGTAGCTCTGCTTGGCGATGGTGGAGGCCAGGGCGTCCTTCAGGGTGTTGCCCCTTCCGTCCGTCATGGTCCCCATCAGTTCCACCATGCGGTCATAGACGGTCTGTCCGGTCTGGCTGTTCTTCAGCTCGGTATAGTCCAGCTGCCCTTCCCGCTTGGGGAGGTTGGGGAACACCGGGATACCGAGCTGGCCACCGAGGCGGGCGATTTCGTCCCGCACCGGGTCGTTCTTGTAGTCCGACTTGGCGAACGGCCAGACGGCGGAGGAGTGGACGAGGCCACCAATGAACTCGCCATCGCGGGTCACCACGTCGCCCAACTCGTCCCGCTTCGGGGGAAGCGAGGCGGACAGGCCGGGCACCCTGGATTTCACCGCATCGAGAAGCGAACGCACCTCGCGGAACGCTTCGTCCTGGTTGACGGTCTGGGCGTATGCCGGGATGTAGGAGGCAACTCGCTGATGGATCACCCTCTGGAAAAGCTCCTCGGTGGTGAGCTGACCGGCGTTGCGGGAGAACAGGGTGAACGTGTCGATCAGGCCCTTGAGGTAGGATTTCTGAACGACATTGTTGACGAACGAAGTCCCAGCAGCAGCTGAGTATTTCTCCAACACGTCGGCCAATCCGACCGTCATGTTGAGGGCCAACTCATCTTGGGTTTCCTGGCTGATGTGCCCAGACATCTCCACGAAATCGGCCGCGATAGTGAAAATCGACCCGAACGGATCGAGACGCGACACAGGAACCCAACCGTCCTTGCATTTGATCGAGTAGGGTTCCCAGCCAGTGGCCCGCATCTCCGCCATAAGAGCGGGGTTTCCCTGCGGGCCTCCTCCGGTAATGTGCCCCTCCGCCGCCAACATGGCAGCGCCTGACCACATGGCAGCACCGGAAGTGAGCCGCCCGATGGCCATAGCCTTCTGCTCCGGGGTGCCCTTGGTGATGTCCGTCCAGAACTGTTTGCGCAGCTGACCGAACACCGGGGTGTGGTCCCAGAGGTTCCGCATCAGGTTGGCCGGAGTGCGGACGAAGGGCAGGACGGTTCCCCGGATGAGGGGGTGAGTACCTGCCGCCGAAGACAGCGTTTCCGACATGGTACGATTGCCGAGTAACGTTTCCGTCTTCAGGTCTTGGGTGAAGGTGGACTCACGCGCCCATTGCCTTGCATGGTCGTCTAGGAGCCTGCCGGTTTGCTGGTCGAACGCCTTGCTGAAGAAGTCCTCTACGAAATCGGCGTACTCCCCCGATCCCTGTTTGAACCCCTTCAAGGTCGCCTGACGGTTTGCCTGTCCGAACAGATGGGCGCGGGCATTCAGCTGCTTGAAGAACTCGTCTTCGGCCATGAGGAAGCGGCTGGGGAGCCGGATCGTTTTGCCGAGGCCGTTGATGAGGAGGTTCAACCCCGCCTCCCGGTCGCCTCGGATGGCCTTGTCCCAGTTCGCCAGAACCACCCCATCGCCCCGCGAGATGGCGAAGTTCTGGAACTCGTTGGTCTTCATCGCCGGGTCGAGGATGTTGGCTTCATCCTTGAACGCCCTCAGCGCCGACTTGCCGGAACCGTAGATGTCCATCTCACCGGCACGACCGGCAAGGTTGAAGGTGTCCATCAAGCCCATTCGCATGTAGGTGTACATGGCGCTGGCCTCGGCGTAGGCGGCTTGCCCCTCCTGGGACAGCTTCCGCCCACTCTCGACCCACGGGTCTTTCCCGGTGGCCTTCCCCAGTGCCGACACGGCCTTGCCGGTCTTGTCGAGGATTTGCCCACCGATCCACTTCTCGCCGGGGCGAAGCATGGTGTTCGCCATGTTGGAGGTCATGTTGACCACGTTGGTCTTCACGCCGCCAAGGATGCTGTTGATCCACACCTCATTGTGGATGTCGATGGCTCGCCCGAGGATGCTCTGGTGGAGAACCTTGACGATGTCCTTGGGCTTCCCGTTGGCACCCGCAGAGCGGACCCGGCGGGCAAGCACTCCGACAGCCTCGGAGCCACCGGCACCATCGACCACCTGGAGAAGCTCCTCGGGGGTCATGTTGAGGTTGCCCGCGATGCCGGTCTTGATGCGCCCGGCGGAGGTCATCCGAGCCGCCGCCGTCTGGGCACCCTTCACGATGCCGGTGATCTCCCGGAGGACATCCACGGCCTGAAGGAACTCAGCTTCGGCAGCAGCACCGCCTCGCTGATCGACCACCTGGGACAGGCGATAGACCTTGTCGGCGGCCCACTGCATCATCTGCTTACCGGCGACCAACCGAGCAGCCATCTTGTTGGCGTCCCCGGAGAGGTCCGCAAGGGGACTGAGGACGGCCTGAGCGTTCTTGGCTCCCGCCATGTCGGCCAACTCTTCGGCCATCTGCTTGGTGGTTTCGAGGGACTGGACACCCCCCGTGATCTTGTTGACGGACTCCCCGGCCATCTTCTCCAGGAAGCCCATCGCCACCTTGACCTCATCGGGCGAGGTCATGGTGTTGGTGTTGAACATGTCCCCGATCATGTCGGAGATGTCGCCCGTGAAGTTTCCGTGGGCACTGTAGAGCTGCTTCATGCGGGCGAAGTACATGTCCCGCTTGGCCGGTTCGATCTCCAGCTTGGGGCGCTCTGGGGTCGCTTTCGGGGCCACGCCATCGGCAGCGGTGGTTACCGCGTCGTCCACCTTGGTTGCGTCGGCGGTGGCCTCGACCGCCTCCTCGGCTGTATCTGCTGCCTTGGTGGTGGTAGCAGGCTGGAGCGGCTCAGCCGTCTCCGGGGTGGTGACCTTCTCCGCCTGGGAGGGGTTCCGGGCTTCCGCCTTGGTTCCCTCCAGGGCTTCCGCCAGCTGCTCCTCGGTGACCGGCTCGGTGACCATCTTCTTGCCCACAGAAGCGCCGATCTTGCCCTTGAGGTACTTCACCATCGTGAAGACGCCATGAGCGGTCGAGGAGAGCATCATGCCCTCCAGGGCCTGCTTGAAGCGGGCTTCCACATCGCTGCTGTCGTCGGCGGCGAGGTAGTGGGTGATCGGCGTATCGAGGAAGGGGAACTCCTCGACCAGGGACTGCATCAGCCGCTTGTCCTCGCTGGAGGAGACGGCCATGTCGCCGATGGCTCCACCGACGAGGCCACGCTTCATCTCACCTTTGATCGACCCCTTGAGGAGCTTGGTGGCCACACCACCACCGAGGAGGAAGCGGGAGATTTCCTCGGAGATAGCCTGTTCGGGATCGTTCCTGTCGATCTCAATGGGCGGGACCGCATCCGCCACGTTCGTGAGGCCACGACCCAGCTTCTTCATACCGACCGCGTCGGCGATCTCACCGCCCAGGGTGATGGCGTTGGCGGCACCGTTGCGGACACCCGCGATGCCACCCTTCACCGGCCCCATGCTTTCGGCGAGGGGGCCAAGGTTCATGTAGGCGTCGCCCGGCATCATGTCGGACAGCGCGTCCAGGGCCTCGGGGGAGACGTTCACGGAGACGGACGGGGTCTCCTCGCCGGTCCCCTCGACAGGGACCAGGAAGGGATTGGGTTCTTCGGCGGGGGCCTCCCCTTCGGCCACGGGGACCAGGAAGGGGTTCGGCTCCTCCACCGCCCCGGTCGGCACCAGAAACGGGTTCTCGGTGCCTTCCAGGTCTTCCGACGTGATGGGGGTGAAGGTGTCATTCATATCAGGTTTCTCGCATGTTGTTCGTAGGTGGCCTGGGCCGCAAAAAGCCGAAGACCCCAGGGGATGCCTGGGGCCTTCTTCGGTGGGCTTGGGGTGGGTTGGGGTTAGTCCTTGAGAACGCGGTAGGTCTTCCCAGTCTCCTTGTCGGTCTTCGGTTCTGACATGCTGGCGTAGGACTGAACGCCGGAACTGAGGAAGCCGAGACCAGCGCCGAGGTAGTTGGGCTGACCAACGCCAGCGCCGATGGACGAGGTGATGCGGTTCTGCGCCTGGGCTTCAGCGCCCTCCTTGTCCAGCTCTGCCTGCTGCTGGTCCCACTTCAGTTGCCGTTCGACGGTGCTGCGATAGCCCGCTTCCTGTCGGCTGAAGTCGTTCAGCAGGAGGTCGAAGGACTGCCCCGAGGCTTCGCTAGAGGCGAGGGCCGTACCCTGCGCCTGGAGCCGCTGCTTCTGCTCCTCCTGGATGCGCTGGGAGGCGACGGCTTCCTTCTGGACGAGGTTCTGGTTGATCTGAGCGTAGTTGTCGCGGGCGGCTTTGTTGGCCGACTTGGCGGAGTCCTGGACGTACTTCTCCTGGGCCTTCTGCTGCTGCTTCTGACCGACCACGGAAGCGGTCGCGGAGGCGGCGGCAAGGGCCAGGGAGGTGACGAATAGGGTGGTGGTCGAAGGCTCACACATGGGCGAGGTGGCCGTTCACGCCGGGCTGAGAGTGCCGATGATGAACCGCTCGCGGGCCTCCAGCGTCGGCATGGCCAGTTCGCCGGATGCCGGTTCACACACCTCCGCCCGGTTCAGTTCATCGTTGAGCGCCACCAGGGCGCGGGGGATGAGGACCGAGAGGGACACCGGGCACCCGAGGAGGTCGGCATAGCGGGCGAGGGTGGCGTTCAGGCGGGCTTCGTTGGTGGGGTCGAGGCGGAAGAACTTGGGCTTACGGCGGACCCGCTGAGGTGCCGCGTAGAGCTTGGGGGTGTGGGTCATGGTGATATGTCCTGATTGAAGGTGGTGGGTCGGTGGTGCGATTGCGCTCAGGAAAAAGAGAGGGCGGAGCCTCAGAAGAAGCCCCGCCCGTCGAGTCCATGAGGAACCACAACCACGCTCAAAGCGCCCCGAGGTGGACCACCACAGCCACCAGGGGACGGCACGAACCGTTCGGCCCATGCAATGGTGCTACCTAAACCCCGGTGGTGAGGGTCGGAGAACGGTTTTGCTCAGTCATAAGCGCAACCTAAAGCCCGTTCACGAAGGGCAAACCGTTTCACTGATATCGAAAGTGCAACCTAATGCCTGGGGTTGATGTGGATGCGGACAGCTCGCCGGTCGCCACCTTCTCCTCACCCATGATGTACGCACCGTCCTTGCGGATGGCCGGGAGGACCACCTTGGTCACCCAGTCCTGGAACGGCTTGGCCTGCGGCTTGTCGGAACGAAGGATCAGCTTGTAGAGGCCGCTCTCGGAGATGAGGACGGCCTTGTTGGCGCGGCCCCAGAACTCGACAGACAACGGCAGGCGTTGCCTGTCGATAACCTGCTTCTCCCCAGCGTCCAGCGGATCATAAGACGTGTTGGTGACCGCCCGTCCGAGGCAATTACACACGTCGGCACCGGAGAACCACGGGGCACCACCAATGGTGACAGTGCGGAGGCTGATCCGGATCGTTCCCTTGAAGCCGGGGACGGGGCACTCGAAGGTGAAGGTCGAGAGGGCGTTGGTGGTACGCTCCTCGGCGAACTGGTCGAGGAAGGCGTTGATGCCCATGCTGGGATCAAAAGTGCCCTGCGGGGCACATTTGGCGATCCGCATGTACTTCGCGGCCTGCCGGTAGCTGAACCGGCAGTTTGCCTCGACCCACGCCTTGAAGGTGCCGTGAGGACACTGCTTCTTGGCTTCGATCAGGAACTCGCCAGCACGACGTGCCCACTTCAGCATGGATGAAGCGGCTTCGAGGATGCTGCCGTGGGCGTAGTTGATGTCCCGAGCGAGTGCGTCAAAGGGGCGAACGAAAACCGATATAGGACACAGGCAATATGTGGAATATATGGATTTTCCTGCTATCATAAGTGCAACCTAATCCACCCGTTCCCTATTCTATGGTGCAACCCATCGGGGCCGCTTTCCGTGCCCCTCCAGATGCAACAAAGCCGGTGGCTGTCATCCCACCGGCTTCATGTTCATGGCCCCTCGGTGACTCTCTGGCGGAGTCCTGGCGGCTTCCTTTATGCGCGGTCCAGTTCCCCGCAAGCCTTGAGGTCACCCCAGGAATCCCAGGCGCTCATCCCGGAGAACGGGGCGATGTAGGCTTGCCCGATGAACGGGAGGCGGATGAAGGCGGTCAGGCCGTCAACCTCGAAACAGAAGCGGCCAAAGCGGATGGTCATGGTGGTAGTCCCCCTGGGTGGTTCGAGAAGAGGGCTACGCTTATGAGTCCTCCGGGAATCCATCGTCAATAGAAAATCGAACGGAATCAATCCACTGGTGGATGGGTTTTCCTCGAAGCCGTTGAGGGGACTCGCGAAAGAGGACTAGAAGTTTTTTCTCCAGGCCCTCCATCGCCCACCGTTCACGCCTCCGCTTTCGCCTCCAAGACCCGGTAGACCGACGCCCGACCGATCCCGAGCCGTTCGGCGATGGCCGTTGGCCCCATGCCCTCCGCCCTGAGCCTGCGGACCTCCTCCGGGTCGATGCTCGGCTTCCGGCCTCGGTAGACACCTGCCGCCTTGGCCTTGGCTATGCCCTCCATCTGCCGTTCCCGGCGAAGGTTCGTCTCGAACTCCGCAAACACCCCTAGCATGTCGAGGAAGGCTTTCCCCGCCGCCGTGCTGGTGTCCACCGGCTGTTCCGTACAGGCGAGCGCCGCGCCCTTCTCCTTGATCGTCTTCACGATGGTCTGTAGGTCGGCGATGGAGCGGGCCAAGCGGTCGATGCGGGTGACCACCAGAACGTCACCGGGATGGAGGAATTCCAGAACGGTCGCCAACTGCTGTCGCCCCTCGGTGGTGGTGCCGCTGGCCTTCTCTTGCCGGATGACCTCGCACCCTGCGGCACGAAGGGCGGCAACCTGGATGCTGGTATCCTGGTCGGTGGTGGAGACTCGGGCGTATCCGATCTTGGTCATGGTGTTCCTCAGAGTGTCTTGTATGGGTCTAGACCACCATCGAATACCGTCTCGGAATGCCTAAGTCAACCCTAATAAGGCGTGTTTCGCGTCTCGCCGGAGCGGATTGCTAGGGTGTACCCAAACGGGACGGAGGAGCGTGGTGGAAAGGTGGAGGGCTGTGGGTCCGCCGCCGGTCGCCTCTCTTCTCGCCTGCGCCCGCCCGCCCGCGTCGCGCCTTTGGTAGCTCGCGCGACGACCGCGAGCGGTGCCCGCCCCCTGGAGGGAGCGCCACCCCAGGCGGGGGGAAACGGCCCGCCGCCATATAGCGATAAGTCGCTTAGATTTTTGCGCCAAAATTCTCGCAGCGATGGTGCTTGGCGGAAGGTGCCGCCCGAAGGTATTTGTCGAAGACTACTTATCGGTGCGTGTTTCGGGCGGATACAACGTGGTGGAATTCGGGGGAATGGGATGACGACGAAGCAGAAGCTGGTGCTGCTTGAGCTTGCGGCGGGGGTGGCTGGATGGGGGGCGATGATCGCCGGAGCCGGAACCCTCTACTACTCGGTGTTGGCCATCGGGTTTGGTGGCTCCTGGAAAGACGCCGGTATCGCGCTTGGCGTTTGCTGGGTGGGTAAGTGGCTCGCTAAGGGATTTCAGGAAAACAAGATGCGTGTAACGTTCGTTGCGCGGATGGTTGCCGAGGGCATGACCGAGGCGGACGCAAACGCGGCTTGGCTTCGGTTTGTCGAGGGTAAGGCCGGGAAACGGCAGCCGTCAAAGGACAGCCCCCAACGCCTGAAAGAACAGCGGGAGCGGATCGTTAACGACTACGCCAGCCACGTTGAAGCCAATCCGACTGGCGATGAAATCCGCGATGTCGCGGAGCTTCCCCACCCGAAGGCGGCAATCCTTGATGCGTTGCTGGCAGAGCTTAAGGGTGAGGGGGATCGAGAGCGCCGGGAGGCTATCGCAACCTGTGCCGTTATGTTGGCTGACTACCAACCGGGCATCGGAAGGGTTCCGCTGACCTCCCTGGGAATCGACCTTTCCAAGCCGCTGGGCGACCATGTGGACGTTGCAGCGCTTGCAAAGCAGATCGCAACCAATCCGAACCGGGAGCGATACCAGGAATTTCAGGCGAAGGCCCAGGAGGAACGCCAGGAAATCCTTCGGAAAGTCGCAGTTGCGACGGCGGGCGGCTAATTTCGTCGGGTTTACTCACTTGATCCCTTGGCTCTGGTCCGCTCACGGCTCTTCACGGGGGTTCCTGCCTTAATCACTTAGGTGGTCGCTTGCGAGGGTGCCATGAACGGTACAGTATAGTCATGGCATCTACGAGACCTGACATCAGGCTCAGAGAGTGGAGACGTGCATGGACTTGCCAGACGCTGGGACCGTCAAAACCGCTATTGATGGTGTAAGGGTTGGCCTCGATCTTTTTCGTTCAGCCATTGGGCTGACGAAAGATGCGAAGGAATTGCTAGCCGATGCGGGGCAGCGCGAAGCAATCACGCAAGGATTGGCGGAGGCGGAAAAGGCCGCCCGCTTGGCCGAAGTACAGGTTGCTCAAGCATTGGGATATCGCCTGTGTCAGTGCACATTTCCCCCGCAAATCATGCTTTCTCAAGGGTGGCACCCAAGTGGCCATGAGGTGTTTGAATGTTCCGGTTGCGGAAAGCGGTATCCTTCGGAACAGTTCTTTGAGAGGCTTAAAGAGCAAGAAGAACTACTAAACCAAGACCCTCCGTGGATTCAGGCGAGATATTAGGATGAGAGATTTGAATGACACAAAATTGGCCTCTAGGGAAATGCTTGAAGAGCATAGACGGAATATGGGGCCACTTCTGGAGACGACGCCTGGGGCAGTATCTGAGGGGCTTCTAGAATTCTGCGGGGAATTGTCGAGAGAGCAGCCTGTGTTTGTGCCAGTCGTGGGTGATCCTAATGGTCTCTACGGTTGGTGTGTCGATGGTGTCGCGGAAAAGATCAAGAAAGATGGTGGTCAACATGTATTCGGGTGGACCATATGGGAATGCCCCGGAATTTTATGGACCGCCGAGTTCCATGATGTTTGGGCTGATAAGGGTGGGATGCTCCTGGATATTACGCCAAAGCCGGGCCGGGAGCAGAAAATACTTTTCATTCCGGATCGTAATTATCCGCAGGATTTCGATTTTGATCGAAGGCCGGGGAATAGGCGTCGGCGCATCTATGCCGAGGTGGACCGACGCGAGTTAGTTGGGGGCATAATTTCGGGTATGGGAAAGTCCCAGCTTCAGTATGAAATGCGACGTGCTGAGAAATACGGGCTTTCTCTGAACGATTGGGTTCTGAGAAAACTACCGTGTGATCCAATACCGAACTTGATTGATTCGATGATCGCTGCTTGTCATGCGCACGAAGACTATTTTGATAGTCTCGGATCAAGTGGTATGGTCCAGGTGGATCGGAGATTGCTTGCATTAGTGCGATCCCGCGCTGCCGCTCTACAGTCGCTTCTCGATGAATTGAGGGCCAGGGGGCATTTCAGCGTTCGCCGATAGGGTCGCCCCAGCCTTGCCTTAAGTCCAAGGTGGTGGTACAAGAACCATGTTTGGGTGTGGTGCCTTGTCGTTGATTTTGAAGGATTTTCTGCCTGGGGACGCGCAATCCGCCCCTGGGCACCATTCCCCTGAACGCGTGCTCCCGAAATCGAGCCTTGTGAAAAACCGCTTCCGTAGCGGTGGTGCGAATGCAATTCGCGCAGGGGCCGGGTGATCCCTGCGCGAAACGGTGCTCGGAGCGCGGCGGTCAGCGTGCGGTCTTCATGCCTGCCACCAGGGTGGAGACGTTATAGCGGAACATCTTGAGGTAGGTGGAAGCCGGGCCGGAGGCGTCGGTGAGGGATTCCGGATAGAGGGTCCCGCCGAGCTTGGCGCCGGTGGCTTCGGCGATCTGCTTCACCAGACGCGGGTCGTTGGAATTTTCCAGGAACACCGCGGTGATGCCCTCGGCCTTGATCTGATCGATCAGCGCGGCGACGTCGGCGGCGGCGGCCTCGTCCTCGGTGGAGAGTCCCATCGGCGCGAGGAGATGCACGCCGTAGGCGGCGGCGAGATAGCCGAACGCCTCGTGACTGGTGATGACCTTGCGCCGGGCTTCCGGAATCGCGCCGAATTCGGCCTTCGCCCAGGCGTCGAGTTCCATCAGCTTGCGCGCGTAGGCTTCGCCGCGGGCGGCATAGGCCTTGGCGTGCGCCGGATCCGCCTTGGCGAGCGCGGCGGCGATGGTGCGGGCGTAACGCGCGCCGTTGGCGGCGTCGTTCCAGGCGTGCGGGTCGGTTTCGGTGTGGCCGTCCTCGACCATTTCGCGCGGGGAAATTCCTTCGGAGGCCACCGCCACGGTCTTCTTGTAGCCCGAAGCTGCGACGAGGCGGTCGACCCATCCTTCGAGATGGAGGCCGTTCACCACCACCAGATCCGCCTTGGCGAGGGCCTTGGCATCCTGCGGCGTCGGCTCGAACGCGTGGGGGTCGCCCTGCGGCGGCACCAGGGTCATCACCGTCACGTCGGGGCCGCCGACCTCGGCGACGATGTCGCCGATCACGCTCATGCTCGCCACCACGTCGAGCGGTTTGGCCGCCGCCGGCGTCGTGGCGAGTCCGGCGACCGCCAGGGCCAACCCTAAGAGTCTTCTCATCGGATGCAACTCCCTTCCATCGAAAGGCGGTGACGGACGAGCCCGCCGTATCGCCCGAACAGGATCGAAAACGCGAGGAACGCCGCCGCGGCGAGCACGATCGCCGGGCCGGACGGCGCACGGAAGTGGTAGGAGGCGAGCAGCCCGACGTAGCCGGAGACGAACGCCGCCGTCATCGCCACCGCCGCCAGCGACGCCACCTGCCGCGCCCAGAAGCGCGCGGCGGCGGCGGGCAGCATCATCAGGCCGACCGACATCAGGGTGCCGAGCGCCTGGAATCCGGCGACGAGGTTGAGCACCACCAGGGCGAGGAACGCCGCGTGCCAGAGCCCGCCGCGGCCGTCGACGCTGCGCAGGAAGCCGGGATCGCAGCATTCCAGCACCAGCGGCCGGTAGATCGCGGCGAGGGCGACGACGCTCAGCGAGGCGATGCCGCCGACGAGGTAGAGCGAGGTGTCGTCGACCGCGAGAATGGTGCCGAACAGCAGGTGCAGCAGGTCGCGGCCGTTGCCGCGGGTCGAGACCAGCAGCACCCCGAGCGCGAGGGAGGCGAGATAGAACCCGGCGAGGCTGGCGTCCTCGCGCAGCAGCGTGGCGCGGCTCACCGCGCCGGCGGCGAGCGCCACGGCGAGGCCCGCGATCAGGCCGCCGAGGCCCATCCCCCACGGCGACAGTCCGGCGACGAGGAAGCCCGCCGCCGCGCCGGGCAGCACGGCGTGCGACATCGCGTCGCCCATCAGGCTCATCCGCCGTAGCATCAGGAACACCCCCACCGGCCCCGAGCCGATCGCCAGCGCGAGGCAGGCGACCAGGGCGCGGCGCATGAAACCGTAGTCGGCGAACGGCGAAATCAGTGCGTCGTAGATCGTCATGCCGCCCCCCGCAACACTTCGGCGGTCGGCCCCCAGGCGAGCGGCGCGCGCGCCAGCTTGAGCGTCTCGGGGAACACTTCCCGCACCAAGTCGAGTTCGTGCAGTGCCGCCACCACCGTCCGCCCCGCCGCATGCCAGGCGCGGATCAGGTCGACGAGATCGGCGACGGTGGCGGCGTCGAGCGCGGCGAACGGTTCGTCGAGAAGGATCACGCGGGCATCCTGGAGGATCAGCCGTGCGAACAGCAGGCGCTGGAACTGCCCGCCCGACAGCGCGCCGATGCCGCGCTGCGCGAGGTCGGCCATGCCCACCGCGGCGAGGGCGGCTTCGGCGGCGCGGCGCAGGTCGGCCGGAATTCCGCCGAACGCGCCAACGCGCCGCCAGCCGCCGGCGAGGACGAAGTCGCCCGCCGTGATCGGAAAGTCGCGGTCGATTTCCGCCGACTGCGGCAGATAGGCGATTTCGCGATCCGACACGCGCCGCACCACCCGGCCCGCCGAGGGCGCGAGCACCCCGGCGACGACCTTGAGCAGCGTGCTTTTGCCCGCGCCGTTCGCGCCCACCAGCGCCGTCAGGCTGCCGCTCGCGAAGCCGCCGGTCGCGCGTTCGAGGGCGAGGGCGCGGCCGTAGCGCACCGCCACGGCTTCGAGCTCGATCACCGGTTCGCTCATGCCGACACCGCCCACAGGATCGCCGCCCACAGCACCGCGACCAATCCCAGGCTCGTCAGCAGGCGGCGCGCCGCGCTCATCGCAAAAGGCGAGTCCATCGTACCTCTCTCATGAAACGTCATGTCAGGCGTGGGCGGCGCGGCAGCGCGCACAGGTGCCCCGAAGCTCGATGACGCTGTGGGAAATCGTGAAATCGAGGGCTTCGGCCTCATGGGAGACGAGCGCCTCGATCGCCGGGTTTTCGACCTCCACCGAGCCGCCGCAGCGGTCGCAGACGAAGAAGACGCAGGCGTGCGCCTTCTCGGGATGCGCGCAGGGGCAGAAGGCGTTGCGGCTCTCGATGCGGGAGACGAACCCCTGCGACACCAGAAATTCCAGGGTGCGGTAGACGGTCGAGGGCGTGAGCTTGCGGCCGAGCGCGGCTTCGAGCCGGGGCAGCAGATCGTAGGCGCCGAGCGGCGTCTCGGCGCGCCAGAGGGTTTCGAGCGCAAGGCGGCGGATCGGCGTCATCTGCGCGCCGCGCTCCGAGCACAGGATCATCGCCTCCCGCAGGGCCGCGGGCGCGGGCTCGGCGCCGTGGAAGTGAGTATGGTCTCCGGTCATCGCCGCCTCGTCGGATCGGGAATGCTATAAGATAGCGTATGGGGAAATCATATAGCTCGGTCGTGCGGCCGTGCAAGGGGGGGCGGAGTTGCGGCGCGAACGGCGGCGACTCCGCGGCCGGAACTTGCTATACACGCGCTTCGCCGCTGCGGTGCGGTTCGGGTTTCGATCGAGGGTGTTCCGGGACATGCGCAAGTCGTGGATTTTCGTCGTCGCGGTGTGGCTGTTCGCCGCCCCCGCATTCGCGCAGCCCGCCCTGTGGCGGGCGCACGACGCGGATACCGAGGTGTTCCTGTTCGGCGGCGTGCATGTGCTCAAGCCCGGAACGCCGTGGCTCGACGCCGATCTCGCGGCGCGGTTCGACGGCGCCGGGCGGATCTATATGGAAATCGCGCCCATCGATCGCGCCGAGGCGCAGCAGGCGGCGTTGCGGCTCGGCCTGCTGGTGCCGCCCGAAAGCCTGGAGACCCGCCTGCCCGCCGACCTTTACGCGCGCATGGCGCGGGAACTGAGCCGCCTCGGACTGCCCGACGCGGCGGCGCAGCACCTGCGCCCGTGGCTGGCGAGCACGATGCTGACTCTGCTGGAGCTCCGGCAGTTGGGATATCAGGCCGACGCCGGAGTCGAGGCGACCCTCGCCGTCCGGGCCGGAGACCGGCCGATCGTCGCCCTCGAACGGCCGGAGGACGGGCTTGCCGGGCTCGCCGCCCTCGACCCCGCCGACGAAGCGCGGCTGGCGGCGATCAGCCTCGCCGAGATCGAGACCCTCGACGCGGGGATGGCGCGGGTGGTCTCGGCGTGGCTGGCGGGCGATCTCGACGCGCTCGAAGGCGCGGTGATTCTGGAGCAGTTCGCCGGTCTGCCGGAGTTGCGACGCACGCTGATCGCCGAACGCAATCGCAAATGGGCCGATACCCTGGTGCGCGACGCGTTCGCGCGCCCCGGCGTGGCGTTCGTGGCGGTCGGGGCGGGGCATCTGCTTGGGCCGGATTCGCTGGTGCGGATGCTGGAGGCGCGCGGCATCGCGGTCGAACGCCTGCGCTGACGCGGAACCATCGGCGGCCGCGCCGGTTGGGCCTGCATGCAGGGAACCTGGTTTTTCGTCTTCGTCTTCGCGGTCGGCGCGCTGATCTTCGCGTTCGCGCTGTTCTCGCGGCCGATCAAGGCGTTCGTCTCTCCCGCGTTGCCGATCCTGATGGTCGGCGCCGGGCTCGGAGCGGCGTTCCCGCGGCCGCGCGACGAACTCCTCGGCACGCTCGAAATCCTCTCGTGGATCGCCGTCGGGTTCGGCGTCGTCGGCATCGCGCTGCGGTTCGAATTGGCGGACCTGCGCCGCCTGTGGCGGCCCGCGGCGGCGATCACGCTCGCGGCGATGGCGGGGATGTGGGCGATCGCCAGCGCGTCGCTGTGGGGGCTGTTTGGTTTGCCGCCGCTCACCGCGTTGCTGCTCGGCGCGGTGGTCACGCCCACCGATCCGGTGGTGGCGTCGTCGATCGTCACCGGACCGTTCGCCGAGCGGCGCATCCCCGCGCGGCTGCGCAACCTGCTGTCGCTCGAATCCGGCACCAACGACGGTCTCGCCTTCGCCTTCGTGTTCCTACCCCTGCTGCTGATCGAGCACGGCGCGGCGGGGTGGGGGGAATGGCTGGGCAAGACGGTGCTGTGGGAGACCGGCGTCGCCGCGGTCACCGGCCTTGCCGCCGGAATTGCGGGCGGGATGCTGGCCCGCTGCGCGTTCGCCCGCGGCGGCGCGCCCGGCGCCACCCTCCTGCTGCTCGCGCTCGCCTTCACGGTGGCGGTGCTGGGGCTGATGAAGGCCTTCCGGACCGACAGCATTTGGGCCGCGTTCGTCGCCGCGCTGGCGCTCGCTGCGCTGCTCCCCGAGGCGCGGCGCGAGGTCGCCAACGAGCTTCAGGAGGGATTGGTCTACGCCACCATGGTTCCGGCGCTGCTGGTGTTCGGAATGGCGCTGCCGTGGCGCGCCTGGGCCGAGATGCCGCCCGCGGCGGTGGCCGTGGCCGCGGCGGTTCCGGTCTTGCGCCGCCTGCCGGTGATCCTCGCGCTCGACCGGCTGGGCGGCGTCGCGGCGTTCCGGCATCGCCGCGACGCATGGGTCTACGGCTGGTTCGGGCCGGTCGGACTGTCCGCCGTGTACTACGCGACGATCGCGTCCCGACGTCTCGGCGCCGACGAGATCTGGCCGGTCGCGAGCCTGCTGGTGGCGGCTTCGATCGTCGTCCACGGCGCCACCGCCGCGGCCGCGACTCGGTGGTATGCGCGCGCCCGTCATGCGGGTGACGCGCGGGACGGTGGAGACGCGAAGACGGAAACAATGTGAACGAGATCACAACGATATCGTGAAATGGCACACAAAATGTCAGGCTTTCACACGGGATTACGTATCATAAGTTGATTTTCCAAAAAATAATATCGGAAGACAGGCGAACGGCGGATGTGCCAGAATGATCGCTGAGGGGAAAAACCGGGAGATCAGGGGATGGCAAGCAGAGAAAAATATCCGGGCCCAATTCTCGCGAAACTCAGCGCAATGATGGATGAGTTGATGCTGATCGCGGAGCAGATCGAGGCGAACGAGCGCGCGCGCAGCTATGCGCAACGCCGTAACGCCGCTGCGGAGGCGGCCGCATGCGCGGGGAACGTCGTGCCGTTCCGGCGTCCGTCGTCGCAACAACAGCGGGAGTCCTGCTGAGCCTTTGCAGCCCGCCTCAGCGCGAGAACAGCACCGGCACGGTCATGTGCGCAAGAACGTGCCGGGTGCCGCCGCCGCGAGCGAGGTGCGGAAAGCCGTAATGGCCGTAGGCGCCCATCGCTAGCAGGTCGCCGCCGAGATCGGCGATGCGGTTGAGCAGCAGGTCCATCAGGCCGACGCCTCCGGCGCGGAGGACGTCGCCCCGCGCCGAGACGCCGTGACGGCGGAGTTGCGCGAGAACGTCGGCGTCCGCTCCGGACCCGGCGTCGGCGCGCACCGTGATCACCACCGCGCGCGCCTCCGGTGCCAGCAGCGGCAGCGCGTCGTGCAGCGCGCGCGCCGCCTCGCGGCTGCCGTTCCAGGCGAACACCGGCCGTGCGCCCAGGGTTTCGGGCACGCCCGCATAGGGCACCACCAGCACCGGCCGTCCGGCGTTGCGCACCGTCAGTTCGGCGAGGTCGGGCGGGGCGAGGCCGCCTTTTGCGCCCGCCTGGCCGATCACCGCGAGATCGGCGGTGCGGCAGGCGGCGATCACCGCGTCGGCGGCCTCGCCCGGGGTGGCGGCGCTGAGGTCGCGCCACTCGGCATCGGCGAGCCCGCGCGTCGCCTCGGCGAAGCGCGCCCGGCTTGCGGTCGCGGCGCGGTCGTGGTCGGCTTCCGTCCAGCCGGGCTTGAGCCCGGCGCGATGGGGGAAGCCGTGCTCGGCGAACGCGCCCAGCAGGCGCGCGCCCTCGCGCGCCGCCAGCGCGGCGGCGAGACCGAGACGGGCGGCGGCGGCGTCGCCACCGTCGAGGTGGACGAGAATATGACGAAGGCGGGTCATGACGTCCTCGCGCGGATGTCGTCGAGCGCGGCGGCGAGATAGGGCCGGAACGCGTCCGGATGTTCGATCATCGGGAAATGGCCGAGCCCGGGCATTTCGGTGAAGGTGGCGTGGCCGATCGCGGCGGCGAGGGTGCGGCTGCTTGCGGGCGGGGCGGAATAGTCGTAGGCGCCGGTGAGAAGGTGGATCGGCGTCGCGTTTTCGGCGAGGCGGGGCGCGATCGCCGCGCCGTCGAACTCTTCCGAATAGAACCACAGGTCGCCGAGATAGACGCCGAAGCCCGCCTGGGAATAGATCCAGCAGGCTTCGTCGCGGAAGCTCTGCGGGCCGAGCGGCCCGAGCAGGGCGCGGACGTAGGCGGCGTTGTGGAGTTGCGGGTTGACGCGCGCGTCGGCGAGCAGCGGCGTGCGGCGGCCGGGGGCGCGCCACGGCGCCTCGAACGCCGCGACGCCGCGCACCAGGTCGGGGCGTTCGGCGGCGAGCGTCAGCGCCATCGCCGCGCCCATCGAGCACCCCGCCACCACCGCCGGTTCGCCGACCGCCTGTTCGAGGTAGGCGACGCACCAGTCGCGATAGTCGGCGAGCGACAGCCGGTATTCCGCGCCCTCGCTCCACCCCGGCGTCGCGCCCGAGCGGCCGTGCCCCGGCAGATCGAACGCATGCATCCGCCACGCCGCGCCGAGGCCGAGGTCGGCGAGCTGGTGGAGGAACTGGCGGCCGTCGCCGCCCGCGGTGTGGAGGAACAGCAGCGGCGGCCCTTCGCCCGCCACCAAGGTGGAGAGCCATCGCCGCCCGCCCGGACCGGCGATCTCGACGAACCGGCCCTCGACCCGGGCGTAGTCGCGCGCCGCGGGCGGAGCGGGGAGGGGCTCGGCGGCGGGCCGCGCGAGTTCGATCATCCGTTCGAGCACCGCGAGCGCCACCGCCACCGCGTCCGCCGCGCCGATCACGGTGAATGCCGGGTTGAGCCGCAGGATCGCGCCGAAGCTCTGCCATCCGGGTGCGGGTGCGGCCTCGGCGAACAATCGCTCCCAGGCGGCGGGCGCGGCGGCGATCGTCACCTCGCCGCAGGGCTCGCCGTCGCCGAGCCGCAGCCGGACCGGCGGCTCCCCCACGCAGGAGACGCCGATCGCCGCCGACAGCCCGGCCGCGGCGCGGCGCAGCACCGCGTCGGCGGCGCAGCGGGCGATCCAGGCTTCGAGGGCGGCGCGCATCAGTCCTCCCGGTCGGCGGCTTCGAGGTAGCGGTAGATCGCGGTGTGGTCCTGCCCCGGCCCGAGCGCGGCCTCGGCGGCGGACCACAGCCGCACCGTGTGGGCGAGCTGCGGCGCGGCGACGCCGAGGTCCTCGGCGAGGCGTGCGGCGGCGCGCAGGTCCTTGGCCATCAGGTCGAGGGCGAAGCCGGAGGCGAAACTGCCGGAGAGGACGAACTGGGCGATCTTGTTCTCGGTGGCGTTGTTGCGGCCGGTGGAGGCGTTGAGCACCCGCACCACGGTCTCGCCGTCGAGGCCGAATTTCCGCCCCACTAGCACCGCCTCGGCGGCGGCGGCGAGACCGGCGGCGGAGACGTAGTTGTTGAGCGCCTTGACCGCGTGGCCGGAGCCGAGGATGCCGGTTTCGATCACCGTGCCGAGGGGCGCGAGCACCGCCGCCGCTCGCGTCGTGGCATGGGGTTCGCCGCCCAGCATGATCGCGAGGGTGCCCGCGATCGCGCGCTTCACCCCGCCCGAGACCGGCGCGTCGACGAAATCGATCCCGAGCGCGGCGAGGTCGCGCCCGAGCGCCTGGGTGCCGACCGGATACGACGAACTGCTGTCGATCGCCAGCGCGCCGGGGGCGAGGTGGCGGGCGATGCCGTCGGCGCCGAGCAGCGCCTCGCGCACGATCTCGCCGTTCGGCAGCATCGCGATCACCACGTCGCTCGCCTCCGCGAGCGCCCGCGGCGACTCCGCCGCCCGCGCGCCGATGCCGCGCGCGTGGCGCTCCGCCGCCCGCGCGTCGAGATCGAAAAGGGCGAGGGGGAAGCCCGCCTGCGCGAGCAGGGCGGTCATCGGCCGACCCATGTTGCCGATGCCGACGAACCCGACGCGCGGCCGCTCAGTCATCGCCGCGCTCCTTCAGCACCTCCCCGGCGATGCGGAAACCGTCGATCGCGGCGGGAACGCCGCAGTAGATCGCCACCTGCAGCAGAACTTCGGAGATTTCCGCCGGCGTGACGCCGTTGTTGAGCGCGCCGCCGACGTGGAGACGGAGCTCGTGCGGGCGGTTGAGCGCCGAGATCATTGCGAGGTTGATCAGCGAACGGGTCCTGCGGTCGAGTCCCTCGCGGCCCCAGACGTGGCCCCAGCAGTAGGTGGTGGTGAGCTCCTGCATCGGCCGGTTGAAGTCGGTGGCGTTGGCGATCGCGGCGTCGACGTAGTCCGCGCCCAGCACGTCGCGGCGGATTTTCAGGCCCTTCTCGTAAAGATCGCGGTCCATCGGCGTTACTCCGGGTTGGTCTGCGGTTGGGAGGCGAAACTGCGGGCGACGACCTCGGCGGCGCGGGCGACGTGGCGCGCGCACAGGTGGCCCGCCTCGTCGGGATCGCGCGCCTCGATCGCGGCGACGATCTCGGCGAGCTCCTTCAGGGTGTCGGGCAGCCGCCCGGGATGGCTGAGCGAGTACCGGCGCAGCAGGGTGATGCGATTGTTGAGCTGGGTCAGCATCTTGCCGACGACACGGTTGCCGCAGCCTTCGAGCAGGATGTCGTAGAAGCCGTTCTTGGCGGCCAGGATGTTGGCGGCGGCGTCGGGGGTGTGGAGATAGTTGAGGTGCAGCCGCAGGCGGCGCACCAGCGCATCCGGCGCGTGGCGGGCGAAGCCCTCGGCGGCGAGCGCTTCGAGCGCGCCGCGCACCTGATAGATCTCGCGCGCCTCGGCCTCGGTGATGCGCGCCACCGATGGCCCCTTGTGCGGCACCGTGACGATCAGCCCCTCGGCCTGGAGGTGTTGCAGCGCCTCGCGCAACAGGGTGCGGCTGATGCCGAGGCGGTCGCAGAGTTCGCGCTCGACCAGCTTCTCGCCGGGTTCGAAGTCGCCGTAGAGAATCGCCTCGCGCAGGCGGTCGGTCACCTGCTGGCGGAGGGAGGAGGCCTCCCGGGGGATGTGAAGGTCGAGCGTGGTCATGCCATTTTCTCGCATATTGTCGTACAATCTGTCAAATGCCTTGATGTGACGGGGGTGTCGCAACGCCCATAATGCCATCAAAGGGCGCAACAAATCCAAGAAAATTCAGGAAAATACGGGCCCGTGAGAGTGCCTTGAAGGCAAGTCGGCAATATGGGTGAAGGAATAAATTGTACGACAATCGTGCAATCATCATTGACTCGCGCCGCCTCCCGTGGGCATGGTGATCGGAAAACCGCCATTCGGGAGGTTCTCATGGCACACGATGCGAGTAACTATCGTTCCAGGAGTTTGCGTCTCGGGCGGCGCACGCTGCTCGCCGCGGGCGGCGCGGCGCTCGCGATGCCCTACGTCTCGCGCGCCGGATTCGCCGCCGACGCGATCAACGTCGGCGTGGTGCAGCCGCTCTCGGGGGCGAACGCCCAGTTCGGCATCAATTCCCGCAACGCCATCGAACTGGTCGCCGAGGAGATCAACGCCGCCGGCGGGATCAAGGCGATGGGCGGCGCGAAGATCAACCTGATCGTCGCCGACGCCACTTCGACCCCCACCACCGCCGCGACCGTGGCGCAGCGGATGATTTCGCAGAACAACGTCGTCGCGGTGCTGGGGGCGTTCGCGTCGTCGCTGTCGCTGGCGATTTCCGAAGTCACCGAGCGCCGCGGCATTCCGCTGCTGACGATGTCGTTCACCGATCAGCTCACCGAGCGCGGCTTCAAGAACGTCTTCCAGATCGTCTCCAAGGGCTCGGCGCTCGGCCGCGCCCAGGTGGAGGATTCGATCGCGCTCGCCAGGCAGTCGGGCGAGGAGGTGCGGAAGATCGCGATCCTCTACGAGGACACCGCCTACGGCACTTCCCAGGCCGAGGGCCTGCGCGCCGCGGCGAAGGCCGCGAACATCGAGATCGCCGTCGACGAGGGCTATCCCCACGGCATCACCGACGTCACGCCGCTGGTCAACAAGCTGCGCACCTCGGGGGCGCAACTGGTGTTCCCGGTCTCCTACCTCAACGATTCGATCCTGATCGTGCGGACGATGCGCCAGCAGGGGGTGACGATTCCCACCGTCGGCGGCGCGGCGGGCTACGTCATCCCCGATTTCGTTCAGGCCCTCGGCGATCTCGCCGACGGCGTGCTCTCGATCGCGCCCGCCAACTACGACCAGGCGCCGGAGTATACCGGGCGCTTCCGCAAGCGGTTCGGCTATTTCATGGTGCACGAGGCGATCGAGCACGCGGCGCTGATGGGGTGTCTCGCGGGCGCTCTCGAACGGGCGAAGTCGAGGGACCCCGCGGCGGTGCGCGAGGCGCTGCTCGCCCACACCTTCGATACCGGCTGGGCGACGGTGATGACCGGCGGCGCGGTGAAGTTCGACGCCACCGGTCACAACGTCAACGCCTTCCCGGTGATGGTGCAGTGGCAGAACCGCGAGCTGGCGACGGTGTTCCCGAAAAAGGTCGCCAAGGCCGAGGCGCTTTGGCCGAAGCGCGGCTAGCGGGGCGGGGCGGATGATCCAATGGCTCCAGGCGCTGGTGGACGGCATACTCGTCGGCGGCGTCTACGCGATCGTGTCGAGCGGACTGTCGCTGGTGTTCGGGATCATGGGCGTGGTCAACTTCGCCCATGCCGAATTCCTGATGGTGGGGATGTTCGTGGCGTGGTTCGCCTGGGCGTGGCTCGGCATCGACCCGCTGCTCGGCTCGCTGATCGCGCTGGTGGTGGTGTTCGCGCTCGGCGCGGGGATCCAGCGCGTCCTCATCCGCCCGATCCTCAAGGCGCCGCAGGTGGCGCAGATCTTTCTCACCGTCGGCCTGCTGTTCTGCCTGGAGAACGGCGCGCTGCTGCTGTTCGGCGCCAACTACCGCTCGGTCGTCACCCCCTATCAGACCGAAAGCCTGCGCCTCGGGCCGATCATCGTCAGCCTGCCGTACCTGTTCGCGTTCCTGATGTCGGGGGTGTCGGGCGGGCTGCTGTGGGCGTTCCTGCGCTTCTCCCGCACCGGCCGGGCGATGCGGGCCACCGCGCTCGACCCGATGGCGGCGAAGCTCGTCGGCATCGACACCGACCGCATGCACCAGATCGCCTTCGGTCTCGGCGTCGGGCTGACCGCCTTCGGCGGCGCGGTGATCCTGCCGTATCTCACCGTCTATCCGGCGGTGGGGGCGCAGTACGTGGTGCTGATGTTCACCGTCGTCGTGCTCGGCGGCCTCGGCTCGGTCGCCGGAGCGGCGGCGGGCGGCGTCGCGGTCGGGGTGATCCAGGCGCTGTCGGCGCTGGTGTTCCCGGTGCAGCTTCAGAACCTCGTGCTGTTCCTGGTGTTCATCGCGGTGCTGGCGTTGCGGCCCCAGGGGCTGCTGAAAGGAGCGAGTGCATGAGCGAGGCGCTTGCCCTCGGCCGCCGCGTCGCCGCCCGGCCCGGCCGCAGCGCCGCCCTCGGCTTCGCGCTCGCGGCGCTGGTGCTGGCGCCGCTCGGGCTCGACCCGCAGGGCTACGCGATCCGCGTGCTGACCCTGACGCTGCTGTTCGCGGCGATGGGGCAGGCGTGGAACATCGTCGGCGGCCTCGCCAACCAGATCTCCCTCGGCCATGCCGGGTTCTTCGGCATCGGCGCCTACGCCTCCACCATCCTGCTGCGCGATTTCGGCCTCTCGCCCTGGCTCGGGATGCTCTGCGGGATGGCGCTCGCGGCGGCGGCGGCGGCGCTGCTCGCGGTTCCCACCTTCCGCCTCAAGGGACACTATTTCGCGCTCGTCACCCTGGCGTTCGGCGAGGTGATGCGGGTGATCGCCAACGCCTGGTCGTCGGTCACCGGCGGGCCGGTCGGCCTGTCGGTGCCGTTCGCGCCCAACAGCCTGTGGATGTTCCAGTTCAACGCCGCGCGGCCGTACTACTACATCTGCCTCGCCGCGCTGGTACTCGTCACCCTGGCGTTCTGGCGGATCAAGTCGGGCGCGCTCGGCTACCGCCTGCGCGCGATCAAGGAGAACCCGGACGCCGCCGAGGTGATCGGCGTCGACACCTTCCGCGCCAAGCTCCAGGCCGGGCTCGCCTCGGCGGCGCTGACCGCCGGGCTCGGCACCGTCTACGCCCAGTTCAGCTACTTCTTCGATCCCGACACGATCTTCGGCGTCGCGACGATCTCGGTGCGGATCGCGCTGATCGCGATCGTCGGCGGCGTCGGCCTGACCTTCGGCCCGATCGTCGGCGCGTTCTTCATCATCCCGATCGAGGAACTCGCCAACGCCGCCCTCGCCGGGCGCGCCGCCGGGCTTTCGGCGTTCGTCTACGGCGCGGTGCTGATCGCGGTGATCCTGCTCAAGCCCGAGGGATTGCTGGCGTTGTTCGCCGACCTCGCGCGGCGCTGGCGGGAGCGGCGGCGATGACCGCCCCGATCCTCGCGGTGCGCGGCCTGACGCGGCGCTTCGGCGGCCTCACCGCGGTCAACGACGTGTCGTTCGATCTCGCGCCGGGCGAGGTTCTGGGGCTGATCGGCCCCAACGGTGCGGGCAAGACCACGCTGTTCAACCTTCTCGTCGGCCTCCACAAGCCGACCGCCGGGTCGATCCGCCTGATGGCGGCGGAGATCGCCGGGCTCGCCCCCAACCGCGTCGCCCGCGCGGGGATGACCAAGACCTTCCAGAACGTCGCGCTGTTTCAGGAGAGCACTGTGCTCGACAACGTCCTCACCGGCGGCCTGCTGCACGACGGCGTGGCCGCGGCGCGGCTGCGGGCGGAGGCGATCCTCGACCGCGTCGGCCTTGCGGCGATCGCGCACAAACTCGCGGGGGATCTCAGCTTTCCCGAGCGGGCGCGGGTGGAAGTGGCGCGCGCGCTGTGCACCCGCCCGGCGATCCTGCTGCTCGACGAGGTGATGGCGGCGCTCACTCCGGTCGAGATGGAGGCGTTTCTGGCGCTGGTGCGATCGTTGCGCGCCGACGGCCTCACCCTGATCGTGGTCGAGCACCACATGCACGCGATCATGACCCTGTGCGACCGCATCCTGGTGCTCAACTTCGGCGGCGTGATCGCCGAAGGCGCGCCGCACGCGGTCGCCCACGATCCGGCGGTGATCGAGGCCTATCTCGGCAAGGCGTATGCCGCGGGAGGCGCGCATGCTTGAGATCGGCGATCTTCATGCCGCCTACGACAAGGCCGAGGTGCTGCACGGCGTGTCGCTGACCGTCGGGGCGGGCGAATTCGTCTGCGTGATCGGCGCCAACACTGCGGGCAAGAGCACTCTGCTGCGGTGCATCTCGCGCCTGATTCCGTCGCGCGGACGGATCGTCTTCGACGGCGCCGACCTCGCGCGCCTGCCCGCGCACCGCGTGCCCGGCCTCGGCATCGCCCACGTGCCCGAGGGGCGGCACGTGTTCGGCGGCATGTCGGTGGAGGACAACCTGCGCGCCGGGGGCTACGCGCTCGGCCGCCGCGCCGATCTCGAAGCGCCGCTGGCGCGGGTCTACGCGCTGTTTCCGCGCCTCGCCGAGCGCCGCACGCAACTCGCCGGGACGCTCTCGGGCGGCGAGCAGCAGATGGTCGCGCTCGGCCGCGCGCTGATGCTGTCGCCGCGCCTGCTGGTGCTCGACGAGCCGAGCCACGGCCTCGCGCCGATCGTCGTCGAGGAACTGCACCGCAAGCTCGTCGAGATCCACAGGGCGGGCGTGTCGATTCTTCTGGTCGAGCAGAACGTCGCGGTCAGCCTTGCGGTGGCGGAGCGCGGCTACGTGCTGCAGTCGGGGCGGGTCGTGCTCGAAGGGCGCGCGGCGGAGCTTGCGGCCGACGACCGGGTGCGCGCGGCGTACCTCGGCATCTGAGCCGCTTGACCGGATTTTCGATACGGTTTAGATATATCGAAATCGTATCGAAAAAAGGAGGAGCGCATGTTCGGTCATCACCATGGCCGCCACGGCTCGCGGCACTGCGAGGAGCGCGGCGAACGGCGCGAACGCTTCGGCCATCGGCGCGGCGGCGGTTTCGGCCGCCTGTTCGCCCACGGCGATCTGCACCTCGTCGTGCTGTACCTGATCTCCGAGCAGCCGCGCCACGGCTACGACCTGATCAAGGCGATTTCCGAGCGGGTCGGCGGCGCGTATTCGCCGAGCCCGGGGACGATCTATCCGGCCCTCGCGATGCTGTGGGAGCAGGGCTACGCCGAAGTTTCGCCGGGCGAGGGCGGCCGCAAGGTCTACGCCGCGACCGCGGACGGCCGCGCCTACCTCGACCAGAACCGCGACGCGGTCGAGACCCTGCTGGAGCGGATGGGCGAGGCGGGCCGGTGCGCCGCCGAACCCCCCGCGATCCTGCGGGCGCGCGAGAACCTGCGCTTCGCTCTCGACCTGCGCCTGCGCGGCGGCGGGCTGTCCGACGACGCGGCGCGGGCGATCGCGGCGATTCTCGATCGTGCCGCGGCCGAGATCGAAGGCGCGCGATGAACGGCCGCCAGATCCGGGCGCGGCTGCGCGAGCTCGCGGTCGAACGCCGTCTCGGCCGGTTGCGCGCCGCGCCGCCGGCCGAAACCTCCGGCGCGGCGGAAACGCCGTCCGCACCGGAACCGCCGAAACCCAAACCGGCCGCCGCCGACGGCGGATGACCCGACGGCCGTCAGCGAAGGAGACCGCGATGAAGACGACCGCAGCAGTGGTTCAGGACGCCTCGGTGCCGTTCGACGCCGAGGCCGCCGCGGCGCGCGCCGCCGCCCGCATCGCCGAGGCGGCGGACCGGGGTGCGCGGCTGGTGGCGTTTCCCGAGGCGTTCGTCGGCGGCTATCCCAAGGGCGCCAACTTCGAGATCGCGGTGGGGATGCGCACCCCGGCCGGGCGCGACGCCTTCCGCCGCTGCTTCGACGGCGCGATCGCGGTACCGGGGCCGGTCACCGAGCGCCTCGGCCGCGCCGCCCGCGCCGCGCGCGCCCACGTGGTGATCGGCGTGATCGAGAAGGACGGCGGTACCCTCTACTGCACCGCGCTGTTCTTCGGCGCCGACGGATCGCTGCTGGGGCGGCACCGCAAGCTGATGCCGACCGCCGCCGAACGCCTGATGTGGGGCATGGGCGACGGCTCGACGCTGCCGGTGTTCGACACTCCGGCGGGCCGCCTCGGCGCGGTGATCTGCTGGGAGAACTACATGCCGATGCTGCGCATGGCGATGTACGCCAAGGGCGTGACCGTCTACTGCGCGCCCACCGCCGACGACCGCGAAACCTGGCTGCCGACGATGCGCCACATCGCCCTCGAAGGCCGCTGCTTCGTGCTCTCCGCCTGTCAGGCGATCCGCCGCTCCGCGTTCCCCGAGGGGTACGTGGCGGTCGACGACGACGGCGGCGGCGACAACGACCGTTGGCTGATGCGCGGCGGCAGCGCGATCGTCGGCCCCCTCGGCGAGGTGCTCGCCGGACCGGTGTGGGAGGAGAGCGCGATCCTCACCGCCGAGCTCGACTTCGACGACCTCGCCCGCGCGCGCTTCGACTTCGACGTCGCCGGGCACTATGCGCGGCCCGACGTCTTCACCCTGTCGGTCGACGAGCGGCCGCGCGCCGCGGTGCGATCCGCCACCTAGGCCTCCTTCCGGGATTGCCGGGTCGATCCGACGTCCGGCAATCCCCATCGGCGGGTTCGCCGCTTACGTCTTCGAGCAGAAGGGAATCGGCGCTTGGCGGGTGAACATCGCCGCCGCCGTGGACGCTCCGGCGAAACGGTGGCCGGTTCCGGCCTCTCCGTTCGAGGGGGCGGCGCGGCTGCCCCCGAAACTGCCCGAAAAATAGGCTAACGCTTTCCGTATACACGCGTTTCGGATAAAACGCTTGCACGCGCTCGCCTTCTCCCGAACACTCCCTATGTGTAGATTCGCCAGCACAATCCATTGGGAGGACACCGAAGATGGCCAAAAGCCTGCGGCAGAGTGCAGTGCGTACCCTCACCCTCGGACTCGCCGCCGCCGCGAGCCTTTCCCTCGCCCCCAAGCCCGCGTCCGCGGAGCAGTTCATCAACGTCGTCACCGGCGGCACCAGCGGCGTCTACTACCCGCTCGGCGTCGCCCTGACCAAGCTCTACGTCGACGCGATCCCCGGCGTCCGCACCTCGGTGCAGGCCACCAAGGCCTCGGCCGAGAACCTCAACCTGCTGCAGCGCGAGCGCGCCGAGCTCGCCTTCACCCTCGGCGACGCGCTCGCGGACGCCTGGAACGGCAACGAGGAGGCGGGCTTCCCACAGAAGCTCGACAAGCTGCGCGGCGTCGCCGCGATCTATTCCAACTACGTGCATTTCGTCGCCCGCGCCGATTCGGGCATCAAGTCGCTCAAGGATCTCAAGGGCAAGCGCGTCTCGGTCGGCGCGCCGAAGTCGGGCACCGAGCTCAACGCCCGCGCGCTCCTCACCGCCAACGGCATCAAGTACTCCGATTTCTCCAAGGTCGAGTACCTGCCCTATGCCGAATCGGCGCAACTGATCCAGAACAACCAGATCGACGGCACCCTGCTGTCGTCCGGTCTCGGCGTCGCCGCGATCCGCGAGCTCGCCGCCTCGACGCCGGTGGTGATCGTGCCGATCACGCCGGAGGAGATCGCCAAGATCGGCCAGGCGGTCTACCAGCCCGGCAAGATCCCCGCGGGCACCTACACCGGGCAGACCGAGGACGTGCCCACCGTCACCATCAACAACTATCTGGTGACCCACAAGGACGTGCCGGAGGACGTGGTCTACCGGATGACCAAGTCGATGTACGAGCACCTCGACGCGCTGGTCGCCGCGCATTCCGCCGCCAAGGCGATCGACCCGAAGAAGGCGCTCGCCGGGATGCCGCTGCCGGTGCATCCGGGCGCGGCCAAATATTACAAGGAAGTGGGTCTGACGAAGTGACGGGGGCGGCCGCCGCCGCCTCTGCGATGCCGGTCGGCGCGGGAGAGCCCTTCTCCCGTTCCGGCCGGTCGTGATATCCGCCCCGAGAGGTCTTCATGTCCGCCGATGATACTCCGTCCTCGTTGAGTGCCCTCGCCGACGCCCAGGAGCCCGCGCACAACGCCATGCCCGACCGCGCGACGCCGGTGGGCAAGGCGATGTTCGCGATCGCACTCGCGTTCGCCGTCTGGCAGGTCTACATCGCCGCCTACGCGCCGCTCTCCTCGGTGGTGCTGCGTGCGATCCACGTCGGCTTCCTGCTGCTGATGGTGTTCGGCCTCTCGTCGGCGAAGGCGGGCAGACCGCTCGCGGTCAAGGGCGCGGACTGGATCTTCGGCCTCGCCGCGTTCGCCACCGGGCTCTATCAGTGGGTCTTCGAGGGCGACCTGATCCTGCGCGCCGGCGATCCCAGCACCGCCGACATCGTCGTCGGCAGCATCGCGATCGTGCTGGTGTTCGAGGGCTCGCGGCGGATCATGGGCCTCGCCCTGCCGTCGATCTGCCTCGCGTTCGTGCTGTTCGCGCTCTACGGCGAGTATCTCCCGTCGCCGTTCAACCACCGCGGCTTCGATTTCGACCAGGTGGTCGACCAGTTCGCGATGGGGATGGAGGGGATCTACGGCACGCCGACCTACGTTTCCGCCACCTACATCTTCCTGTTCATCGTGTTTTCGAGCTTCCTCGAACGCGCGGGCATCATCCGCCTGTTCGCCGACGTCGCGATCGGCGTGTTCGGGCACACCCGCGGCGGCCCCGCCAAGGTGGCGGTGGTGTCGTCGGCGCTGATGGGCACGGTCAACGGCTCCGGCGTCGCCAACGTCGTCACCACCGGACCGGTGACGATCCCGATCATGAAGAAGATCGGCTTCAAGTCGGCGTTCTCGGGCGCGGTGGTCGCCACCGCCTCGATGGGCGGCCAGATCATGCCGCCGGTGATGGGCGCGGTCGCCTTCATCATGGCCGAGACCCTCGGCGTCTCCTACGCCGAGATCGTCCAGGCGGCGGTGGTGCCGGCGATCCTCTACTTCGGCGCGGCGTTCTGGATGGTGCATCTCGAAGCCTGCCGCCTCGGCCTCAAGGGGCTGCCCTACGAGGACCTGCCGGACTGGAAGACCGCGCTCCGCAAGGGGTGGTATCTGCTGATGCCGCTCGGCGTGCTGATCTACCTGCTGTTCCAGGGCTTCACGCCGTTGTTCTCGGGCACCATGGCGCTCGCGATCACCGCGGCGCTGCTGATGGGGCTGCCGCTCGCGGCGCGGCTCGGGCCGTTCGCCTTCCGCGTCGCCTTCTGGGTGGTGCTCGGCGCGGCGGGCGGGCTGTTCTTCGAGTGGGGCGTGGACGTGATCTTCGCGGTGCTGGCGGTGCTGGCGCTGGCGCTGCTGGCGGTGCGCGAGGGCAAGAAGACCCTCCAGGTGGTGATCGACGCGCTCGTCGAAGGCGCGCGCAACGCGGTGCCGGTGGGCATGGCCTGCGCGCTCGTCGGCGTGATCGTCGGCACCATGACGCTGACCGGCGCGGCCACCAACTTCGCCCGCGCGATCGTCGCGGTCGGCGAGCACAGCCTGTTCCTCTCGCTGGTGCTGACGATGATCACCTGCCTGATCCTCGGCATGGGCGTGCCGACGATCCCCAACTACATCATCACCAGTTCGCTGGTCGGCCCGGCGCTCCTCGACCTCGGCGTGCCGCTGATCGTCAGCCATATGTTCGTGTTCTATTTCGGCATCATGGCCGACCTCACCCCGCCGGTGGCGCTCGCGGCATTCGCCGCCGCGCCGATCGCGAGAGCCGGGGGGCTCGAAATCGGCATCCAATGCATGCGCGTCGCGATCGCCGGGTTTGTCGTGCCCTACATGGCGGTGTACGCGCCGGTGATGATGCTGCAGGACGGCGGCCCGCTCGCCAGCGCGATCGGCTACTGGCCCGCGGTCGCCTACACCTTGGTCAAGGCGGCGATGTCGGTGGGGATGTGGGGCATCGCCAGCGTCGGCTTCTGGCTCACCTACCTCACCTGGTGGGAGCGCCTGTGGGCCGCCGCGGCCGCCTTCTGCCTGGTGGCGGCGTTGCCGCTCACCGATCAGGCGGGCTTCGCGATGGCGGCGGCGTTCTTCCTCTACACCTGGACGAAGCGCCGCAGGAGCATCGCCGCGGGGCAGCCCGGATGACCCCGCCGCTGCTGTGCATCGCCGCCGGAGCCTATGCGGTGGCGATGTACGCCCCAACCTTCACGCTGTCGTGGGAACACTCGATCGAGAAGGTCGAGTGGCGCGAAACCTGGAAGGTGCGCGGCGAGACGATGCGCCCGGTGGAGGCGCGAATCCGGGGAACCGGCGCGGGGATGGAGCCGCCCGACGACGCGAAGCTCGTCGACGGATGGTTCGTCTATGCGCCCAAGGCCCAGCCGCTCAAGCGCCTGGAGCTGCCGGACAGCGCCTACACCAAGCCGCTCCGGATCTGCCTCGAAGGCAAGTGCCGCCCGATCCGTGCCTATCTGCCGAAGGCCGCGCCCGCCGATCAGCCGGTGGTGATCACCCTCGAACCCCGCGAATGCGGCGAAAACCCGGTGCCGGGGCTGCCCGAGGGCTATCGCATGCAGCCGCCGCTGCATCCGCGCTCGTCCGACGACCCGCTGCCCAACCGCGTGGAGTGATGCGCGGCGGCGGGGGCGGAAAGTGGGCGGAAACACGCTTTCCGGTCTATTCTAACTCATTGACGAAGAATATAATCTCCCCGTTCGTGCGCTCTCCTTCCCACGTAGCCTCGGAGCCGTGATGAAACCCGTGATCCTTCTCCTCGAACCGATGATGGCCGAGATCGAGGCCGCGCTCGACGCCGCCTACGACGTCCGCCGCGGCGGCGTCGCCGACGCGCTCGCCCTTTCCGGCGAGGCCGCCGCGACGGTCCGCGCGATCGTGACCGGCGGCGGCACCGGAGCGCCGCCGGAACTGGTGGCGCGCCTGCCGCAACTCGGCATCGTCGTGGTCAACGGCGTCGGCACCGACAAGATCGACCTCGCCGATGCGCGTGCGCGCGGCGTGCGCGTCACCATCACCTCCGGGACCCTCGCCGACGACGTCGCCGACCAGGCGATCGCGTTGCTCCTGGCGGTGTCGAAGAAGGTGGTCCGCAACGACCGCTTCGTCCGCTCGGGCGGCTGGCTGACCGGCAACGTGCCGCTCGGGCGCAAGGTCTCGGGCAAGCGCGTCGGCATTCTCGGCCTCGGCCACATCGGCCGCGAGATCGCCCGCCGCTGCGAAGGGTTCGCGATGGAGATTTCCTACTGCACCCGCACGCCGGTGGCCGACGCCCCCTATCGCCATGTCGCCGATCCGGTGGCGCTGGCGCGGGACGTCGATATCCTGATCGTCGCCACCGTCGGCGGCGCGGGGACCCGGCATCTGGTGAATCGCGCGGTGCTCGACGCCCTGGGGCCGGAGGGCGTGCTCGTCAACATCGCGCGCGGCAGCGTGGTGGACGAGGCGGAACTGGTGGCGGCGCTGGTGGACGGACGGCTCGGCGGCGCCGGGCTCGACGTCTTCGCCGACGAGCCGCGCGTGCCCGAGGCGCTGATGGTGCTCGACAGCGTGGTGCTTGCGCCGCATCAGGCGGGCGCGACGCTCGAAACCCGCACCGCCATGGGCCGCAACGTGTTGGACAATCTCGCCGCATTCTTCGCGGGGCGCGAACCGCCGACGCCGGTGGTTTGACCCTCGCCCGGCGGGTGCGCCGCAGAGCCGTGGTCGGGCCGCCCGCATTGCCGAATCATCGACCGCGCCAGGGAGAATTGTTGATGTATCAGGTGTCTGTGAAGCGAGTGATGACGGCGACGCTGGTATGCGCCGCCGCCCTCGGGATCACCCCCGCCGCTTGGGCCGCCGGCGATTTCCAGAGCCGCAACCTCAAGATGGCGATCGTCAACCCGATCGAGCATCCGCAGGGGATCGGCGCGAAGAAGTTCGCCGAAGTGCTGGAGCAGAAGACCGGCGGCAAGATCAAGGTGAAGATCTTCGCCGGCGGCGTGCTCGGCGGCGAGCAGCAGGTCGCCTCGGCGATGCAGGGCGGCACCGTCGACATCTCCTCGATGGCGCCCGCGCAGCTGGTCGGCACGATCAAGGAATTCGTGGTCCTCGACTTCCCCTTCGCCTTCGCCACCGACGCCCAGGCTGATGCGGTGCTGGACGGCCCGTTCGGCAAGAAGCTGATGAGCCTTCTTCCGGCGAAGGGGCTGGTGGGCCTCGGCTTCCAGCATCAGGGCTACCGGTCGATCTCCAACTCCAAGCGGCCGATCACCAAGCTCGAGGACATCGAAGGGCTCAAGATCCGCACCATCCTCAACCCGCTCTACGTCGACATGCTGAAGACTCTCGGCGCCAATCCGGTGCCGATGCCGTTCCCGGAACTCTACACGGCGATGGAGACCGGCACCGTCGATGGTCAGGAGAATCCCGAGCTGACCGTGGTGGCGAGCAAGTTCTACGAGGTGCAGAAGTATTTCTCCGCCGACCGCCACATCTACAACACGCAGATGCTGATGGTGTCGAAGGCGCTGTGGGACAAGCTCTCCGACGACGAGAAGACCGCCTTCCAGGCCGCGTCCGACGAGGCTTCGGTCTATCAGCGCAAGGTCGCGCGCGGCATGATCGAGGACGCCCGCAAGGAGATGATCGCCCACGGCATGAAGATCAACGAGATCGCGCCCGAAGAGATGGAGCGGATGCGCGTCGCGGTGCAGCCGGTGGCCGACAAGTACGCGGCCGATCTCGATCCGGCTCTGGTGAAGGAGTTCCGCGCGGAGCTCGAGCGGACCAAGACCCTCAAGTAATCCCGCCGTTCGGCCGGCCCGCCCGTAAGGACGGGCCGGCTTTCCGTTCGTCCATGGGGAAGGACCGATGGCGTCGTTCGAAAGATTGGTGATCCGGGCGATCAACGTCCTCATCGTCGCGTGCTTCGCGGTGATGCTGGTGATGGTGTTCGGCAACGTGGTGCTGCGCTACGTCTTCAATTCGGGAATTTCCGCCTCCGAGGAGGCGTCGCGCATTCTGTTCGTGTGGATGGTGTTTCTCGGTGCGGTGGTGGCGATGCGCGAGCATGGCCATCTCGGCGTCGACTCCGCGGTGATGAAGTTGCCGCCGGGCATCCGCAAGGTGGTGCAGGGACTGGTGCTGCTGACGATGCTCTACCTGTGCGCCCTGATGCTGATCGGCAGTTGGCGGCAGGTGGTGATCAACACCACGACCTTCGCGCCGGTCACCGGCATGCCGATGTCGGTGTTCTACGCCACCGGGCTGGTCGGCGGATTCGGGATCGGCTGCTACATTCTCGTCGATCTCTGGCGGCTGGTCACCGGGCGCGCCGCGCCGCATCAGGTCGCCGCCTCCGCCGAAGCCACCGGCGCCGAAGGCGAAGGAGAGCCGAAATGATCGCCGTTCTATTTCTCGGCACGCTTCTCGGCGCGATTCTCGTCGGCATGCCGATCGCCTTCGCGCTGCTCGCCTGCGCCACCGTGCTGATGTGGCAGATGGACATGTTCGACGCGCAGCTGATCGCCCAGAACGCGATCAACGGCGTCGACAACTTCGTGCTGCTGGCCGCGCCGTTCTTCATGCTTGCGGGCGAGTTCATGAACGCGGGCGGGCTGTCGCGGCGCATCGTGGCGATGGCGTTGGCGCTGTTCGGCCACATCCGCGGCGGCCTTGGTTACGTCGCGGTGTTCGCGGCGATCATCATGGCGAGCCTGTCGGGCTCGGCGCTGGCCGATACCACCGCGCTCGGCGCGCTGCTGCTGCCGATGATGGCGGCGGCGGGCTACAATCTCAACCGATCGGCCGGGTTGATCGCGTGCGGCGGAATCATCGCGCCGATCGTTCCGCCGTCGATTCCGTTCGTGATCTTCGGCGTCGCCTCGGGGGTATCGATCACCCGGCTGTTCCTCGCGGGCATCGTTCCCGGCATCCTCTGGGGAATCGCGATCATCCTCGCCTGGGCCTGGGTGACCCGCAAGGACAAGCTCGAACCCTCGCCGCGCGCCTCCCGCGCCGAGGTGGTCAAGGCGTTCACCGAAGGCATCTGGGCGCTGATCCTGCCGGTGATCATCATCGTCGGGCTCAAGATGGGGGTGTTCACCCCGACCGAGGCGGCGGTGGTGGCGGCGGTCTACGCCCTGTTCGTCGGCATGGTGGTCTACCGCGAGATCAAGCCGAAGGACCTGTTCGGCCTGTTCCTCTCGGCGGCCAAGGCGACCGCTTCGGTGATGTTCCTGGTGGGCGGCGCGATGGCGGCGGCGTGGCTGATCACGGTCGCCGACCTGCCCGGCCAACTGGTCGAGATGCTCGGCCCGGTGATGGGCAACAAGACCCTGTTCATGGTCACGGTGGTGGCGATCTGCCTCGTCATCGGCACCTCGATGGACATGACGCCGACGATCCTGATTCTCGCGCCGGTGCTGATGCCGCTGGTCAAGCAGGCGCATATCGATCCGGTCTACTTCGGCGTGATCTTCGTGATGGTCAATGCGATGGGGCTGATCACGCCGCCGGTCGGCACCTCGCTGACCGCGGTGTGCGGCGTCGGACGGCTGAAGATCGGCGGGGTTTCGGCGGCGATGCTGCCGTTCCTGCTGGCCGAGGTTGCGGTCGTGGTGCTGCTGGTGCTGTTCCCCGACATCGTCATCGTTCCGGCGCGTTTCTTCGCCCGCTGACGGAAGCCGGATACGGAAAGGGCCGGGGGAGCGATCCCCCGGCCCTTTCGCTTTGGGTTCCGCCGACCTCAGAGCTTGAGGCGGGCGACGCAGGCGCTGCCGGGCGGGCAGTCGGCGGGGATCTCGAAGCCGAGGCATTCGACGATCTTGCGCATGCCGAGGTTGTCGGCGGCGAGCGGCCCGCGCACCGCCGCGATCTTCTCCGCCCTCGCGATCGCGATCAGACGCTCGGTGACTTCGCGGCCGAGGCCCTGGCGCTGCGCCGCGTCGGAAATCACCACGTTGAGCTCCGCCTCGTTGCCGCCCGGGATCTTCGACAGCCGCGCCACCGCGACCATCTCCTCCTTGCCCGCGGCGCCCGGCTTGAGCGCCACCAGCGCCATCTCGCGGTCGTAGTCGATGAAGCAGAGCTGCGTCAGGCGGCGATGCGCGATCCGCTCCTCCAGTTCCACCGGGCCCATGTGACGCTGCCGCACCGTCTCCTCGGAGAGGGTGTGGTGGAAGTCGTAGGCCTTGGGCTCGTCCTCCGGCCGCACCGGGCGGATGGTGAAGGTTTCGCCCTTGGCCGAGGTCCAGGTGCCGACGTACTGCACCGGATACGGCCGGATCGCCGGCTTCGGCAGGTCGGCGTCCTTGACGTCGGCCGGATGCAGGACGATGCGGGCGTCGAGCGCGAGCAGGCGCTCGGGCGAGGCGAGCAGCGGGTTGATGTCGAGCTCCGCGATCCGCGGGTTCTCGACGATCAGCTCGGAGAAGCGCACCAGCAGCCCTTCGAGCGCCGCCATGTCGACCGAGGCGCGGCCGCGCACGCCCTTGAGCGCGGTGTAGATCTTGGTCTTCTCCATCATCCGCCGGGCGAGGGTGGTGTTGAGCGGCGGCAGGCCGAGGGCCTTGTCGCCGTAGACCTCGACGAGCTGGCCGCCCGAGCCGAACAGCAGTACCGGCCCGAACTGGATGTCGACGCTCGCGCCGAGGATCAGCTCGTAGCCGTCGAGCTTCGCCATCGGCTGCACCGTCACGCCCTGGAAGTGCTGCGCGCCCACCTTCTCGGCCACCGACGCCTTGATCTGCGCGAACGCCGCCTTCACCGCCGCTGCATCGCGGAGGTTGAGCACCACGCCGCCGACGTCGGTCTTGTGGGTGATGGTGAGCGAGTGGAGCTTCAGCACCACCGGATAGCCCATCTTGTCGGCCCAGGCGACCGCCTCGGCCTCGGTCTCGGCGATCTCGGTGGCGGTGGTGGTGATGCCGTAGGCCTGCAGGAGCTTCTTCGATTCGTATTCGGTGAGGATGGTGCGGCCCTCGGCCTGCACCGTCGCGATCAGCTTCTGCGCGGTGGCGCGGTCGTAACCATTGGCCTCGGTCGCGGCGTCGGGGGTTTCGTAGAGCCCGGCGAGCGCTTCCGAATACTGCCACATGTAGTTGAACACCCTCACCGCGGTGTCCGGATAGGCGTAGCTCGGCATGCCCGCCTGGTTGAGGAGGTCGTCGCCCTCGGCGACGCTCTCGCCGCCCATCCAGCTCGCCAGCACCGGTTTGCCGAGGCTCTGCGCGTAGTTCGCGAGGTGTTCGGCGATCTCGGTCGGGTTGGTCATGCCCTGCGGCGTCATGATCACCAGCATGCCGTCGATGTGCGGGTCCTTGGCGGCGATTTCGAGGCTCTTGGCGTAGCGCTCGGGCTCGGCGTCGCCGAGGATGTCGACCGGGTTGTTGTGGCTCCAGATCGACGGCAGCAGGGCGTTGAAGGCGTCCATGCTGGCGGGCGAGAGGTCGGCGAGTTCGCCGCCGCCCTGCGACAGCGCATCGGTGGCGAGCACGCCCGGGCCGCCCGCGTTGGTGACGATGCAGAGCTTCTTGCCCTTCGGCAGGGGCTGCTTGGCGAGGGCGTCGATCATGTCGAAGATGTCGTCGATGCCCTCGACGCGCAGCACGCCGACGCGGCGGAACGCGGCGTCGAGCACCTCGTCGGAGCCGGTGAGCGAGCCGGTGTGCGAGGCCGCGGCCTTGGCGGCGGCGGCGGTGCGACCGGCCTTGATGACGATGATCGGCTTTTCGAGCGAGACTTGGCGCGCCGCGGAGAGGAAGCGCTGCGGATCGCCGATGCTTTCCATATAGACGACGATCGCCTTGGTCTGCGGATCGTTGCCGTAGTAGTCGACGAGGGTGCCGAAATCGACGTCGAGCATCGAGCCCATCGACACGAAGCCCGAGAACCCGACGTTCTCCTTCAGGCTCCAGTCGAGCACCGCGGTGCAGAGCGCGCCCGACTGGCTGAGGAACGCCACCGAGCCGGGGTTGGCCGAGCGCGCCGCGAAGGTGGCGTTGAGGCCCACCACCGGGTTCATCACGCCGAGGCAGTTCGGCCCGACGATGCGCATCTTGCCCGCGGTGATGCGGGCGATCTCATGCTCGAGGGCGACGCCTTCCGGCCCCGCCTCCTTGAAGCCGGCCGAAATCACGATGCCGCCGGGAATTCCGAGCTTCACCGCCTCTTCGAGGATGCCGGGCACCGACGGCGCGGGGGTGCAGATCACCACCAGATCGGGGCGCGTCGGAATGTCGGCGAGGGTGGGATAGGTGCGGACTCCGAGAATATTGTCGCGGCGCTGGTTGACCGGGTAGATGGTGCCGCCGAACGGCGACGACAGTAGGTTCCACATCACCGTTCGACCGACGCTGCCGGGTCGCTCGCTCGCGCCGACGAGGGCGACGCCCTTCGGGCGGAAGATTGCGTCGAGCGGATGGGAGTCGCGGGCCGGAACGCCCGCGGAAACGTCGGCAATGTCGTTCATGTCTGCCACCTTGTGATGAGAATTCCGGCGCACGCACGAAGAGGCGGCCGGGGGGGATTCGGACGTCGAAAAGTCGCTGGAATGCGTGGCTCAAAGGTACTCGCGCACTCGCCGGAATGGCAAGGAAATGCGGGAAATTTCACGAAATCTGGGCGAGTCCCTACGGATTCTCGGGTGAATCGGCCTGTGTCGTCGACTGAGTTCTGTGCAGGTGTCGAACGGCCGACAGGGGCGCCGCCGCCGTTGCACCCGACTCGCCGGGATCTCCATCTTTCACGCACGGGAAATGTATTATAAAAACGCTTTGACATTCCTTCCGGGTGGTTTTATGAGGGATGCAGGGCGCCGATTTGAGCGATCAGCTTGCGGGCGCGGTACAAATGCAGCTAAAGCGTCGGGATGTGACCATCACCGCCCGGCTTCGGCTGCGGCGGTTTTTTCGTTCTTTAAGGAACACCATGATACGGCTTGAAGGACTGGAGAAGGTCTACGGCGGCAAGGGCGGCGCGAGCCATCACGCGCTCAAGGGCATCGACCTCTCCATCGGCAAGGGCGAGATCTTCGGCATCATCGGCCGCTCCGGCGCCGGTAAGAGCACGCTGATCCGCACCATCAACCGCCTCGAGGAAGTGACGCGCGGCCGCGTCGTCGTCGACGGCGTGGATATCGGCACCCTGACGGTCGCCGAGCTCACCGCGTTCCGCCGCCAAGTCGGCATGGTGTTCCAGCACTTCAACCTCCTGTCCTCGCGCACGGTGTTCGGCAACGTCGCCCTGCCGCTCGAACTCGCGGGGGTGTCGAAGGCGGAGATCGCCGCCCGGGTGCAGCCGATGCTCGAACTCGTCGGCCTCGACGACAAGCGCGACCGCTATCCCTCCGAGCTTTCGGGCGGGCAGAAGCAGCGCGTCGGCATCGCCCGCGCGCTGGTGGCCGAGCCCAAGGTGCTGCTGTGCGACGAGGTGACCTCGGCGCTCGACCCCGAAACCACGCAGCAGATCCTCGACCTGCTGCGCGACCTGAGCCGCCGCCTCGGCCTGACGATGGTGGTGATCACCCACGAGATGAGCGTGGTGCGCGACCTCTGCGACCGCGTCGCGGTGATCGACGACGGCCTGATCGTCGAACAGGGCAACGTCTTCGACGTGTTCGTCTCGCCCCGCCACGAAACCACCCAGGCGCTGATCGCCGGCGAAATCGAGGCGTCGCTGCCGAAGTCGCTCAAGCGCATCATCAACAACGGCCCGCCGCGGGACGGCGAGAACCCGGTGGTGAAGATCGTCTTCACCGGGCCGAACGCCTACGATCCGATCATCAGCCAGCTCTCGCGGGTCTCGGGGATCGACTTCAACATCCTCGCCGGGCAGGTGGACTACATCCAGAACCGGCCGTTCGGCATCCTGTTCGTCGAGGCCAAGGGCGGCCTCGCCGAGGCGGAGAAGGCGATCGCCTTCGTCCAGTCGCGCAACCTCAAGGCGGAGATCATCGGCCATGTCGACCCAGATGCTGTTCCTCTTGGCTGATGCGGCGGTCGAGACCGGCTACATGGTGCTGGTCGCGCTGTCCCTCGGCACCCTGTTCGGCGCGCCGATCGGCGTTCTGCTCGCCACCTCCGGGCGCGGCGAACTGTTCGCGATGCCGGTGTTCAACCGCGTCGTCGGCGCGGTGGTGAACGCCACCCGCTCGATTCCCTTCATCATCCTCGCGGTCGCGATCATTCCGTTCACCCGCGTCGTCGCGGGCACCTCGATCGGCACCTCGGCGGCGATCGTGCCGCTGACGGTGGCGGCGACGCCGTTCATCGCCCGCATCATCGAGGGCGCGATCCGCGGCGTCGACGCGGGCCTGATCGAGGCGGCGCAGGCGATGGGGGCGAAGCCGCTGCAGATCGTCTTCAAGGTGCTGCTGCCCGAGGCGCTGCCCGCGATCGTGCTCGGCCTCACCCTCACCACCGTGCTGCTGATCGGCTATTCGGCGATGGTCGGCGCGGTCGGCGGCGGCGGCCTCGGCGACCTCGGCATCCGTTACGGCTACCAGCGCTTCCGCCCCGACGTGATGCTGGCGGTGGTGGTGATCCTGATCGTCGTCGTGCAGATGATCCAGAGCCTCGGCGACCGCCTCGCGCGCAAGCTCAACAAGCGCGTGCGCTGAACCCCGACCCCGTTTCCCAACCCGCAAGGAGTTCCCCGTATGGCGTTTCCGCGTCCGTTCCAGTCGGTTGCCGCCGCCGTTCTCGGCGTCGTTCTCGCCGCGTCCGCCGCCGAGGCCAAGGTCTACAAGGTCGGCGTGACCCAGGGTCCGCACGAACAGGTGGTCGAGTTCGTGAAGACCGAACTCGCCAGACAGGGCGTCGAGATCGAGGTGATCGGCTTCTCCGACTACGTGCTGCCGAACCAGGCGCTCAACGACGGCGATCTCGACATCAATTCGTTCCAGCACCAGCCCTATCTCGACAACCAGGTCAAGGACCGCGGCTACGGCCTCGTCTCGGTGGGCAAGAGCATCGTCCTGCCGATGGGCATCTATTCCCGCAAGATCAAGTCGTTCGCCGATTTCAAGGCGGGCGACACGATCGGACTGCCGAACGACCCGACCAACGGCGGCCGCGCGCTTCTGCTGATGCAGTCCGCCGGGCTGATCAAGGTCGATCCCAAGGCGGGCCTGCGCGCCGGTCCGGCCGACGTCGTCGACAATCCCAAGGGCCTGAAGTTCGTCGAACTCGACGCCGCGCAACTGCCGCGCGCGATCCCCGATCTTGTCGCCGCCGCGGTCAACACCAACTATGCGATCCAGGCGGGCCTGGTTCCGACCCGCGACGCCCTCGTGGTCGAGGACGCCGACAGCCCCTACGCCAACGTCATCGCGGTCAAGGCCGCCAACAGGGACGCCGCATGGGTCAAGGCGTTCGTCGCCGCGTACCATTCCGAGGCGACCCGCAAGTTCATCGTCGACACCTTCAAGGGCAGCATCGTTCCGGCCTTCTGAGGCCGGCCCGCCCCGATCCCGCAACAGGAGGACACCCCATCATGAACCGCCGCCTTCTCATCCTCGCCGCGCTTTGCGGGCTGCTGGCGCCGCCGCTGGTGTCCTCCGCCGCCGAGGCCAAGGTCTACAAGATCGGCGTCACGCCCGGCGTGCACGAGCAGACCATGGAGTTCGTCAAGCCGCTGCTGGCGAAGAAGGGCATCGAGATCGAGATCGTCAGCTTCTCCGACTACGTGCTGCCGAATCAGGCGGTCAACGACGGCGATCTCGACATGAACGCCTTCCAGCACAAGCCCTACTTCGACAACCAGGTGAAGGACCGCGGCTACAAGCTGGTCTCCGCGGGCACCAACTTCCTCGCGCCGATGGGCATCTACTCGAAGAAGATCAAATCGCTCGACGAGCTGAAGAAGGGCGATTCTGTGGGGATCCCCAACGATCCCACCAACGGCGGCCGGGCGCTGCTGCTGCTCCAGAAGCACGGCCTGATCAAGCTCGACGGCGCCAACATCCTCACCCCCGGCGTGCCCGACATCGCCGCCAATCCCCGGGGGATCAAGATCGTGGAACTCGACGCCGCGCAGATGCCGCGCGCGCTCGAGGACCTCGCCGCCGGTGCGGTCAACACCAACTACGCGGTGCAGGCGGGCTTCCTGCCGACCCGCGACGCGGTGGTGCTCGAAGCCGCGGACAGTCCCTACGTCAACATCTTCGCGGTGCGCGCGGCGGACAAGGACGCCCCGTGGGTGAAGGAGATCGTCTCCACCTACCAGTCCGAACCGGTGCGGCAGTTCATCCTCAAGGAGTTCAAGGGCTCGCTGGTGCCCGCGTTCTGAGTTCGCGTATCCCAGACCAACGGTCGTACACGGAGGACACCATGAAACGTCGCACCCTCGCCGCCGCGCTGGCGATCGCCGCGTCGCTCGCGTTCGCCGCGCCGGCGCTCGCCAAGACCTACAAGATCGGCGTCACCCCGGGCACCCACGAGCAGGTGATGGAATTCGTCAAGCCGCGCCTCGCCAAGGCGGGCATCGACATCGAGATCGTATCGTTTTCCGACTACGTGCTGCCGAACCAGGCGGTCAGCGACGGCGACCTCGACATGAACTCGTTCCAGCACCAGCCCTACCTCGACAATCAGGTCAAGGATCGGGGCTTCGATCTCGTTTCGGTGGGCAAGAACTTCGTCGAGCCGATGGGCATCTATTCGAAGAAGATCAAATCGCTCGATCAACTCAAGCCCGGCGATTCGGTGGCCGTGCCCAACGACCCGACCAACGGCGGCCGTGCGCTCCTGCTCCTTCAGAAGCAGAAGCTGATCAAGCTGGCGCCCGGGGCGAGCCTCACGGCGGGCGTTCCGGATATTGCCGAAAACCCGAAAAAGTTGAAATTCGTCGAGCTTGACGCGGCGCAACTTCCGCGTGCGCTGCCCGACGTGGCGATTGCCGCCATCAACACCAACTACGCGCTCGAGGCCGATCTGGTTCCGACCCGCGACGCCCTCGCGATCGAGGCCGCAGACAGCCCCTACGCCAACATTTTCGTGGTGAAAACCAAGGAGAAGGACGCGCCGTGGGTGAAGAAGCTGGTGGAGGTCTATCAGACCGCGCCGACCCGCGACTTCATTCTCAAGACCTTCAAGGGCGCGGTGGTTCCCGCGTTCTGACCCACCGTCCGCAGCTTCGGGAGGCCGGGCCGCCGCGTGCGGCCCGGCGTTTTTTACGCGCATTCGGCGTCGGGATTCGCTTTTCATGTCGAACCGGACGTTGCATGATCGGAGCTGAGAGCAATTCAGCCTTGCGGATGATCGGGACGTCCGACCGGGGCGAAAGGGGAGCCGCCCGTCGTGAGGGCCGTGCCGCGTCTATGGATGTTGGTGCTTGTCGTGGTGCTCGTCCTGATGGCGATCACCGGCTGGCAGTACCTCCTGAGCCAGGAGCGCCAGCGCCGGGCCGAGGCGGAGCATACCCTCTCCGGCATCGCCGTGCTCAAACTCAACGAGATCGCCGAATGGCGCGCCAACCGCGCCGCCGACGCCAGGCTCGTCGCCGCCAATCCCACGCTGCAGCGCTCGCTGCGGCTGTGGTGGCAGAACCCGGATACCGACATCGCCACGGATATGCTCGAGGTGGTCCGCTCGCGCCTAGCGATGTACCGGGAAATCCGCCGGTTCGCCGACGTCCGGGTGGTCGATGCGGAGAACCGCACCGTCGTCGGGGTGATGCCCGCCGACCCCGAGCCCGAGGATCCCATCACCGCCGCCGCCCTCGACCGCGCCCGCGCCACCGGCCTGCCGACCTTCAGCGACATCCATTCCCAAGGAGGCGGGCTGCTGATCGACGTGGTGGTGCCGTTGTTCGGCGACGACAACGACGACGAACTGCGCGGGTCGGGGCTCGCGCTGGTGCTGCAGATCGACCCCAACGTCTACCTCTATCCGTTGCTGCGGCGCTGGCCGACGCCGAGCGCGACCGCCGAAACCCTGATCGCGCGGCGCGAGGGGCAGGACGTGGTGTTTCTCTCGCCCCTGCGTCATCGCCCCGATCCGCCGCTCACCTTCCGCATGCCGCTCTCCAGTCCGAAGCTCGCCGCGGCGGTGGGGCTGCGCGGCACCTACGGCGTCGTCGGCGGGCGGGACTATCGCGACCAGCCGATCCTCGCCGCCACGTTCAAGGTCGACGGCACCGACTGGGTGATGGTGTCGAAGATCGACGAGGACGAGGCGCTCGCGACGCAGCGCCGCGAAACCCTGCTCGGGCTCGCGCTGCTGATCGCCGCGGCGGTGGCGGTGGCGGCGGTGGTGCTGGCGATCGCCGAGGAGGGGGCGTCGGCCGAACGTCTCGCCGCCGCCGAAAGCAAGGCCCAGCTCGCGGCGCGCGACGCGCGCCTGGGCGCGATCTTCCGCGCCGCGCCGATCGGCATCGGCATTACCCGCGACCGCATCATGGTGGAGGCGAGCGAAGGCTTCTGCGATCTCGTCGGCATGACGCGCGAGGAAATGGTCGGTCAGCCGGCGCGAATCTTCTACGGCGACGACGACGCCGAGTACGAGCGCGTCGGCGTCGCCGCCTATGGCGGCCTCAGGGCCGAGGGGCGCTCGCAGACCGAGGCGCGCTGGGTGAAGAAGGACGGCACGCCGATCGTGGTGCTGCTGAGCGCCGCCCTGGTGGAGCCGGGCAATTTCAAGGCCGACGTCACCTTCACCATCATCGACATCACCGAGCGCAAGCTCCAGGAGGAACGGCTCGGCGAGCGCACCCGCGACCTCGAACGCTCGAACAAGGAGCTTGCCGCGTTCGCCTACGTCGCCTCCCACGACCTGCGCTCGCCGCTGCGGGGCATCGCCCAGCTTTCCGAGTGGATCGTCGAGGACATGCCGGGCGGCGTGCCCGACGAGATCCAGGGGCACATCACGCTGATGCGCAGCCGGGTGGCGCGGATGGAGCGCCTGCTCGACGACCTGCTCGCCTATTCGCGCATCGGCCGCATCGAGGGCGACGTGGCCGAGGCCGACGTCGCCGCGATCTGCCGCGAGGCGTTCGACATGTTCGCGCCGCCGCCCGGCTTCGCGCTCGATCTCGCGCCCGATCTGCCCAGCTTCCGCACCCTCGCGACGCCGCTGACCCAGGTGCTGCACAACCTCATCGGCAACGCCATCAAGCACCACGACCGCGACCGCGGCCGCATCGCGGTGTCGGCGCGCAAGGTGCGCGGCGGCTGGGCGATCGCCGTTGCCGACGACGGCCCGGGGATCGCGCGCGAATACCAGGAGCGGGTGTTCGGGCTGTTCCAGACCCTGAAGCCGCGCGACGAGGTGGAGGGCAGCGGCATGGGGTTGGCGCTGGTGCGCAAGATCGTCGAAGTCTACGGGGGGACCGTGACGGTGCGGTCCGAGGGGCGGGGGGCCGAGTTCACGTTCACGTGGCCGGGCGACCCCCATATGAAGGGATTGAAGCATGCAACAAGCGCTGGCGCCTGAGGGGAAGATCGTGAACCTGCTGCTGGTCGAGGACGACGACATCGACGCCATCGGCGTCGAGCGCGCGCTCAAGCGCCGCCGCATCATCAATCCGCTGTTCCGCGCCCGCGACGGCATCGAGGCGCTCGAGATGCTGCGCTCCGGCCGGGTGGCGCGGCCGTTCCTGATCCTGCTCGACCTCAACATGCCGCGCATGGGCGGGCTCGAATTCATCCGCGAGATCCGCGACGATCCGGCGCTGAGCGACACGGTGGTGTTCGTGCTCACCACTTCGAAGTCCGACGAGGATCTCGCCGCCGCCTATCGCAACCACGTGGCGGGCTACATCGTCAAGAACGAGTTCGGCGACAGCTTCTCGGGGCTGGTGCAGATGCTCGACGCCTACTGGCAGATCGTCGAATTGCCGAAGGGCCGCTGAAGCGGGAACGGAGACGCACGGGAGGAGGGCGCGATGGACGATGGATACGTGCCGCCGCCGCTGCGTCTGCTGTTGGTCGACGACGACGCCGTCGATCGCCTCGCGGTGATCCGCGCGCTCCGGCAGTCGAAACTGCCGCTCGACATCGCGGAAAGCAGCACCGCCGAGGAGGCGCTCGCCGCCTTCGCCCATGGCGAATTCGACGCGGTGTTGCTCGATTACCGTCTGCCCGACATGGACGGTCTCGAGGTGCTGCGGCGGATGAACGCGCGCGTCCACGGCTCCACCGCGATCCTGATGCTGACCGGGATGGACAACGACGAACTCGCCACCCAGTGCATCGAGGCGGGCGCGCAGGACTTCCTGCTCAAGCAGGATCTGACGCCGCGTCATCTGATCCGCGCCGTCACCCACGCGCGGATGCGCCACCGCATCGAGATGGCGCTGCTCGAAAGCCATGAGCGCCTGCGCGAACTGGCCGAGCAGGACCCGCTCACCGGCCTCGCCAACCGCTATTTCTTCGATCAGAGCCTGCGCGCCGCGATCCCGCGTACGGTGCGCTACGGCCTCAAGCTCGCGCTGCTGTTGCTCGATCTCGACAACTTCAAGTTCGTCAACGACAGTCACGGCCACGACGTCGGCGACCAGATGCTGCGGGTGGTCGCCGACCGTCTCGTCGGCATCACCCGAGAGGGCGACATCCTCTGCCGCCTCGGCGGCGACGAATTCGCGATCATCGCCTTCCAGCGCGAGGACGAGGCCGAAATCGTTCATGCCCTGGCGCAGCGGCTGCTCGCCGAGCTCGCCGAGCCGGTCGAGGTCGAGGCTCTCACCCTGCCGACCTCGGTGAGCATCGGCATCGCCCTCTGCCCCGACAACTCGGACAACGCCGACCAGTTGTTCAAGTGCGCCGACCTTGCGATGTATCGCGCCAAGCGCGACGGCCGCAACCAGGCGCACTACTACTCGGAGGAGCTGCAGCGCCAGGTGATGCGCCGGGTGCAGACCGAGCAGGACCTGCGCGCCGCGATCGAGACCGGCGGCTTCGAACTGTTCTATCAGCCGCAGGTCGACGCCGCGACCGGGGCGGTGTGCGGCGCCGAGGCGCTGATCCGCTGGCGCCATCCCGAGCGCGGCCTGCTCGGCCCCGGCGCGTTTCTCGACGTCGCCGAGGACACCGGCCTGATCGGCCCGATCGGCGACTGGGTGATCGCCACCGCCTGTGCCGACGTCGCCGCCGGGCGTCTCGGCCGGGTGCCGCGCGTCGCCGTCAATCTCTCGGCGCAGCAGCTGCGGACTCCGGGGGTCGTCGAGCGCATCGCCCGCGACCTCGAAACCTCGCACCTGATGCCGTCGCAGCTCGAAGTCGAGATCACCGAAAGCGTGCTGATCTCGGACTTCGAGGTGGCGCTCGGCGTGCTCGAAGGGATTCGCGGCCTCGGCGTGTCGATCGCGATCGACGACTTCGGCACCGGCTATTCGTCGCTCGCCTACCTCAAACGCCTGCCGATCGACTGCCTCAAGGTCGACAAGTCGTTCCTCGCCCAGGTGCCCGAGGGGGAAAAGGACAAGCGCCTGCTGCGCGCGCTGATCCAGATGTCGCGGGCGATGGGATTCCGCGTCGTCGTCGAGGGGGTGGAGACGCGCGCCCAGGCGGAGGTGTGCCGAGACTTCGGCGCCGATACCCTGCAGGGCTTCCACTTCGCGCGGCCGATGCCGTGGTCGGAGCTCACGCCGGCGCTGCTCGGCTTCGCGTCGCCGTCTTAGCGCGCCACCCACAGGAAGCGGCGCGCCGCGGTCTCGGGGACCAGCCGCACCAGCCGCACCAGCGCCGCGATCACCGCAAGGCTCACCGCCAGGCGCAGCCACAGCAGGCCGCCCAACTCCGCGCCCACCAGCATCAGCACCAGGGTGTCCTCGATCAGCGAGTGGCAAACGCCCATCAGCGACAGCGCGAAGAACACGTCGCGCGTCGGCAGCACGCCCTTGCGCACTTCCTGGAGGATCACGCCCGAGCCGTAGGAGAGTCCGAGGGTCATCCCGACCACGGTGATCGCCGAGGCCTCGCTGCCGATGCCGACCAGGCGCATCACCGGGGCGATCGCGCGGGTGACGAGGTCGAGCACGCCGGAGGCGCGCAGCAGCTTCATCATCAGCATCAGGACGAAGATCACCCCCGAGATCGCCGCGAGGTTGCGCAGCTCGCCGAGCGCCCAGTCGAGCAGGCTCGGGTCGGCGGGCAGCGACGGCAGCGGGATCGCCGCCGCCTCGGGGTGGAGTCCGAAGGTTTCGGTGAGCGCGTGGTAGAGGACGCCGCACAGCAGCGCGGTGCCGAACCGCAGCGAGCACTGGCCGATGAATCGCGCGCCGCAGCGGTGGGCGATGCCGCACTCCACCGGCAGCCCGTGGGCGATCAGGATCAGGAGGCTGAGGGTCGTCACCTGCGCGACGCTGAGCGGTTCGGCGCGCCCCTGGGCGAGCTGCATCAGCACGATCAGGCCGGAATAGACGCCGTTCAGCAGCCCGGCCGCCCACGCCAGCCCCATCTCCGCGGGCAGGCCGACGAGGCGCATCAGCGGCTCCAGCGGCAGCGCCACGTAGCGCACCCAGTCGAGCTCCTGGAGAATCTTGACCGCGACGATCACCGGGACCATCACGACGTAGAGGTCGCGCGAGGTGCGCAGCGTTTCGGTGGCGGATTCGGCGATCGTCGCGATCGCCCGACGCGACGGCGTCACGGCGTTTCCTCCTCGACGGGCGGTGGGCGCTTCAGCTCTCGCCGTCGGCGCGCAGGTGGGCGAAGCGGACCGGCGCGCGGCGCAACGGCCGCGGCGGCTGGAATTCGGCGGTTCCGGGCTCGTGGGGCGCCACCAGCGGCGCGTCGGCCGCGGGCGGCGCGGCGAATTCGGCGAGCGCCTCCGCCATCGGCATGAAGCCGCTCCTGGCCGGCCGCGCGGCGGGGCCGTCGGGGCGCGGGTGGCTGAGCGAAGGGTCGAAGCGTTTGCTCATGCGCGTCTCCTGCGTTGCGGCGCTTACCATCGCCGCTTGCGGCGGCGGCGGCAAGCCCTTCGCCGAAGTCATCGCGCGGGCAGGGCGGCGAGCCCGTCCAGCAGCGCGATCCAGGCGTCGCGCAGGCCGACTCGCACCGCCCAGTCGCCCGCGTCGCGTCCGCGCAGGCGTGCGTCGGCGGCGGAGAACGGCGTCGTCGTCGCGGTGCGGAGGTCGAGCACGGTGCGCCCCTCGGCGTCGGTGGCGACCCAGGCGACGGTGACCTCGGCGACGCCTTCGCCCGGCGCGGTCTTGCGCAGGCGCACCTCGGCGGCGTCGATGCGCACCGCGAGCGGCGCGCCCTCGGCGTTCCACACCGAGGCGAGCGGCTGGCCTTCGAGATTCCAGCGGCGCAGGCGCGCCAGCAGGCCATGGTCGTCGAGCCCCGGCGCGGCTTCCAGGCGGTCGAGGCGGAAGGGCAGGCGACGGTCGCCGACGGTTTCGGCCATCGCGGCGGTTTCGGTCGCGGCGGCGGCGATCTCGGGGGCGAGGTCGCGCAACGCCACCTGGGTGGCGTCGGCGATCGCGGTGTCGAGGGGCGAGAGGCCGGAGCCGAGCGCGCGGTCGCGCGCGGCGGCGGCCCGTGCGGTGGCGCGGCCGCGCCACACCGGTGCGCCGCCGGGACGCGCGAGGGCGATGCCGAGGCTCACCTCGGCGGCGGCCTGCTCGGGGCCGGGTGCGGGCAGGGCGGCGAAGGTCAGGCTTTCGACCGCGAGATCGAAGGGCGGCGCGGCGTCGCCGGTGGGGATCTGGGCGTCCAGCGCGGCGCGGATCCGCCGCGCGTAGTCGGCGGTGCGCTCCGGGGTTTCGAGCGGCTGCGCGAGGCGCACCTCGGCGAGGCTCAACGGCGCGTCGGGCGCGGGCGAAAGGGTGCGGTAGAGGCGCAGCGCGAAGACTTCGAGGTTGCGGACGAAGGCGCGGTAGCGCGCCGCCCGCACCGTCGATTGCCGCAGTTCCACGGCGTCGGCCACCGTCACCCGCGCGGTGGCGACGATGCGGTCGTTGAACACCACGCGCCCGGCATCGTCGGTGACGCGGTAGAGGATCGCGGCGCGGCCGACGCCGACGCCGTCGGTCTGGGCGGAGGCGGTGCTCTCGACGTCGCGCAGGTCGACCGTCAGCCCCTTCGCCGCGTCGGCGCGGAACAGCCCGCTTTCGCGCAGTTGCGCGGCGGCCATGGCGCGGATCGCCTCGACCACCGCGTCGCGACGGTCGGCGCGTTCGAAGTCCACGCCCGAAAGCCGGAGCGGTAGCGGTGCGCCGGGAAAGCGCCAGGTGTCGAACGCCGCCTCGGCGGCGGGGGCGAGGCCGAGAGCGGCGGCGAGGGCGAGCGAGACGAGGCGCATGATCAGATGCCGAACAGTTCGTTGAGGGTGAGGATGCGGTGGACCGCGCGCACCTGCGCGAGGTCGAGGCGGATCTCCGCCCGCGGGTTGAACTGCTCCAGCAGCAGCGTGGCGTCGGTCCGGCGCGCCAGGCGCTTGACGTAGGCCTGTACCAGTCCGTCGTCCGGCGCGACCGTCTGCACCACCACGTAATCGCCGACCCGCGCCGGGCGACGTTCGGAAACGTAGATCAGTTCGCCCTCCTCGAACCGTGGCGACATGCTGGAGCCGACCACGTAGAGGGCGTAGATGTCGCGCGATGCGCCGATCCCCGGCGGGCGGCGGACGTAGTCGATCGCCGCGGTGTCGAGCTGGAACGCCCCCCGGGCGCTGCCGGCGGCGGTGCCGAGCACCGGCACGTCGCGCGGCATCGCGGCGCGCGGCGGCGGCGCGGGCGTCTCCCACAAACCGAACGGCTGGGGGGCGGGCGCGGGCGCGGCGGGCGCGTCGATCAACCAGTCGACCGAGCATTCGAGGGCGCGGGCGAGCTTGGCGAGGCTGTCGGCGCGCGGCTTCACCGACCGCTCGCGCAGCACGTTGCGGATCGTGTCCGGGTGCAGCCCGGCGTCGACCGAGGCGGCGCGCGGCGTCTTGTCGAGCGCTTTCAGGCGTTCGCGGACGCGGCTTTTGAGGTCGTCGTTGGTCATGCGGGTATTTAACCTCGGATTGTCCGCCTTGTCACCCGGATTCTGCCGGATATTCGGGGGTTTTTCAGGAAAATCAAGGATAATTTACACAAGGCTACGCGCCGAGCGTGCGGACGATTTGCCCGCACACGTCTTGACTGCGGGCAATTGCCCGTATATCATCGTCCGCATCGAACGATGGTGAAAAGGCGCGGGGGCGAAGATGGACGGCGAGGCGTGCGGTGCGGAGCGGGCGGAACGGCTGGTGGCGGCAATCCTCGCGGCGGAGCCGCGACGGTTGCCGCCCGATATCGCGATCTATGCCCGCGCCGCGGCCCGCCTTCTCGCCGCCCAGCCGCGCGCCCGCGCCGAGGCCGCCGCGGCGCGCGCGGGCGCGCTCGGCGGGTTGCCGTCGCGGGCCGAGCTTCTCGCGTTCTGCGCCCTTTGCGAATGAGGATGCCGACATGACCGAATCCCCTTCCCCCGCCCGCGCCGCGGTGCGGCGGCGGTTTCTCGACGCTCTCGCGGAGACCGGCAGCGTGCGCGCCGCCGCCGCCGCCTCGGGGCGTCCGCGCGGTGCGTGGCTGGTGCTGCGCGGACGCGACCCCGGGTTCGCGCGGGCGTGGGACGAGGCGCTCGATTCCTACGTCGAGCTGCTGGAGGCGGAGGCCGACCGCCGCGCCGTCGGCGGCGAGGCGGAGCCGGTGTTCTACGGCGGCAAGCAGGTGGGGGTGCGCACCCGCGCCTCCGACAGCCTGCTGATGTTCCGCCTCAAGGCGCTGAAACCCCAGCGCTACAAGGGCGCGGCCGACGAGCCCGAGCCGCTGACGGTGAAGATCCGCGATTTTTCCGAGGAGTGAGCATGGAGATCACGCTGCCGCACGGCTGGACGCCGCGCGACTATCAGCTGCCGTTCCTGCGCGCGATGGCGCCGAGAATGGCGGGCGGCGGCGGCCGCGCGGTGCTGGTGTGGCATCGCCGCTCGGGCAAGGACGCGACCGCCCTCAACTTCGCCGCCTGCGCCGCGCACGTGCGCCCGGGGGTCTACTGGCACATGCTGCCGACCGCCACCCAGGCGCGCAAGGCGGTGTGGGATGCGGTCGACGGCGACGGGCGCCGGGTTCTCGACCGGGTGTTCCCGAAGCCGCTGCGCGCCGCGACCAGCGCGACCGAAATGAAGATCGCGCTGAAGTGCGGCTCGCTGTGGCAGCTCGTCGGCTCCGACAACTTCAACGCCCTGGTCGGCGCCAACCCGGTGGGGGTGGTGTTCTCCGAGTATTCGCTCGCCGATCCGGCGGCGTGGGATTACGTCCGCCCGATTCTCGCCGAGAACGGCGGCTGGGCGGTGTTCATCTTCACCCCGCGCGGCCGCAACCACGGCCACGCGCTGCTGGAGATGGCGAAGCGCAACCCGGCGTGGTTCGCGCAGGTGCTGTCGGTGGACGACACCCGGCGCGCCGACGGCACGCCGGTGATCCCGCCCGCCGCGATCGCCGAGGACCGCGTCGCCGGAATGGCCGAGGAGGTCCTGCGCCAGGAGTACTGGTGCAGCTTCGACGCCGCGCTCACCGGCAGCTATTACGGCAAGGCGCTCGAGGCGGCGCGCGCCGAAGGCCGGATCGGGCGCGCGGCGTGGGAGCCCGCCCTGCCGGTGGAAACCTGGTGGGACCTGGGAATGGCGGATTCCACCGCGATCTGGTTCGCGCAGCGCGCGGGCGCGGAGGTGCGGCTGATCGATTATCTCGAAGCCTCGGGCGAAGGGCTGCCGTATTACGTCGCGGCGCTGCGGGAGAAGCCCTACGCCTACGGCCGCCACATCGCCCCCCACGATATCGCGGTGCGCGAGCTCGGCACCGGCAAGAGCCGCCGCGAGACCGCGCAGGCGCTCGGCGTGCGCTTCGAGATCGCCCCGGCGCAGAGCCTCGCCGACGGCATCGAGGCGGTGCGCGGCCTGTTGCCGCGCTGCTGGTTCGACGCCGACGCCTGCGCCCGCGGCCTCGAAGCTCTGACCCAGTACCGCCGCGCCTGGAACGACAAGACCCGCGACTATATGCCGACGCCGCTGCACGACTGGACCAGTCACGCCGCCGATGCGTTCCGTTACGGCGCGGTGGCGCGCGGCGCGGGGCGACTCGGGCGCGCGCAGCTCGCCGCGCCGACCGAGTTCCTGGTGTTGCGGTGATCAGTAGCCCGGGTCGGGCTTGCGCAGCGGCGGCAGTTCGTAGCCGTAGGGCAGCAGCGGCTGGTTGCGGCGCTCGGTTTCCGGGTCTTCCGCGCCGCGATAGAACGCCGAGGCGACCTGCTCGGCGTCGAGATTGCGCACGCCGGTGAGATCGGCGCCGGTGAGGTCGGCGCCGTCGAGCACCGCGCCCACCATTTCGGCCCCGGTGAGGGTCGCCCCGGCGAGCGAGGCTCCGGCGAGGTGGGCGTAGGAGAAGTCCGCGCCCTCGGCGTGGACCCAGGTGAGGTTGGCGTGTTCGAGATCGGCGTTGGCGAGGTTGGCTTCGAGCATCTGCACCTTGCGGAGGTCGGCCTTCTGCAACGTCGCCGAATCGAGGTGCGCGCCGTTCAGCAGCGCGCGCTGGAGGTTGACGCCGTCGAGCGCGGCGTAGCCGAGTGCGGCGCGGTTGAGGTTGCAGCCGGTCATGTTGGCGCCGGTGAATTCGGCGTGCTCCAGCACCGCGTCCTCGAGGATCGCGCCGGAGAGGTCGCAGTCCCAGAATTTCGCCTCGCTGGCGGAGAGGCGCACCGCCCGGCATTCGGCGAGGTCGGCGTCGGCAACCGAGGCGCGCACCAGATTCGCGCCTTCGAGGATCGCGCCGCGCAGGTTCGCGCCGGTGAGGTTGGCGTCGGCGAGCGCCGCGCCCGAGAGATCGGCGCCCGGCAGTTTCGCCCGCGCCATCCGCGCGCGCTTGAGCGAGGCGCGCGCCAGCGAGGTTCCGGCAAGGTTGGCGGTTTCGACGGCGGCGCCGTCGAGAACCAGATCGGAGAAATCCTGTTCCGCGAGCGGTGTGCGGTTCTGCGCCAGCCACGAGAGCGCCGCGGCCTGGCCGACGTCGGCGCGGTTGCCGCGCGCGGTGCGCAGGATCTGGCGCTTGGCTTCGGCGAGCGCGGTGCGGCGGCGGGTGGAATATTCGCGCCAGCGGCGATTGCCGCCGAGGACGACGAACGTTGCGGTGGCGATCGCGGCGACAACCAGCGCGCCGCCGATGATCCAGCCGATTTCAGCGGAGTCGGGCATCGGGAAACGCCTTTCATCGTCGGGGGTTGCGGCGACGCGGGACCCGGGCGGCCGCGCAAGTCGCCCCGCCCGCATCTCCCATCTTGTATCCATGCGGCTGATTTGAAAAGGAGAAATCTCCCCGCGCCGGCGTCCGCCGGGTGTGCGCTAACGCGTTGACTTCGCCCTCCGGCGGTGTTCGATTGGAGACACGGAATCCGAGAACCGGGGGAAGCCATGACCACGCCTGCCGACACCGAAGACACGCTGCCGACCGAGGCGACGCCGACGCCCGAACCGCAGGCGGAGACGGAGGCGGAGCCGCCGCGCCCGCCGAAGCGCCGCTCCGAGCCGCTGCGCATCGAGCCCGCCGCGCCGCCGCTCGAACCGGTCGCGCCGCCGCCGCCGCCGCGCTCGTCGCGGCCGTGGGCGGCGCTGGTGGGAACGGCGGTGTCGGGCGCCTGGCTGGCGGTGGTGGCGGTGTCGCTCTACCAGTCCGGGGTGCCGACCCTGTCCGGATCGTCGAGCCTGATCCCGTGGGAGCTTGCGGCGTTTTCGGCGGGCGTGGCGCTGCCGGTGGCGCTGGTGTGGCTGGTGGTCGCCTATCTCGACCGCGGCCGCCGCTTCGAGACCGAGGTCGCCGAGCTGCGCACCCTGATGCGCGAGATCGCCTACCCCTCGGGCGCGCACGAGGCGCGGGTGCGGGCGATCTCCGATTCGCTGCGCGCCCAGGCGCAGGATCTCAACGACGCCTCGCACCGCGCGGCGCAGCAGGTCGACGCGGTGCGCGCCGCGCTGCTCCGCCACACCGAGGATCTCGCCGCCGCCAGCACCCGCATCGAGACCGACACCGCCCAGGCGGTGGAGCTGTTCGGCCGCCACGTCGGCGAGCTTTCGGCTTCGGCGGAAACCGCGACCGAGCGCACCCGCGCCACCGCGGGCGAACTCGCCAAGGAGGCGCGGGCGCTGAAGGCGGTCTCCGACGAGACGCGTTCGGTCGGCGCCACCCTGGAGGCGATCCTGAGCGGCCAGTCGGAGGCGATGGCGGAGGCGACGCAGAGCCTGCGCGTCACCTCGGAGGCGGTTTCGCGCGAGGCCCGCAAGCAGGAGGAGACGCTCGCCCGCGCCGGCGAGGCCGCGCAGGCGCATGCCGAGCGCGTGACTCAGACGGTGCAGGCGCACGCCGAGACGCTCGACGCCACCGCCGCCCGGTCGGCGGAGCGCGTCGAGGTGATCGCGGCGGCGCTCTCCGACCGCGTCGCCGCGCTGGAGGCGCTGTTCCGCAAGCAGGAGGCGGATCTGATGCAGGCGTCCGAGACCCTCTCGGAGCAGACCGGCCGCATCACCGGCAGCCTCGGCAAGCAGGCGGCGCAGCTCAACCAGATCACCGAGACCGTGCTCGACCGCGTCAAGATCGTCGAGGAAGGGCTCGAAATGCAGTCCCGCGAGCTCGCCTCCGCCTCGGATTCGGCGATGGCGCGGCTGCGCGCGGTGGGCGAGGCGTTCTCGCGCAAGGCGCAGGATCTGCTGGAATCGAGCGACCAGGCCGATGCCCGCATCGGCGCGGCGGTGGCGCGCTTCGGCGAGCACAGCCTCGCATTCCAGGATCAGGCGCGCGCGATCGGCGCGGAAAGCGCCCAGGCCGCGGGCGCGCTGGAGGCGCGCTGCAAATCGCTCGCCCAGGCGATCGACGTGATCCAGGCGAAGGGCCAGGATACCGGCGTCCTGCTCAAGGACTACGCGGCCGAAATCAACCGCGACGCCGACCGCGCCGGAGCGATCGCCGAAACGATCCGCGATTCGCTGCGCAAGCAGGCGGACGAACTCGCCGACGTGGTGCAGCTCGTCGCCACCCAGTCGCGCCTCGGCGAGGCGTCGATGACGCAGCAGAGCCGCCATCTCAACGAAACCGCCAACGAGGTGATGGAGCGCATCCGCGGCATCAGCGACACCCTGCGCGCCTCCACCAACGAGTTGATCGGCGCGGCCTCCAAGGTGGGGTTCGAGCTGGAGGCGGTGGGCGAGGTGTTCCGCCAGCGCGGCAAGGACATGGGCGAGGCCGCCGAGGAGGCCGCCGGCCGCACCGTCACGGCGGGCGAGAAGCTGACCGCGCAGATCGCCCAGGTGCAGGGCGCGTCGGAAGCCTCGGTCGGCCGCCTCGGCGCGGCGATGGGCGAGGTGGCGCAGCAGGCGCAGCAGATCCGCGAGGTTACCGACGGCGCGCGCAGCCAAGTCGAGGAGGTGGGGGCGACGCTCGGCAAGCAGTCGGAGCAGGTCGGCCGCGTCGCCGGAGAGGCGCAGAAGGCGCTCACCGCGTTCGGCGGCGCGCTGCGCGAGCGCTCGGTGGAGTTCCTCAAGAACACCGACGAGGCGTCGAGCCGGGTGCGGGCGTTGGGCGACGCGCTTCACCAGATCGCGCGCGACTTCGACGACACCGCGGGCCGCAGCTCGGCGCAGGTGACGGTGGCGGGCGCGCGCCTCAAGGAGACGATCGAGCAGGTGGCGGTCACCACGTCGCGCATCAATCAGCAGATCGGCGAGGCGCGCGAGTCCTTCCGCGCCCAGGCCACCGACCTCGCGGGCAGCGCCGACGTGACGGTGGAGAAGGTCAAGGCGCTGATCGACACGGTGCGGCAGAAGGCGGGCGACATGGCCGCCACCGGCGACCTGTTGGAAACCCGCGCGCACAAGCTCGCCGCGCTGCTGGACCAGAAGACCAAGGCGATCATCAGCATTTCCGAGGATGCCGAGGCGCGGGTCAAGGCGCTCGAGGCGCAGAAGGCCGACGTCGAGAGCGACCAGTTCCTGCGCGACGCGGCGCAGGTGATCGAACGGCTGCAGGCGATCTCGGTGGACATCACCCGCGCCTTCCAGCCCGCCGTCGAGGAAGACCTGTGGAAGCGCTACCACCGCGGCGATCAGGGGGCGTTCCTGCGCCACCTCACCCGCTCGCTCACCAAGGCGCAGATGCAGGACATCAAGGACCGCTTCGAGCAGGACGCCGAGTTCCGCGGTTTCGTCACCCGCTATCTGTCGGAGTTCGAGGCGCTGACGGCGCGGGTGCGGCGCTCCGACCGGTCCGACGTGCTCACCGCGGTGCTGACCGGCTCGGATATCGGCCGCGTCTACATGACCCTCGCGAAGGCGCTCGGCCGGATCGACTGAGCGGGAGCGTCAACCGATACGGGACCCGGGGAAGGGTTTTCCCCGGGTCCCGTTCGTTTGCGGGCGAAGTAGGGCAGGGTTGCGGTTTTTCAAGGGGTGTCTCGACACATTCCAATTGACGCGATCGGGGAAAGCGGCAGCATAGCCTCGTCCGCGGGCGATTCGCTCCAAGCCCGCTTCCCGACCTCCAAGGACGATCGACGATGCCCTCCTTCGACACCGACCGCGACACGCGTCTCAAGTTCCTCAATATCGATTCCGCCGCGGTGGCGTATCTGAGGGAGGCCTGGCCGATCGTTCGCCCGGTGATCCGTCCGGCGCTCGACGCGTTCTACGCCCATCTTCAGACCTTTCCCCAACTGGCGCGGATGTTCTCCGGGCCGGAGATGATCGAGCACCTGAAGCAGGCTCAGGAGAGGCATTGGGGCAACCTCTTCAAGGGCACCTTCGACGACGCGTTCATGGCCGGGGTGATGGCGGTGGGCGCGGCCCACGCCCGGATCGGTCTCGAACCGCGCTGGTACGTCGGCGGTTATTCGCTGGTGCTGGCCCGCCTGCTCGACGCCGTCGACCGCGCGTGCAAGCACCGCGCCGAACGCCGCCGCGCGCTCGTCCAGGCGGTGACCCAGGCGGTGTTTCTCGACATGGATCTCTCGATTTCGGTCTACGCCGAGCTCACCAAGGCCCGCCTGCTCGAGCGCGAACACAAGCTCGAGGAGATGATCCTGGCGTTCGACAAGCACGTCGGCGAGGCGCTCGGCGAAGTCGGTGCGGCGCTCGGCAAGGTCGAGGCGGGGGCGACCCGCGTCGCCGAGGTGGCGAGCGAGACGACGACGCGCGCCAGCACCGTGGCCGCCGCCGCCGAGCAGGCGACCGCCAACGCCAACGCGGTGGCCGCCGCCACCGGGCAGCTCTCGGCGGCGATCGACGAGATTTCCGAACGTCTGGTCAACGCCAACGAGGTGGCGCGGGGCGCGGTGGACCAGTCGCACACGGTGGAGACGGCGATGGCGGCGCTCGCCACCGCGGGCGGCCGTATCGGCGAGGTGGCGAAGCTGATCCAGGATATCGCCAGCCAGACCAACCTGCTGGCGTTGAACGCGACGATCGAGGCGGCGCGCGCGGGCGAGGCGGGCAAGGGGTTCGCGGTGGTGGCGGGGGAGGTGAAGAACCTCGCCAACCAGACCGCGCACGCGACCGAGGACATCGCCCGGCAGATCGACGACATCCGTACCGCCACCGACGCCACCGGCCACGCGATCGACGGCATCGTCGAAATGATCAACAAGCTCGGCGAGGACACCACCGCGATTTCCGCCGCGATCGAGGAGCAATCCGCCGCGACCCGCGAGATCGCCCGCAACGTCGCCGAGGCGGTGCGCGGCACCAAGGACGTGTCGGTCAACATCGTCGCGGTGAGCGGCAACGCCGATCAGACCGGGCAAGTCTCGGAGGACTCGCGGCGCTCGGTGGCGCAGCTGGTCGCCACCACCGACGGCCTGCGCCGGGAGATAGAGTCTTTCCTCGGCCGGGTGCGCGAGGCCTGACGGCGCTTACGGCGCCTCGGCGACCACCGCCTGACGCTGCGCGCCGAGGCCCTCGACCGATGCCTCGACGACGTCGCCGGGCTTGAGGAACAGCTTGCGCCCCAGGCCCACGCCCGCGGGGGTGCCGGTGGCGACGATGTCGCCCGGCAGCAGGCGCAGGAAGCGGCTCAGATACGCGATCAGGAATCGCACCGGAAAGATCATCTGGTCGGTGTTGCTGTCCTGCATCGTCTCGCCGTTGAGCACCATCCGCACCGCCAGCTTCTGCGGGTCGGGCACCGCGTCGGCGGTGACGAGATACGGCCCGATCGGGCAGAACCCCGGCGCGGACTTGCCCTTGCCCCACTGCCCCTGGTGCTTGAACTGGTGGTCGCGCTCGGAGACGTCGTTGAGCGTCACGTAGCCGGCGACGTGGTCGAGCGCGTGCGCCTCGTCGACGTTGTGGGCGGCGGTGCCGATCACGACGCCGAGCTCCGCCTCCCAGTCGAGGCGCTGCGCCCCCTTGGGGAAGTAGATCGGGTCGTTGGGGCCGCACAGGCTGCCGGTGTGCTTGAAGAACAGGATCGGCTCGGGCGGCGGCTCGCCCTTGGTCTCGCGCGCATGGTCGGCGTAGTTCAGGCCGATTCCCATGATGTTGCCGACCCGCGTCACCGGGGCACCCAGGCGCGGGTGGCCGCCGACCTCGGGCAGGGTTTCGGGGTCGGTGGCGCGGATCCGCGCCAGGCACTCGGGCGCGAGCGCCGCCGGGTCGAGATCGTGCACCAGCCCGGCGAGATCGCGGATGGTTCCGTCGGTGTGCAGCAGGCCCGGTTTCTCGTGGCCGGGCAGTCCGTAACGCAGCAGGCGCATGCGCTCTCTCCATGGCTGGATGGGTCAGTAGAGGGTCAGGGTGCGGATTTCTTCGGAATTGAGAACGCCGGGGATGATCGTGATCGGCACGTGGACGCGCCGCAGGTCCTTGCCCATCAGCGACGAGATCAGCGGTCCCGGGCCGCCTTTGCCGGTATCCGCGCCGAGCACCAGCACGTGCACCGTCTCGGTGTCGAGGAACTTCAGCAGCTCCTCGCGGCGGTCGCCCTCGCGCAGGTGGATGATCGGCATCTTGCCGGAAATCTCGTGAATCCGGTCGGCGTAGGATTGCAGCAGGGCCTCCGCGTCCTTGCGGCGGTCCTCGCGCATCACGTCGCCGACGAACATGAAGTGCTCGAACTCCACCGGCGGGATGACGTAGAGCATCGCCACCCGGCCGTTGGAGCGCTTCGCCCGCAGGCAGGCGTATTCCAGGGCCGGTTTCAACTCGTCGGTGTCGTCGATCACCACCAGAAAGATGCGGCCCATCTCCGGCGCGGCGGCCGGACCGGGCGGCGTTTCCGAATCCTCGGGCGTCATCGTCGTGCTCCCTGATGTGGCCCGTCAACAATGCGCCATCGGGGCGGGGGTTTTCAACGCCCGTCGTGTCGGCCGGGTTGGCAACCTCCGGCGGGCGCGCGATAGTGGAGGCCGCAACGCTTTCCCGGAGGGAGGCCGGACCATGCAGAAATTCACCTACGCCAACCCCACGCGCATTCTCTTCGGCGCCGGACAGATCGCCGCGATCGCCGGGGAGATTCCCGCCGCGGCCCGGGTGCTGGTCACCTACGGCGGCGGCAGCATCAAGGCCAACGGCGTCTACGATCAGGTGATGGCGGCGCTCGCGGGGCGCGCCGTCGCCGAGTTCGGCGGCATCGAGCCCAACCCCACCTGCGAAACCATGATGAAGGCCGCGGAGATCGCGCGCGCCGAGGGCTCCGACTTCATCCTCGCGGTCGGCGGCGGCTCGGTGGCGGACGGCTCGAAGTTCCTCGCGGCGGCGCTCGAATCCGACGCCGCCGACCCGTGGGACCTCGTGACCGGCAAGGCGAAGATCACCGGCGCGGTGCCGCTCGGCGTGGTGCTGACCCTCCCCGCCACCGGCTCGGAGAGCAACTGCGCCGCGGTGATCACCCACAAGGGCCGGGGCGCGAAGCTCGCCTTCGTCCACCCGGCGGTGTTCCCGGCGTTCGCGGTGCTCGACCCCGAGACCACCCGCAGCCTGCCGCCGCGCCAGGTGGCCAACGGCGTCGCCGACGCGTTCGTCCACGTGATCGAGCAATATCTTACCCGCCCGGCGGGCGGCATGGTGCAGGACGCCTACGCCGAGGCGCTGCTGCGCACCCTGATCGCGGTGGGGCCGAAGACCCTCGCCGATCCCGCCGACGCCGACGCCCGAGCCAACCTGATGTGGGCCGCCAATCAGGCCCTCAACGGCCTGATCGCGGTGGGCGTGCCGCAGGACTGGTCGACCCACATGATCGGCCACGAGCTCACCGCCCTCTACGGCATCGACCACGCGCGCTCGCTCACCATCGTTCTACCGTCGCTGATGCGGGTGCGCCTCGCGGCGAAGCGCGACAAGCTCGCGCAGTACGCGGCCGAGGTCTGGGGGCTGCGGGACGGTCCCGCCGACGCGCGGATCGAGAGCGCGATCCTCAAGACCGAGGCGTTCTTCCGCGCCCTCGGCATGCCGGTCCGCCTCGCCGACGGCCGCATCGGCAAGGACGCCGCCGACAAGGTCGCCGCCAATCTCGAAGCCCACGGCCTCACCGCGCTCGGCGAGGACGAAGGGGTGACCCCCGAGATCGCGCGCAAGGTGCTGATCGCCGCCGCCTGAGGAGACCTCCGATGCACCACAGCACCCTCGGCGGTCTCCGCCACGATCACGTCTTCGGACAGGACCGGGAGACCGGCGCGGAACGCCGGGTGCGCTGGGTGGTGGCGATTACCGCCGCGGTGATGGGTGTGGAGATCGCCGCCGGTCTTGCCTTCGGTTCGATGGCGCTGCTCGCCGACGGCCTCCACATGGCGACCCACGCGCTCGCGCTCGGCCTCGCGGCGGCGGCCTACTTCGTCACCCGCCGCCGCGCCGCCGACGCGCGCTTCTCCTTCGGCACCGGCAAGGTCAACGCGCTCGCCGGGTTCGCCTCGGCGCTGTTCCTGCTCGGCGTCGCGGTGGCGATGACGTGGGAGAGCGTCGCCCGCTGGATGAACCCGGTGGCGATCGCCTACGGTCAGGCGATCGCGGTCGCCGTCGTCGGCCTGGTCGTCAATCTCGCCTCGATGCTGCTGCTCGGCGATCACGACCATGAGCACCATGATCACGCGCACGATCGCCATCATCATCATCACGACCACGATCATGAGGATACCAACCGCCGCGCCGCCTACGTCCACGTTCTCGCCGACGCCCTCACCTCGGTGCTCGCGATCGCCGCGCTCGCGGCCGGCTGGGGGTTCGGTGCGGCGTGGCTCGATCCGCTGGTCGCGATCCTCGGCGCGGCGCTGATCGTCCGTTGGGCGGTCGGCCTGCTCAGGGACGCGGGCGGCATTCTCCTCGACCTCCAGGGACCCGCCGATCTGCGCGACCGTGTCCGCGACGCGCTGATGAGCGACGGCGACGCCGAGGTGCCCGATCTCCATCTCTGGAGCATCGGCGTCGGCCGCTACGCCGCGGTGATCACCGTCATCGCCTACCGTCCCCTCACTCCGGAGGCCTACAAGGCGCGGCTCGCCGGAATGCCCGAACTCGTCCACACCGCCATCGAAATCCACGCCTGCCCCGGCCCGCACGGGTGAAGGAAGCCGGTACGGCCGGACCCGCGATCGGGGGCGCTCGCCGGGTCCGCGAACCTCAAGCGCCCAGCCCCGGCCCGGCAGGTTCGCGATCGCTCTTGGACTTTGTGAAACCACGGGAATACGCCCACGGACGACCGGCCGGGCAACGGCGGAGCCGCCCGACCCCCGACGTTCGCGCAAACTTCGTGATTTCCCCTTGTGCCGCCACGCGCTAGGCTCCCAGCCGTCGCCCCTCACGCAGGGGCGTGGATTGAAACAAGGCGCGCGCCGGTGGGGATCCATGCGGGCAGGTCGCCCCTCACGCAGGGGCGTGGATTGAAACATCCGCGCGTTGAGGTTCACGCCTACCCATCCTCCCGTCGCCCCTCACGCAGGGGCGTGGATTGAAACACCAGCACCCGGCCGCAGGGCGTTTCGGGCGTCAGTCGCCCCTCACGCAGGGGCGTGGATTGAAACGGCGTCGATCCACGCCCGGCCGCCGAGCAGCGCGTCGCCCCTCACGCAGGGGCGTGGATTGAAACTTCAAGGCCGGGATCAACATCTCGGACGGATCGGTCGCCCCTCACGCAGGGGCGTGGATTGAAACAACGCGGTTAACGCGCTGATCAGCCAGCACCTGTAGTCGCCCCTCACGCAGGGGCGTGGATTGAAACGCCGACTTCGGTCCAGGCTCCGGCCTTGACGCCGAGTCGCCCCTCACGCAGGGGCGTGGATTGAAACCTTCTTTCTTTAGTGTCTCGTCTGTGTCTCGTTGTCGCCCCTCACGCAGGGGCGTGGATTGAAACCCAAAGCCGTCCGCAGATGTCGGTCATGCCACGTGTCGCCCCTCACGCAGGGGCGTGGATTGAAACAAGTCGTAGAAGCGCTCGATAAGGCGGCTGCGGAGGCGTCGCCCCTCACGCAGGGGCGTGGATTGAAACCGCTTGGTCCTTGAGGCTGCCGCGCAGCAAGGCGTCGCCCCTCACGCAGGGGCGTGGATTGAAACAACCCACATCGCGCACCCAAGGTCGAGGACGGAGGTCGCCCCTCACGCAGGGGCGTGGATTGAAACCGCCCCCCTTGTCAACACCCTTATCGCTCCAAGGCGTCGCCCCTCACGCAGGGGCGTGGATTGAAACCGCGTGTACCTCACCGACGAGAGCGACGGCAAGAGTCGCCCCTCACGCAGGGGCGTGGATTGAAACACCTTCGCCGCCAAGTCCTTCTTGGCCGCCAAAGTCGCCCCTCACGCAGGGGCGTGGATTGAAACCTTGAAGGCGGCGAACGCGGTCTGAATGCTCGCGAGTCGCCCCTCACGCAGGGGCGTGGATTGAAACAAGGTGCTGAGCTTCGGCTGAGGTCTGGCCGAGCGTCGCCCCTCACGCAGGGGCGTGGATTGAAACTCGTCGCCATAGGCCCAGGCGAGAACGTCCTCGAGTCGCCCCTCACGCAGGGGCGTGGATTGAAACCCCCGATCCGTCCCGCACGTCGTGCTACTGCGTATGTCGCCCCTCACGCAGGGGCGTGGATTGAAACTCGTATTTTCCCGGCGTCAAGATCTCTGCGTGGTCGTCGCCCCTCACGCAGGGGCGTGGATTGAAACACCTTCGCCGCCAAGTCCTTCTTGGCCGCCAAAGTCGCCCCTCACGCAGGGGCGTGGATTGAAACCTTGAAGGCGGCGAACGCGGTCTGAATGCTCGCGAGTCGCCCCTCACGCAGGGGCGTGGATTGAAACAAGGTGCTGAGCTTCGGCTGAGGTCTGGCCGAGCGTCGCCCCTCACGCAGGGGCGTGGATTGAAACTCGTCGCCATAGGCCCAGGCGAGAACGTCCTCGAGTCGCCCCTCACGCAGGGGCGTGGATTGAAACCCCCGATCCGTCCCGCACGTCGTGCTACTGCGTATGTCGCCCCTCACGCAGGGGCGTGGATTGAAACTCGTATTTTCCCGGCGTCAAGATCTCTGCGTGGTCGTCGCCCCTCACGCAGGGGCGTGGATTGAAACAATCCGAACCTCGTCACGGTCTACGAGAAGTACCGTCGCCCCTCACGCAGGGGCGTGGATTGAAACGGCTTCAACGACTACTTCCGCGGTCCTCTGGGTCGTCGCCCCTCACGCAGGGGCGTGGATTGAAACCTCCTTGCGCATCTTTCTGCGCGAGGAACACCCGTCGCCCCTCACGCAGGGGCGTGGATTGAAACCCTGCGCCTTTGGCAAGGAAGTCCAGCATCAGCGTCGCCCCTCACGCAGGGGCGTGGATTGAAACTATGCCCAAGCTTTGATGATATCAGCTAGATCGCGTCGCCCCTCACGCAGGGGCGTGGATTGAAACTCTCGAAAAAACCGACCCTCCAACCCGGCGTGAGTCGCCCCTCACGCAGGGGCGTGGATTGAAACTCCGCCTCCGCCTTCTCGGCGCGCTCGGTTGCGGTCGCCCCTCACGCAGGGGCGTGGATTGAAACGCCATCCCACACCGCGAACACGCCGCCCTGGCCGGGTCGCCCCTCACGCAGGGGCGTGGATTGAAACTCCATCTCGCCGAGGTACTCGGTCGCCGTCATCGTCGCCCCTCACGCAGGGGCGTGGATTGAAACAAGGCGGCAATCGAAGCCGCCGAGGCGAAGGACGTCGCCCCTCACGCAGGGGCGTGGATTGAAACGACTTCGGCACCACCAGCAGCGCGCTCGACGACGGTCGCCCCTTACGCAGGGGCGTGGATTGAAACTTCCCGTCCAGCGGGCGGGCGAGCAACAGCCGATGTCGCCCCTTACGCAGGGGCGTGGATTGAAACACCCTCGGCTACTCGCCGGATGGTCTGGTCGGCGAGTCGCCCCTTACGCAGGGGCGTGGATTGAAACAATAAGCCCTCCCCAGGCCGAAGCCACGGGGAGCGTCGCCCCTTACGCAGGGGCGTGGATTGAAACGTCCGGCCGGGCTTACTGGTGTTCGCCGGGTGGGTCGCCCCTTACGCAGGGGCGTGGATTGAAACACCCTCGCGGCTGCGGCGCGTCCTGTCTACGTGTCGCCCCTCACGCAGGGGCGAGGATTGAAACTCCACGTTCGCGTTGCCGTGCCAATCGCCCCAGGTCGCCCTCACACAGAGGCGTGGATTGAAACACGAACGTCTTGAGCTTCTTCGGGTCGCCCTGAGTCGCCCCTCACGCAGGGGCGTGGATTGAAACACCTGCTCCCCTTCATCAAGGGCCATTGCGTAGGTCGTTCCTCACGCAGGGGCGTGGATTGAAACACCGCGGTGGCCGCGCACGCCCGCACCGGCGTCGTCGCCCCTCGCACAGGGGCGTGGATTGAAATGCGGTGTAATGACCGGCGTAAAGGTCGTTCGGGGGCGTCGGCCGGGAGCGGGGCGTACTCGGGGGCGCATGGGGCGGGGCTTTCCCCGGGCTCAGGCGAGGGAGTGGACGAAGTCGCGGATGCCGGAGGCGATGAACTGGACGGCGATGCAGGCGAGCAGGAAGCCCATGATCTTGGTGATCGCCTGGAGGCCGTGCGGGCCGAGGAAGCGGGAGATCCACGACGAGAAGGTGAGGGCGGCGTAGGCGACGGCGGTGGAAAGGGCGATCCCGAGGACCACCACGAAGTGGCCGAGGATTACCGAGTTGCCGGGAATTTCCGAGCCGTAGCCCATCACCACGGCGATCGAGCCGGGGCCGCTCAGGCTCGGCATCGCGAGCGGCGAGAACGAGAAGTCGACTTCGGCGCGCTTGATCTCGGAGGGGGTGGCGTCGACCTCGGAGGCCTGGTCGACGCCCGAGAACAGCATGCGGAAGGCGAGGACCAGGACGATCATCCCGCCCGCGACGCGGATGCCCGCGAGCGATATGCCGAACAGGGCGATGATGCCGTTGCCGAGGAACAGGAAGGTCGACAGGATCGCGAAGGCGTAGAGGCAGGTGCGCTGCGCCTGCTGGCGGCGTTGCGCTTCCGGCATCGGCGCGGTGAGCGCGAGGAACAGGGGCACGGTGCCGAGCGGGTTCATGATCGGCAGCAGGCCGAGGACCACCAGCAGCACGTACTTGATCGCGAGGACGAGTTCCTCCATGGCGCGTCTCCTAGTTCCGCGCGCCGCGCTCGGTGCGGGCGACGCGGGCGAGGGCGGCGGCGAGCGCGAGGCCGACCCAGCCGAGGAAGATCGCGCTTTGCCAGAGTGGCGGCAGGGCGGACTGGGTCAGCGCGGCGCGCAGCAGGGCGTCGGCGTGGGTGAGCGGGTTGACCGCCATCGTCCAGGCGAGCCAGGTGGGGACGCCCTCGGCGGGGAAGAGCGCGCCCGAGAGCATCCACGCGGGCATCAGCACCACCATCATGATCGCGTGGAATCCGGCGGTGGAGCGCATCGACCACGCTACCGCGAAGCCGGTGGCGGCGAAGCCGAGGGAGGCGAGGGCGAGCACCGGCAGCGCGAGGAGCAGGCCGCGCGGCGCGAACGGCGCGCCCACCAGCGGCGCGACGGCGAGGATCAGCGCGGTTTGCAGCACCGCGAGGACGGTGCCGCCGCCGACCTTGCCGAGGACGATGGCGAAGCGCGGCAGCGGCGCGGCGAGCACCCCCTGAAGGAAGCCGCGGTCGCGGTCCTCGATCAGGGTGATGGCGGAGAACACCGACGAGAACAGCAGCATCAGCATCAGGATGCCGGGGAAGACGTAGGCGGCGTAGCCGCCCGCGTGGCCCTCGGGGCGGAACGAGGCCGAGAAACCGGCGCCGAGGAACCCCCAGATCAGCAGCGGCTGGGCGACGCCGCCGACGACGCGGGACTTCTGCCGCCAGAAGCGGACGAGTTCGCGCCCGGCGAGGGCGGCGACGGGGGCGAGCACGGTCACGGCGTGTCTCCGGTGAGGGCGAGGAAGGCGTCGGTGAGGGTCGGCTGCTTGATCGCGATGCTCGCGATCTCGGCGCCGTGGCGGTCGAGGATCTCCGACACCAGGCCGACGGCGCGGCCGCGGTCGAGATCGGGGATGCGGACGTCGGCGGCGGTGGCGCGCACCGCCAGTCCGCCGGTGCGCAGGCGTGCGGCGAGGCGGCCGGGCTCGGCGCAGCCGATCACGATCATCTCGGTGCCGAGGCGGGCGGCGAGGGCGCGCGGGGCGTCGGCGGCGATCACCTTGCCGGATTGCAGCACCACCACGTCGTCGGCGGGTTCGGCCTCCTCGAACACGTGGGTGGTCATCAGCAAAGTGACGCCCGCCTCGCGCCGCAGGGTGGCGAGGGTTTCCGCGAACGCGGCGCGCCCGGCGGGGTCGAGGCCGGTGGTCGGCTCGTCGAGCAGCAGCACCGGCGGGGCGGGGATCAGGCACTTGGCGAGTTCCGCCTGGCGTTGCTGGCCGCCCGAAAGGGTGCCGACGCGGGCGTCGAGACGGTCGCCGATGCGGGTCCAGGCGACCGCGGCGTCGAGCCGCGCGGCGAGGGCCTTGCCGGACAGGCCGTGGAGGCGGCCGAACAGCCGGAGGTTCTCCCGCACCGTCAGCACCGCGTCGAGCGCCGGGAATTGGAACACCACGCCGACCGCGGCGCGGGCGCGGGCGCTGCCGCAGGGCGCGTCCGCGATCGTCGCCTCGCCCGCCGAGGGCCTGAGCGCGCCCGCGAGAATGCGGAACAGGGTGGATTTGCCCGAGCCGTTGCGGCCGATCACGGCGCAGAAGCGGCCGGCGGAAATCGCGAGGTCGACGTCGTCGAGCGCCGGATGCGCGCTCCGCGCTCCGGGGTAGCGGTGGCTGAGATGGCGTACGGAAATCATCGGCGGGAAAGGTCCTGGCGGGGGCGGTTCGGCCCATCGGGACTTTCATATGGTCGCCGGGGCCCGTAGAGTAAACCCCGAACCGAACGGGAGGTTTCGCATGCTGATCGCGCACGTCGCCGATCTCCACGTATCCGCGGACGGGCGGCCGGTGCACGATCTCGTCGATACCGACGCCGCGACCCGCGGCGTCGTCGACGCGGTCAACGCGGCGCGGCCCGACGTGGTGCTGGTGACCGGCGACCTCACCCACGACGGCGACGCCGCCGCCGCCGGGCGGGCGCGCGATCTGCTCCGCCGTCTCGACGCGCCGGTCTACGTCTGCCCCGGCAACCACGACCGCCGCGAAACCCTGCGCGCCGCGTTCGGCCGCCGCGACGACGACCGCGACGACGCCTGGATGGCCTACGTCGTCGAGGACCTGCCGGTGCGGCTGATCGCGCTCGACGCCGCCACCGAGGACCCGATGGTGGGCGCGTTGGAGACGGCGCAGGTGGACTGGCTGGCGGCGCGCCTCGCCGAGCAGCCGGAGCGGCCGACCGCGATCTTCCTGCATCATCCGCCGTTCGACACCGGCATCGACTGGCTCGACCAGATCGGCATTTCCGAAGGTCGGGACGATCTCGGGGCGGTGCTGGCGGCGCATCGCAACGTCCGCGCGCTGCTGTGCGGGCACCTGCACCGGCCGATGCGCGGCGCGTGGTACGGCGCGCCGGTGATCGCCGCGCCTTCGGTGATGAACCGGGTGGCGTTCGTCGGCGAGAATGCCGACGGCAGCCCGGTGACGGAGATCGCCGCACCGCCGGGTTTCGTGCTGCACCGCGTCGTCAACGGCGCGTGGGATCCGAATATGTGCTTCTTGAATGGGCATTCCGAGCCATGGCTGGCGGCCATGCCTGATCCTTGGGCAAACAACCCGTAGCCGTTGCCCTGAATCGGAGCATGCAACCGGCGCCCATCCGCGCCCGTTTCCGCTTCGCGCCAGACTGCGCCTCGGCTTCGGCCGGTTGGCCCGGCCTTTGCTCTGTTCCCCGGGAAACCCGGCGGCGCTCGCGCCCGTCGGAGACCTTCTCACTGGGGAGAGCAGAATATGAAAGCGAGTCACCTGGTCGTCGGGTTGGGTGCGTTGGTCGCCGCGGCGGCGGTCGCCGCTCCGGCCTCGGCCGCGACGCTGGAAACCGTGAAGAGCCGCGGTCAACTGATCTGCGGCGTGAACAACAGCCTGCCCGGCTTCTCCGCGCCCGACGAAAAGGGGCAATGGTCCGGCCTCGACGTCGACTACTGCAAGGCCCTGGCGGCGGTGGTGCTGGGCGACGCGGGCAAGGTGAAGTACGTTCCGCTCAACGCCAAGGAACGCCTCACCGCTCTCCAGACCGGCGAAATCGACGTGCTCGCCCGCAACACCACCTGGACGATGAGCCGCGACACCGGCCTCGGTCTGTCGTTCGTGGGCGTCAACTACTACGACGGCCAGGGCTTCATGGTGAAGAACGCGCTCGGCGTGAAGTCGGCGAAGGAGCTGAACGGCGCGTCGGTGTGCGTGCAGGCGGGCACCACCACCGAGCTCAACCTCGCCGACTATTTCCGCGCCCACAAGATGACCTACCAGTCGGTGGTGTTCGACACCGCCGACCAGACCCTCACCGGCTTCAATTCCGACCGCTGCGACGTGCTGACCTCCGACCAGTCGCAACTCTACGGCCTGCGCTCGAAGCTGCCGGATCCCTCCAAGGCGTCGGTGCTGCCCGAGGTGATCTCGAAGGAGCCGCTCGGCCCGGTGGTGCGCCAGGGCGACGACCAGTGGTTCAACATCGCCCGCTGGACCCTGTTCGCGATGCTCAACCTCGAAGAGGCGGGCGTCACCTCCAAGACCGTCGACGAGGCGCTCAAGACCGCCAATCCGGACGTCAAGCGCCTGCTCGGCGTCGAGGGCGATTTCGGCGCGAAGATGGGCGTGACCAACGATTTCGCGGTGAAGATCGTCAAGGCGGTCGGCAACTACGGCGAATCCTTCGAGCGCACCGTCGGCCAGGACAGCCCGCTCAAGATCGCGCGCGGCCTCAACGCGCTGTGGACCGACGGCGGCATCCAATACGCGCCGCCGGTGCGCTGACCCGCCTCCATCCGTTCGCCCGGCGGCGCGAGCCGCCGGGGCCGTCGCTTCCGAGGACGCCCCATGACCCCATCGCGCAGCACCCGCATCAAACCCTGGCACGACCCCAAGGTCCGCGCCTGGGCGTTCCAGATCGCCGTCGTCGCCCTGGTGCTGTGGCTCGCGCTGTCGCTGTTCTCCAACACCCTGCACAAAATGGAGAGCCGCGGCATCCGCACCGGCTTCGGCTTCCTCGACCAGACCGCCGGATACGGCATCCTGTTCTCGCTGATCCCCTACGACGAAACCTACAGCTACGGCCGCACCTTCTTCGTCGGCCTGCTGAACACCTTGCTGGTGTCGGGGCTCGGCATCGTCACCGCGACCCTGGTGGGGTTCGTCGCGGGCGTCGCGCGGCTGTCGCGCAACTGGCTGGTGGCGCGCCTCGCCGAGGTCTACGTCGAGATCTTCCGCAACGTTCCGCTGCTGCTGCAGGTGTTCTTCTGGTATTTCGCGGTGCTGCAGGCGCTGCCCGCGCCGCGCCAGAGCTTCCGCTTCTTCCACGACACCGTCTACTTGAGCAAGCGCGGGCTGTACCTGCCCGCGCCGGTGGCGGGCGAAGGGTTCGGCTGGGTGCTGCTGCTGGCGCTCGCGGGGCTGGTCGCGGCGGTCGCGCTCGGCCGCTGGGCGCGCAAGCGGCGCGAGTCCACCGGGCAGGAGTTCCCGGTGTGGCGGGCGGCGCTCGGGCTGGTCGTCGGCCTGCCGGGCGCGCTGTTCCTGCTCCTCGGGGCGCCGCTCTCCTGGAGCGTGCCCGAACTCAGGGGCTTCAATTTCGCCGGCGGCGGCGTGCTGCTGCCGGAACTGGTGGCGCTGTGGTTCGCGCTCACCGTCTATACCGGCACCTTCATCGCCGAGATCGTGCGCTCGGGCATCCAGGCGGTCAGCCACGGCCAGACCGAGGCGGCCGCGGCGCTCGGCCTCCGGCGCGGCCAGGTGATCCGTCTGGTGGTGCTGCCGCAGGCGCTGCGGGTGATCATCCCGCCGCTCACCAGCCAGTACCTCAACCTCACCAAGAATTCGTCGCTCGCCACCGCGATCGGCTATCCCGACCTCGTCGCGGTGTTCATGGGCACCACCCTCAACCAGACCGGACAGGCGGTCGAGGTGGTGGCGATGACGATGGCGGTCTACCTCGCCATCAGCCTGTCGATCTCGGCGGTGATGAACGCCTACAACCGGCGCGTCGCGCTGAAGGAGCGCTGAGCCATGGCCGACATCGGAACCTTCGTGCCCAAGCCCTCGCTGCCGCCGCCGTCCGGCGCTGTGGGCGCCACCGCGTGGGTGCGCGCGCGGCTGTTCGACGGCCCGGTCAACACCGTGCTGACGATCGCGGCGCTGTGGTTCCTCGCCGCGACCCTGATCCCGCTGCTCGACTGGGCGATCTTCGACGCCCACTTCGTCGGCGACGATCCGCAGCTCTGCCGCACCGGCGGCGCGTGCTGGCTGTTCGTCGGCGAGCGCCTGCGCTTCTTCGTCTACGGGTTCTATCCCGACGGCCAGCTCTGGCGGGTCGACGCGGTGATGGGCGCGACCGCGGCGGCGATCGGTTATCTCGCGTGGCCGCGGCTGCCGGGCAAACGCTGGGTGGTGCCGGGCGCGATCGTCGGCCTGCCGCTCCTCGCCGTGCTGCTGATGCATGGCGGCGTGTTCGGTTTGCCGGTGGTGGCGACCGACCAGTGGAGCGGCCTGACCCTCACCCTGGTGCTGTCGGTGGTCGGCATCGTCGCGGCGCTGCCGATCGGCATCGTCCTCGCCCTCGGGCGGCGCTCGAAGATGGCGGCGATTCGGACGCTCTGCGTCTTCTTCATCGAGGTGTGGCGCGGCGTGCCGCTGATTTCGGTGCTGTTCATGGCGTCGGTGATGCTGCCGCTGTTCCTGCCCGAGGGGATCCAGGTCTCGAAGGTGCTGCGCGCGATGATCGGCATCGTGCTGTTCGAGAGCGCCTACATGGCCGAGGTGGTGCGCGGCGGCCTTCAGGCGATTCCGCGCGGCCAGTTTGAGGCCGCCGCCGCCCTCGGCCTCGGCTACTGGCGGACGATGGCGCTGGTGGTGCTGCCGCAGGCGCTGAAGCTCGTCATCCCCGGCATCGTCAACACCTTCATCGCGCTGTTCAAGGACACCACGCTGGTGCTGATCATCGGCCTGTTCGATCTGCTCGCGACCATCCACGCCACCATCGTCGATCCCGAATGGCCCGACATCGCCGCCGAGGGCTACGTCTTCGCCGCGCTGGTGTTCTGGGTGTTCTGCTTCGGTATGAGCCGCTACAGCCAGGCGCTCGAACGCAAGCTGCGCACCGGCCACACCCGCAACTGACGCGATCCTCCGCGGAGTCCGAAACGATGAGTCAAAGCCACCAAGTTCCCAAGTCCCCGGCCGCCGACGTGGTGATCGAGATCGCCGCGATGAACAAGTGGTACGGGGCGTTCCACGTCCTCAAGGACATCGACCTGCGGGTCCGCCGCGGCGAGCGGATCGTCATCTGCGGGCCGTCGGGGTCGGGCAAGTCGACGATGATCCGCTGCATCAACCGGCTGGAGGAGCATCAGACCGGCGACATCGTCGTCGACGGCGTGACCCTCAACGCCGATCTCCGCAACATCGAGCACGTCCGCCGCGAGGTCGGCATGGTGTTCCAGCACTTCAACCTCTTCCCCCACCTCACGGTGCTGGAGAACTGCTGCCTCGCGCCGATGTGGGTGCGCAAGATTCCGCGCGCCCAGGCCGAGGAGACGGCGATGAAGTACCTCGCCCGGGTCAAAATTCCCGAGCAGGCGCGCAAGTATCCGGGGCAGCTCTCGGGCGGCCAGCAGCAGCGCGTCGCGATCGCCCGCTCGCTGTGCATGAACCCGCGGGTGATGCTGTTCGACGAGCCGACCTCGGCGCTCGATCCGGAGATGATCAAGGAAGTGCTCGACGTGATGGTGGAACTGGCGGAGGAGGGGATGACGATGCTCTGCGTCACCCACGAGATGGGCTTCGCCCGCCGCGTCGCCGACCGGGTGATCTTCATGGACGCCGGGCAGATCGTCGAAGAGGCGGACCCGGAGACCTTCTTCAACGCACCTAAAAGCGACCGCACCAAGCTGTTTCTCAGCCAGATCCTCGGTCACTGAGGCTGCAACTTTCCGCTTTGTTTTTCTCCCGGGTGCGCGACAATAGGCTGTCGTTCCCCGAGGAGGATTCGCCGACGTGGCCCGCCCGACCCTTCCGCCCACCGGCCGCGAACGCACCTGGCCGGATCATCAGATCATCGTCTCGAAGA